>JAAYEL010000121.1 GCA_012728755.1 Tissierellia bacterium | reverse complement strand
ATTAGTGCAAGATGCTATAAGGATTTATAATACTAAAAGGCCGCATTACTCATGCTATATGTAAACCCCAGTGCAAATGCATGAACAAAAGGAAATAAAGATTAGAACCTATAAAAGAAAAAATCCAGTTGCAAAGCTAGCTTTGCAACTGGATTAATAAGACTATATTTGTAAAATAAATTGTAACGCTTATTTAGGACCACACAATCCTGAGGAGTTTTGGAGCTTTGAAGAATCTCCTACTACATTACCATCAACTGAACTAGAGAAATACTGGAAAAATTATGATTACATGAAATCATGGAGGATCATGTGATAGAATAAACATCAAAATCAAATCATATAAACTTGTGATACAAAGTAAATCTAGTAAAGTACTTTATCGATATTATAGACTCTATTAATAATCGTTATGTTAGCAATTCTTTAAAACTGGGCGTTCTAGGAGATGGAGAGCACTGGGAGATAAAACATAAAAGATTGTCTTCATGCTTTACAGCGAAAAGGAGGTTTTATTAAGAGTTAAGTGACTAATTATTTGTAGAAGTTGGAGAGCTCCTAGTTAACTAAAAGCTCCCATAGTAAACTACAAGAAGTGGAGGGAAGATGTATAATGAAAAATCAATGTAACAACCTCTCACTCTCACCAAACTTCGCAGACAATCCCTCCATATCTTTACTGATTTTCTCATTAGTAATCCTAGCATAGATTTGAGTTGTTTCAATATTTGTATGACCTAGCATTTTGCTTACGGTTTCAATGGGAATACCTTTAGATAGAGTAACTGTTGTTGCAAAAGTGTGCCTGGCTAGATGATAACTCAAATTCTTCTTAATTCCACATAAATCAGCTATTTCCTTGAGATAAGCATTCATTTTCTGATTGCTGAGTACAGGCAGAACTTTACCATCAGGAAGTTGACCTTTATATTTATCTAATATTATTTTAGGTATGTCCATGAGAGGCACATTAACATCAATATTAGTTTTTTTACGCTTTGTCATAATCCATTTATTACCATCAAAAGAAGTGCGAATATCTTCTCTTTTCAGCTCCTTTACATCAATATAAGCCAATCCCGTAAAGCATGAAAAGATAAAGATATCTCTTACCTGTTCTAATCTTTTTATTGGGAATGTTTTTTGAATAATCATATTCAACTCTTTTTCTGTGAGGTAACCCCTATCCACTTTCTTAAGTTGAATTTTATAGTTTGCGAATGGATCATGTACAATAACTCCATTATTACGAGCTAATATTATGATACGTTTGAAAAACTGCATAAACTTGGCCATAGTATTGTGGCTTAAATTCTCTTTGGTTAAAAGATAGACTTCAAAATCCCTAATAAACATATCGTTAATTGATTTCAAAGCGTAATCTGAGACACTGTGTTTTGATTTAATGAAGTTTGCTAGATGCTTTCTAGTTACTTTATACTTCTGTAGAGTTGCTGCTGATTTTGAAATACCAACTAAAGCTTCAACATCATCATTATGCTTATCAAATAGCTTTAAAACAGTCTCTCCACTTTCATTAAGCCCTAAAAACTCGCTCTTGACCTTTTCAGCAGTTACGATATTAAATCGTTGCAAATCATGATAAATACGATGTAGAGAGGCTTTTATAT
>JAAYEL010000120.1 GCA_012728755.1 Tissierellia bacterium | reverse complement strand
ATTCTTCTTCTACCATCAAGCTTGTAACTTATTAGATCATTCTTCTCATAATTTTGCTCGAGCCTGAAGGCAAGTACCAAATCCCCATCTTTAATTGCAGGGAACATCTCATTTCCTTTTACCCTAGCTATTAAAAATACTTGAGTAAATAGAAGAACTCCTATGCTTGCTAGTATCATTATCCGAACTAGAAGACCTATATAGCCTTCTTTCAAAGCTAGTTTATCTCTTCTCTTTTTAATCATTTCATTCATGAGAGGTCTTCCTCTCGATCTTGCTTCTCTATTTCTGTCTTTCTGTAGTGCTCGAGTAAAGTATCATACCGAACTCGTTCATCTCTTAATGCTGATTCATACAATTTATTTAATTCACTGATTTTAGTCCAAACATCCTGTTCATCTACGCCACCGAAGAACTTTTTTTGAAAACGAACTTTCTCTAACCATTCTTCAATTTCTTTTAATTTTTCGTCCTCCTTTTTATTCTTCATAATGGCCTCCTCTAGTTGCTTTATTCATAGTTCTTTTTAAGAATAACTTTTATAGTTAATCCAAATACTGCTCCTAGTAAAATTAGAATGTATAGTAGTGAATCAAGTGTTACACCAGTGTCGATTAAGATATTTCTATGGTTTGTTACTTCAATCTTTATATCTTCACCAGTTAATTCTGCTAAATCAATAATATACTTACCTTCTTGCGCAAAAATTTCACTGCTATTAATCGTTACTGTAACATCATGATCTCTATTGTCTGTTTCAGTTAAAGTTAACTGAGCATTTCTAGGGATATTTTCCAAGCGATAAGATTCACCGTGAGATAAAATAAATTCTCTTGGCTCATCCTCTCCTTCAATCTCTACTATAAATGGAAAGTTTCCTTTCATATCTCCCATGTTTCCAGTTACTTTTTTCGTTATAGTTACATCTGTAAGACTAGTCACTCTAACCCACATTGTTGCTTTAGCTTTACAGCCATTTGAGTCTATAACTGTTAATTCATATTGAGTATCTTCTGTAGGGCTAACACTTGGATTTTTATCATTTGATATGACAGTGTCATCCCCTACTTTTCGCCATTCATAAGTGAAGGTTTTTCCATCATTATCCCCACCTGTGACAGGGCTCATATAGTTTTCACCATCAGCGTCTGTTCCACTTCCTAAGTTAATTGAATCTCCTGAATTGATTGTTGCATCAGTCAGGCTAACTTTAATAAGAGTTGGAACGTTTACATTTGGTACTGGGAAATCTTTTGTTTTACCATCAACACCAAATATATCTTTGTAGGTTAATTTTGCAAATTCATTGGTATCTGCTAGTCCTCCTGGGAAATCCGGCTTCGCTACAACTGTATATTTAAGTTGAGCACTCTCATATATTGTTCCTGGGTTCCAAGTTATTTCTCTAGTAGCTGCATTATAAGTTGCACCTGCTGGTAAACTAGATTCGATTAAATCAAAATTGTCACCAATTTTATCGACTACTTTTGCATTTGTCGCCGCATAGCCAAGACTTTGTGAAATTGCATTAAATATCGCATCAAGGTCTGTAGCTGATGGAGCTGGGTAATAACCCTTATTCTGTGCTTGTGTTAGTATATTATCTGCTAGTGCCTTTTCAGTAGCATTCATGCCGGTTGTTAAACCGATAGTAAAGACATCAGCTATATCATTTTGATAGATATTTTTACCTGCATTTATAGCACTTTGGATATGAACATGGTTAATATTCGTAGTGTCAGCATAAGGATTGCCGTTACTTGCAGTTGGTAATCCATCTGTTAACATGATCACTACTTTATTTGAGTTTGGATTTTGATTACTTGTTGATCCTTGGATAACGCTCTGTCCTTGTTTAAATCCTGCTTCGGTATTTGTACCTCCAACAGCAGTAATACTATTAATTCTATTAGTTACTGTCGCTAAGTCACTAGATAAATCAAGATTTGTAGTTGCCTGATTTTGTTGACCATAATGTCGTTGAGGATCAAACCAACTACCTGTAGCATATTCTGGGCCACTGAAACTCACTACAGATACTCGACTGCCCGGGATTCCATTTGAACCTAAGACTCTCCCGGCAAAGTTAATTGCTGCAAGCTTTGCATAGTAAAGTCTAGTTCTTGTTGGATTAGTTGTTGCTGGAAAACCCATGCTTCCAGATCTATCGATCACAAGTACAACATCGACCGGAGCTTTTTGGGGCTCTCCTGTAATATTTAAATTTACCTCAAAAGTTCGACATCCCGGTGTTCGTTTAGCTGTTTTATCTACTCCAATTGTATCTTGTAATCCACCTGATGATTTCGCCATTCTCATAATGGGCATAGGAATTGCTGGAGTTGCTATAGCTGGATAATTTTCAGCTAATTCATCTTCAACATCTTCTTCATCTTCTTCATCTTCTGTCTCAACTTTTTCTACTGACTGAGCCTTCTTTTCTGCCTTCGCATCTTCTTCCTTAAGCTCTTCTAGTT
>JAAYEL010000119.1 GCA_012728755.1 Tissierellia bacterium | reverse complement strand
TCATTAAAGATATCAACAACAAACAGACAGTTGATATCTTTCTTGCTAAATTGTTGCCTTATTTCATTTCTATTTTGACTATTATCACTCGTTAAGTAATTCGCTTTAAAACCAGCAAGAGTAAACTTCTCAGCCATATATTTAGCATGCTCCATTGTAACACAAAAACCTAAGGCTCTAACATCATGTATATCTTTAGTGTACTTTTGTAAATTGTTGATAATCTCTCCAACTCTTCTATCGTTGGCAGTATATAAGTTACTTAATTCACTTATCACGTAGCGACCTCTTACCCAGGATACGTTTGACAAATCAATACTATCTGATATTCCAAAATATTGAAATGGAGAGAGTAACTTCCTGTTTAGGGCTTCGGGAAGCCTAATCTCTGCAGCTATTCTATCGCAAAAGTCCTCTTGAATGTCTCCTCCATCCATTCTTTCAGGTGTAGCTGTTAGTCCTAGAAGGACTATTGGTTTGAAGTAATTGATAATACTTCTGTAACTTTTAGCAGTTTGATGATGACATTCATCTATGATGATATAATCATAATAATAAGGACTTAAATCTAATAAATCGAGCTTATTGTTGAGTGAAAGAACCGAGGCAAAAACAAACTCATAATTATTAGGCACATTACCTCCTACCCACAATTCTCCAAAATTATTATCTTTCAATACACCTCTAAAGGTTTCTAGAGATTGCACAAGTATTTCTTGTCGGTGAGCTAAAAACAATAATTTTGCAGACTTATTGTTTTGCTTGAATAGCTTGTAATCAAATGCAGATATTATGGTCTTTCCAGTTCCTGTGGCAGCTACTATTAAGTTTCTACAGCGATTGTGAACACTTCGTTCTACTTCCAATTTCTCTAATATTTCCTTTTGATACGGATATGGTTTTATATCAAAGAAGGATGTAGAAGGCAAATAACTTTTTGAAATCTTCCCTCTATCTAAAGAGTCTATTAGTTTTGTTCTATGTTTGGCATCATCAAAAGTTTCAAAATCATCACTCTTCCAATAGGCATCAAATGTCTTTTGAAACTTATCGATAATATGGCTTACCTCTTTGGTTGTTATTTTCAGATTCCATTCAAGCCCATCTGTTAGGGCAGAACGTGAAAAATTGGATGAGCCAATGTATCCAGTGTGAAACCCAGTGTTTCTATAAAACAAATAAGCCTTGGCATGAAGCCTCTCGTTGCCAGTATTATATGATATCTTTACTACTGTATTTTCTAGCTTCGAAAGCATTTGTATGGCTTTGTAGTCTGAGGCTCCCATGTAAGTAGTGGTAATTACCCTTAGTTTACCACCTCTATCGGTAAACTCTTTCAATGCCTTTTCGAGTATTATGACTCCCTTAAACTTGATGAAGGATACCAAAAAATCTATCCTATTGGCTGATAGAATCTCTTTTTTAAGTTCACTTTCTAACGACAAACCCACATTTCCACCAGTAAACAACTCACTATGTGTCAATCGAGTGTAAGGAGTTATTTCTTTTAAATGCAAATCAAGATCAGAAAAATGTGCATCTACTTTTGAGAATACAGCTTTCAATATCTTCCCTTCAATGGCAATAAGATCATCTTCAAATTCTTCAATGTTTAATGCATCTTTTAAAAGTAGAATGATTTTATTGGCAATTTCTATCTGCTTTTCCAGTTGATTATCACCTTTTATGTAAGCCAATGCAGCTTTAAAAGATTGTGCCAGATGTTTAGAGAGCATCGTTGATGCCTCCTCTTTATCTAGTTGACTCTTCTTGATATAAAACTGTTGTTTGTCTAGTTTCGAAAGCTTGTTTTCAACAAGCTGTGTAACCAATTCTTCGTATATTCCTTGATTCATAGTTTCATTATTTCTCGCACAATAGCCCAATCAGCGT
>JAAYEL010000118.1 GCA_012728755.1 Tissierellia bacterium | reverse complement strand
GTAACAACCTTATTCTTAGCTTTATGAGAAATGAGCACACGCTCTATATGCTCTTTAGCTACTTGTCTAAAATTGGGTATGGGCGTGGTAAATTTGCGCTTTTTTCTTCCATTACCGTTATCTATCAATTCCGTTTCTCTGTTTTCTATTCCAATAATATGTCTATGAAGTTTATGAGTGCAGTCTCTACGCGCATTAAGGTGGTTAAGGAATTGAATATGGGCATGTTTAGTAAATGCTATTACTAACGCATCCATAGCATGGTGGCGATGATCATCTCGCTTTGTCCAGTCTTTAATCATCTCTATCTCTTGCCCAAACTTTCTCTCCTCCATCTCTGTGAGTCCTAGTGCACGATACTTTGGAAGATTGAGCTCTTTCATCACATTTATTAAATCCCAATCTTCGCGCAGTCTATTTGTTACACGGCCTGATGTGGATACAACCCTTCGGGTAATTTGAAATAGTATTTCTTTGGCTTTCTTTGCTATATACTGGCTATCGCGCAAGTCGCGTTCTATGAATCCATCACCTATTTCAGATGCTCGCTTTAAAAACTTATGATATTTAGCTTTTGTGATACCGTTTCCGCTCTTACCATTTAATTCAAAAAGCTTTTCCACCCTCATTACATATTTATTTACTCCTTCTTCTCCATACTCATCTTCAATATAATCAATAGCTGTTCTGTTCCCTTTTTTAAGGTTGTCCATCCTATAAACTACTGTTTTATTTGAGTAGCTATCATCAAACATTCTTGACTGAGGAATAATATGCTCTATATCTATCTCCTTGCTAAATAATTTTTCTCTTGGGATATAAGTATTAGTGTACAAATCTTTATACCCATTATCTTTAAGTTCTTCATATAGCCTATATCGTATTATATCGTTGCGAGTAGGATTTCTCACACCAAACTCAGCCTGTAATAACTTAGTTATATCTTCGTATGCTCTTTTTGCTGTATTTATATTAGAAGTCATTTCAGCTCTTTCATCCGCACTCTTTTTCAGTTCTCGTGCCAATTCTATCCGTATCTCATCAAAATGAAAGTTGCGGGGCTTACCTTCGCGCTCCAGTTTATCGTTTTCCTTATCAATTAATGCATTTACTACATTTACTAACTGGTTAAGAATTTTTTCAACTACTGGGTTACGCAAGCTGTTTTTCTTTACTGCATCTAGCTTACTTTTCAAAACTCTGTTTTCTATCTCCTCTTTTGTAAGCGAGTGTTTAGAATGTCGATATCCAGCCAATTTACAGGCATCACTATACATAGACTCTTTGATGTAAGGATAGATTCTACGCATCGCCTTTGTTGACAAGCTACCATAATCATCTTGAAATGCAACATTAGCCAATATCTTAGCATGCTCTGGTGCAAAGCCAAACTTTGCACACAGTTGCTTCTTTAAACCAATGTTTTCATTTCCATACAGCAATATATCCTTTTCACTATACTCCTTATAATCATCTTCAGCCGAATAAAGTAGGTGCCAAAACTGATAAGAGGGTTGTTGTTCAAATATTTTTCCTTCAAGCTCTGCATTAAACTCCAATATCTCAGTATTGATTCCAAGCACTTTAAAGATAGATTTTACCATATCCTTAATTTCAAAATCACTTGTTGTTAGTTCAGCTACATTTATCTCATCCTTATTTGATAGTTTTAAAAGATCTTCATTGTAACCTTCTATTTCCAATATCTTTAGATAAGCATTATACAATGCAGTGTTTGTATTATTGCCTTGAAGCTCAGTAT
>JAAYEL010000117.1 GCA_012728755.1 Tissierellia bacterium | reverse complement strand
GGATAGGTAGGAGACTATGAGACTAGGACTTCGGTCTTGGTGGAGTCATCGTTGGGATACTACCCTTCGCCTATCGAGTTTCTAACTAGTGGAAGTGGATTCCAAAGGACAGTGTCAGATGGGCAGTTTGACTGGGGCGGTCGCCTCCTAAAGAGTAACGGAGGCGCTCGAAGGTTCGCTCAGAATGGTTGGAAATCATTTGTAGAGTGTAAAGGCAGAAGCGAGCTTGACTGTGAGAGTTACAACTCGAACAGGGACGAAAGTCGGACTTAGTGATCTTGCGGTACCACGTGGAAGGGCCGTGACTTAACGGATAAAAGCTACCCTGGGGATAACAGGCTGATCATGCCCAAGCGTTCACAGCGACGGCATGGTTTGGCACCTCGATGTCGGCTCGTCGCATCCTGGAGGTGGAGAAGCTTCCAAGGGTTGGGCTGTTCGCCCATTAAAGCGGCACGCGAGCTGGGTTCAAAACGTCGTGAGACAGTTTGGTCCCTATCTGTCGTGGGCGTTGGAAATTTGAAGAGAGCTGTCCCTAGTACGAGAGGACCAGGATGGACGTACCGCTGGTGCACCAGTTGGCTTGCCAGAGCCATAGCTGGGTAGCTAAGTACGGAAAGGATAAACGCTGAAAGCATCTAAGCGCGAAGCCTCCTCTAAGATGAGATTTCCCAATTAGTAAGTTCCCTAATATACCATTAGGTTGATAGGCTGGGTGTGGAAGCATGGTGACATGTTTGCGCTGACCAGTACTAATAGAACGAGGACTTAACCTTATTCTTTGACGATTTTTATCTAGTTTTGAAAGAAATAGCCTGGTGATGATGGTAAAGTGGACACACCTGTTCCCATCCCGAACACAGAAGTTAAGCACTTTCGCGCCGATGGTAGTACTACGTGCAAGAGTAGGTAATTGCCAGGCTGTCTCTTTTTTTATTTTATACACGCCTGCATAGCTCAGTTGGTTAGAGCACGTGACTGTTAATCACGGTGTCGTAAGTTCGAGTCTTACTGCGGGCGCCACTAAAAAAAACAAGAGGTCATTCGACCTCTTTTATTTTTTTCTTTTTAATATAAAATTTTAATTTACCATTTTCAATTTCTATCTTATCAAATAAGTAGAATAGATAAGCTAAAGCAACAAAGGCAATGAAGAGAATAATAATCCAAACTATTACACCACTTATTCCTAATTCATCAATATTTAAAAAGAAATATGGATAGATTACTTCTGTTGTTTCATGATTAACTAATAAAGCTCTAATATAAATAAATGCACAATAGTGTTAGTGATAGAATAAAAACAAGCAATTTTGATTGTGAGAAATGTTACAATTTTGATTAACATCTCATTATCATTAGCTTGTTTTTTTGATATTATATAACTCAATAGAAAAGAGGAATATAATACATGAACAATTTATTAGGAACATTAAGTATACTTAAAACATTTAATATGAAGCCAAACTATAGTGAGCTTTCTAGATTATATGGAAAAGCAAGATCTACAATTAAAAGATATTATGAAAATGGTGGTAAAACAGTGATTACAAGAAAAAGAGATAGTGGATTTGATTTTTGTAAGGATGAAATCAAAGAATTATTTAAAGCAAAAGGTGCAAATAAAAAAGGAGTGTATGAATATTTAAAAGATAAATATCAAGCACTGCCTAGTTATTCTACATTTAGAAGCTATACAAGTATAAATGATATTAAAATTGAAAAGACTACGACACCTCATGTTAGATATGAAACAAAACCTGGTGAACAAATTCAAATAGATTGGAAGGAAAGTCTTAAAATGACGTCTATTGATGGAGATGTATTTGATTTCAATATTATGACAACAACCTTAGGATTTTCAAGATACCATAAATTCACATACACAAGAACTAAAACTACTGAAGACTTTATTAGATGTGTAATTGAAACAGCTAATCATTTAGGCGGATTGCCAGAGCACATACTAACTGATAATATGTCAGCCGTTGTATCAATTACGAATGGTTCAAAGAATAAACATCCTAAAATTAAACAATTTGAACGTGATTTAGGAATTAAAATAAAACTATGTAAAACCAGAAGCCCTGAGACCAAAGGTAAAGTTGAATCAGCAAATAGATTCCTATCATGGTTAATTCCATATGATGGTAAATTTAATAATGAAACTGAATTAATAGAAATTATAGAAAGAATAAATAACAAGGTAAATCAAGAACTAAATAAAACCACTAATATGCCAGCTGTAGTATTATTTAAAAAAGAAAAAGAATACCTAAAACCTCTTCCTAACAAAGTGATGTTAGAATCCTACATTGAGAGTGTAGAGACAAAAATAGTGCCACAAACATTATTAGTGCCATATAAAGGAAATGGGTATTCTGTACCTGTAAAGTTTATTAACAAACGAGTAAAACTCGTTCCCATTGATAATAAACTCTATATTTATTTTAACACAGAATTAGTAGTTATACACGAACTAAGTAATAAAAAATTCAATTATAATGCGCAGCATTATGTTGAAGGATTAGGATATAGAATAAAAAATGATAATACTGATATAGATAAGATAGCTAAAGATAATTTAGCTCTTCTAGATAAGATAAGGAGATAAAATGCAAAACAATTACAACAAGCTAATTAATAATTTAGACGAACTTAAATTAGAGCAATTCAAAATTAATATAGATAATTATCTTAATTTCATAAATGAAGGCTCTAAGAGCGTTATAGACGCACTTTATGAGCTTACAAGACTTGAACTTAATAATAAAAATGAAAGAGCTAAAATCGCAAATGTTAAAGTGGCAAACTTCCCGTTTATAAAGACATTCGATGATTATGATTTTGATTTTCAGCCATCAATAAATAAGAATCAAATCATAGATTTCAAGTATCTAAGATTTCTTGAGAATAAAGAAAACATTTTACTAATTGGACCTCCAGGAGTAGGAAAAAGTCATTTAGCTACATCAATAGGTATCGAAGCAGCTACAGTAAGACAGATAACTTATTTCATTAACTGTCACGATTTGGTTCTTCAACTAAAAAGAGCACATCTAGAAAATAGATTAGAACAAAAATTAAAGACATACGCAAAATATAAAGTATTAATAATTGATGAAGTTGGATATCTTCCGTTAGATATAGAATCATCAAATCTTCTATTCCAATTAATAACTAAAAGATATGAGAAAAATTCAACCATAATCACTACCAATAAGCCATTATCGAGATGGGGAGAAATATTTGGTGATAATGTTATCGCTAACGCTATTTTAGATAGACTTCTTCATCACTCACATGTAATAAACATTAATGGTAGATCTTATAGAACAAAGGATATTATAGATTCTTCTGATACTAATAAAAATTGATTATGAGTTAACAATCATAATTGATAGTTTTCTCACAATCAAAATTGTAATATTTATCATTGACAATAACATCCTCCTTTTGGCATGAAAAAAGGCCAGCAGATTTGACTCTGTTGACCTTCACTATCTCTATGGCTTTTGCCAATTATATCATATCATATAGACCTGATTGTCACAAGTTGCCACGCCTTGTCATGCCTTGCCATTTTATTCTGGTATATTAAATTGTTCCATAGCCTTGTTGTGTAGTCTTCTTACAGTGCTTGATGAAGCAAATATTAGATCAGATATCTCGTTCCAAGACTTCCAATAGATATAACGATGAATAATTACTGATTCTAGTTCAGTATCACCTATGTTAGCAATAGCATCTAAAGTTTCATTTCTTAATCTTTCGGCTTCAGGTTCGAGTCTTTCTAATTCATGCTCATTTTCAATCTTACGAAGTATCCACTTTACAAATGGTGCATCCGTATTTCTATTAGGATTTCTAGGCATATCATCATACTTAGGACCAGGAATGGAGTCTGCTAGTTCCTGACATCTATTAATATCATTTTTTAAATGATTCATTTTCAATACCAAATTATGATATCTAGATAAATAAGTTTTTTTGTCCATGTATTAGCCTCCTTTTAGAATCTTATCTAACTTGTCCATTTCTATTGAAATACCTGTAGGATCATCTGACCATCGCTTTTCAACTATCTCTTTTACCACTTGAGCATCATCTTTCCAGAAACCAACTTCTGTCATACAATCCTTGAGCATCTTTTCAAGATTATCCGTATCAGGTTTCGTAATACGCCATTCATTATGCTTGTGTGATTTACCTTTTGGAAATAACCAAACAACATGAAGCTCAATTGCACCTTCATACGGGCTAGGTGGTTTGAAAGGTTTTAGATATTTAATTATCTCTGCTTTAGCCTTCTTTACATTTTCAGGTTTATAAAATATTGGTTTGTTTTTCACTAATGCAACTTTTCTTTCTTGAGCTGTTACAGTTGGTGGATTCATTAATAGAAATATTTTCATTTTTTCGTTTCTCCTTTTTTTTGGCAGAAAGGTTTTAGACGCTGATGCGTTTGTAGGGATAGGGCTGGGCTTTAAAGCCCTATCCTACTACAACATGCGTCAGTGTGTTGGCGGAAGCTAACTATATATAAGCCCTTTCCGCCAGCATTTTCGCCAGCAGGCAGATAGGAACTTTTCCCTTTCCGCCACCAGCTACTTTTTCCTGCTAACACTGCCTTTTTCCGTTGAATATTCATCACTAAATTCCTTGACTCTATCCCTTACAGTTCTAGTGCTTACACCTAAGAATTCAGCAATATCACTTTGAAGAGCAGTCTTTCCATCATCGGAATTGATATCAAAAGCTCTATCAAATTCTTCTTTCCTAGTCTCAGGTGTTTGGCTTCTCTTTCCACTCTTAGAAAGGTTATTTTTCGGATCACCTTCGCTATATAACTTGTTTAATGTATCAGCATCGTCAAGAACGTGAATGGGATACTTGAACCAGAAATTACGTGGTTTAAAGTTTGGAAACTCACGAAGAGAACATTCTAATCTCCAAGCTGTATCCGATTGATTATCTGCATAGTTATTGATGAATTCGCTATCCGTTTCAAGTTGAATCATATCTAGCTGTGCATCTGGATCTCTTGCAAACACACCACTACCTGATGCTCTATCCATAGCCTTTTTGAATCCTTGTGCACCTTTTGAGTGATGATGACAATAAATAGTTGAACAGCCTGTTTCGTTACAGATTTTATCGAACTGATTACAGAACGCACCCATTTCTGAGGCATTGTTCTCGTCACCTG
>JAAYEL010000019.1 GCA_012728755.1 Tissierellia bacterium | reverse complement strand
TATCCACCTTGATAGCCGCCTTGATTATATCCTTGTTGACTTCTAAAGAATTCTTCAAAGATTTTTTCCCATCTAGCATTATCCGCTCTTTGTCTTTCTTCTTGTTCTTTTCTTCTTTTTTCTTCTTGTTCTCTTCTATATCTATTACCGTATTCTTTATATGATGTCTTAGTTCCTTTAGATAATCTATAAAAGTCTGCATAATCGTATAAGAATTCTGTTACTGTGTACTTATAGTATTTAAGCGATGAAACTGCAATATTTCCTATAAATGGAATAATAAATACTAATATTAGTACAATTGCTAAAGGAATTAGTATAGAGCCAGCCATTATTAGTAAGAATGGATTTAGAAATGCTAAAAATACTAACAATAATACTATTGGTATTAGTATACTTTTTATTGTTTGTCCTATTGAGACAATTCCACCTGTGACAAATATCAGTCCTTTGAATATAGCATCTACTACTTTTGCTACTCCAAAGACCGTGCTTCCCCAAAGTTTTTTCATATTCCCCCCTACTGGATAGATCTGTTTTCTATCGTGTTGTAAAGTCTAGAATAAGCAGCTCCATTGGCTAATAATTGTTCATGTGTACCGCTTTCTTCTATTCCATTATCAGTAAGTACTAAAATCGTATCTGAGTTTATTACTGTTGATAATCTATGTGCTATCGTGATGGTTGTTCGACCCTTAGCAAGTTTTTCTAGGGATTGTTGAACTATTTGTTCACTCTTATTATCTAATGCTGATGTAGCTTCATCTAGTATAAGTATTGGAGGATTTTTAAGAAATACTCTAGCAATACTTATCCTTTGTTTTTGTCCACCTGAAAGTTTAATACCACGTTCACCAACATATGTGTCATATTTGTCTGGAAGTATATCTATAAATTCAGAAGCACCTGCCAATTCAGATGCTCTTTTTACCTCTTCATCGCTTGCATCTGGTTTACCATATCTGATATTTTCTTTTATAGAACCACTAAATAGATAAACATCTTGTTGAACCATACCTATATTATTTCTTAAAGAAGATACTTGTAAATCTCTTACATCGAATCCGTCAATGGTAATGCTTCCAGAATCTATATCATAGAATCTTGGTATCAAATTAGTTAATGTCGTTTTTCCACCACCTGATGGTCCTACTATAGCAATCTTTTGTCCTGGAAATATGTCGATTGAGATGTTTTTCAACACATCTTTTCTAAGTTCTGGATGTGTCATATCATCATTATATGAAAATGTAACATCATTAAACATAATATGACCTTTAACGTCTTTTAACTCAATGGCATTTTCTTTATCATTTATCTTTGGTGTCACATCCATAATCTCTGCAAATCTCTCAATACCAGTCATCCCTTTTTCGAATACTTCTGAGAAATCCACAATCCTTATCACCGTAGTTAGTAGCGATGTCGTATACATAATATACATAACAAAATCACCTGGTTCAATACTGCCATTTATTAATAGGTAACCGCCCATTATAAGAACTATCATATACATACAAGCATCTAGGAATCTTGTTATCATATGAAATTTGGCTAACACTGAGTAAAATCCACTCTTAATATCTAAAAACTTATGATTGTTTTGTTCGAATTTTTCTATTTCGATATCTTCATTTGCAAAGGACTTAATAACCTTAATTCCTAGTAAAGAGTCTTCGATATTTGAGTTTATCTCTCCTATATGATGTCTTTGGTCTTTTTGTCTATCTCTCATCTTGCCTCTTACGGTTTTAGTAAGGATAAACATAAGTGGTAACATAGTAAACATAATCAAAGTTAATGGTACATTTATATTTATAAGTATGATAAATGCTACTGTTCCTTTTACAAAAGCCACCAAAACTTCTTCTGGAAAATGGTGAGAAAATTCCGTAACATCAAATAAATCCGTAGTTATTCTTGCCATAAGCTGACCTATTTTTGTGTTACTGTAAAATTCATCCGATAAAGTCTGTATATGCGTAAAGACTTCTTTTCTCATGTCTCTTTCTATCTTAGCTCCCATGATATGTCCATACTTTTGCATAAAGTAACTGGCTAATATCTCGATGCTCTTTAGTCCTAAATATATAAGGGCAACCCTTAATATAAAATCAATTGTTAGGCTACTAATGTCAGAAGATGCTTTATTTGTTATAGTACCGATGATAACTGGTAAAGTTAATTCGGATACCACCGTAAATACCGCCGATAACATATCAAAAGCAAAAATCTTCTTATAATTTCCATAATATGGAATAAATCTTTTTACCAATTGTTTATTGGAATATTTGTTTTTCATCTTGTTCATTTCAACTCCTTAAGCTATTATTATACCAAGAAATACTTTAAAAAAATACAATTTGAGGGAAATGGTGGCATAAATGAGAAAAACAATTTTGATTACAGGAAGCTCTAGAGGAATCGGTCGTGCGACTGCTCTAAGCTTAAATGATACTAATCTCAATGTAGTCGTAAACTACAAGGAGCAAAAAGAAAAAGCTGAAGAGGTAGTAACAATCTTAAGAACACGAGGCTTAAATGCCATTGCTATACAAGCAGATATTTCTAAATTTGAACAAGTCGAAAATATGTTTAAGCAAATAAAGGATACTTTTGGTGGAGTAGATATATTAGTAAATAATGCAGGTATAGCTTCTGTAGCTTTTTGTCAGGATGTAAGTATTGAGATGTGGCATGAGATTTTTGCAGTAAATGTTGATGGGATGTTTTATTGTACAAAGCTAGCATTGGAAAATATGATTAGTAAAAAGTCAGGAGTAATCGTAAACCTAGCTTCTATTTGGGGACAAACTGGTGGATCAATGGAAAGCCATTATTCAGCAACTAAAGGAGCCATTATGTCATACACAAAAGCTTTGGCAAGTGAGCTAGGTCCATCAAATATTCGAGTAAATGCAGTAGCTCCAGGTGGGATCTTTACAGACATGATAGCAGGACTTCCTAAACCAGCATTAGATGCATATGCTAGCGAAGTTCCATTATTAAGGATAGGAGAGCCAAATGAGATAGCAAACACTATTAAATTTCTAATATCTGATGATGCAAGCTATATCACAGGACAGATCATCGCTGTTAATGGCGGGCATTATATGGGTTAATCGAGACAATATTATTATAAAAGTGTGCACTTAATCGCAAACATTAGTTGTGGTTTTGTGTACACTTTTTCCTTTATTAAGAACATTTAACATGGTTTTAACTTAAACCTGTTTTAGTTTTAATACTATACATATATGCTAGTTAAAGAGGGGGATTTATAGAATATAATTTATGAAAGAGAAAACGGTGAAGGAGAAAACGGTGAAAAACTTAATAATACTAAAACGGTTATTAAAATATAAAGGCGTTTATAAATACTTAGCGATTTTACAAATACTTGTTCTATTATTTTTAACCTTATTGTCGGTGGTCCCCCTTAGGGAGTTAGTATATTACTATAAAATCGGTAAGAGTTCGGGTTTTGAACAAGTAATTCATTTTTCTAATATACCTGAAATTGACTCAACACAAGGAAATCCCCAAAATATTGATAAAATCATTGATAATGATAAGAAATTTTATAAATTTGCAGAGAAATATTCTGATTTTATACAAGACATATCCCCATTAATAACAAATTTCCATATTTTTGTAGATGGTCTTGAATACCCTATTAACATGAGATATTATGATGATTCTTATTCATATTTTGTAAGAACAAACATTAATAAGGGTAATTTTGATAAACCTCTTGATGATGGCTATATAAATTTAGCCATAACAGGCAGTGATTTTTTTGACTCAAGATTTAAAATTGGTGATACTTTCGAAGGTAAACTTGAGACATTTGGTGGCAATGAAGTGGGGATTTTTAACTTTAAAGTTACAGCAATGGTTAAGCCTAACAGCTTATCAACACCCACTTTTGATATAACAACAAATCATGCTGTTAGCATAAGTATGCTATTCGATAAATTCATGCAAGATTCGAGTAATATAGCATATGGTATTAAGAATGATATTATTGAAAATTCTATATCTTATGATAAGGTCGATAAATTTAAATTACCATCAAGGTGGATCTATTTTAAGGATGGTGTAAACGAAAAAGAAATAGATAAAATACATGCAAGCCTTATGAAACTACAAATTGGCCATGCTGATAAGGGCATTGATATGGTAAACATCGCAAAAGAAGACATATTTTCGTACTTGACAAATAAAATGAGTTTTTTATATGCTTTCGCTATAGTTTTTATAATGAGTATGGTCATCATTAGTATAGTTTCAAATAAAAAAATCGAGAAAAATATACACATCTTTAGATTACTAGGAGTGAATCACTTAAAAATTTATCTATTTGAATTAATAGGTTGGATAATAATTTACACTATCAGTTTTCTAATATATTTGTTGATTGAGTATGCTTATGCTTCTATATTTGGATCTTCAATGGCATATTATCTAGAGTTTCTTACTACCATGGAAAAATTTATTGTTAGTATAATAATATTGTTAATCATATCATTAATTACAAGCATCCCATATATAAATCAATATAAAGAAGTTAGGAGTAAACAATGAAAAAAATAATTCGAATATTAAGTAAGAATACTAACCACATGATGGTAAACATCTTAGTTATTACTATATGTTTGACTTTAATAATGCAAATATTAGGTGTTTACGGTGGAACCTTAAGAAAATCCTATGAATACGGTTATTCAGCAATGGGGCTTGACATATATTCGGATAGTATAAGTAACCAACAAGTGAAAGAGCTAATGGATATCGATGAGTCCAGAACTCTAATAGTTACTTATGAAAAACCTAGTGCAGGTTTTAACCCTATGGGCGTTATGACTGATTCTGAATTTACCACTTGGGCTTATAAACATAAGGAAGATAAAAGAGCGTTGAATGAAGGTGAACTTATTGATTATGACTCTAGTAATTTAGACCTCATTGTGCCAGAAATGTTTGCCAGACGCTACGATTTAAAAATAGGAGAATCATTTAACATATTCGGAAATGAATTCATGTTAAAAGGAATCTCAAATCTAACTTATGAAGATAATTTCATCATCCCAATTGAGGCTGCAGATGTTCTAAACATTCCGGTTAAATCAATTAAGTTGCATTTAGATTTAAATACGAGAACTGAGCAATTTCCGAAAATAATTGAAAAGTCAAGTATTATTATGAATTCAAAAGTCGAATTGCCTAATATTGAAGGACTCATACAGCCACCTGTTGGCTCGATAATGTTATTGTCTATTACTATTCTTTTCATAATAATTACAGACATGATTGTAGTTTATAAATTCCAGCTTGATAGGCAGAAAAAAACAAACTTTATAAGGCGATTTAATGGAATGTCAATAAATAACTTAACATTATATTCATTTGTTGAACTTTTTATTAGCTATTCAATATCGTTTGTATTGTCTATTTTATCTATTCAGTTAATTAACAGCAATATCTTGGAAAAGATTTCTAATGAATATAGATATTATATGTCACTCCAGGCTTATATCACAGTTTATATAGTAGGTTTTATTATCCTGTCCATTATTATAATATTCACTAATAGAAAGATATCAAAAAAATCTATAGTCCAAATTTATAAGGAGAATGTATGATAAATCTAAATAATGTTCAAAAAATTTTTAATAAAGGTAAGGCAAATGAGATTGAAATACTTAAAGATATAGACTTTAGCATTTCTAAAGGTGAGTTTATTTCCATTATGGGAACTAGCGATACAGGCAAATCGACACTTCTTAACATTATTGGATGTATAGAGAATTATACTAGTGGATCATATAAATTAAATGGCAAAGAGGTAAAAAATCTTAATGATAAGGAACTCTCAAATCTGCGAAATGAATATTTTGGTTTTATTTTCCAGGAATTTATGCTTATAGAAAATGAAAATGTATATGATAACATAATGAATCCTCTTTTATTTAACAGTAATGTTAGATATAAAGAAATTAGAGAAAGAGTATTAAATATTATGGATTTAGTAGGCTTGGAAAGGAATTTAGAAAAGAAGAAAACCTCATTGCTATCTGGCGGCCAAAAACAAAGAGTTGCTATAGCAAGAGCATTAGTTAATAACCCGAAAGTTATATTAGCTGATGAACCCACAGGTTCACTAGATGTTGGTATGACTGGTAGTATCTTAGAACTTCTAAAAAGCATTAATCAACAAGGAGTATCTATTATCATGGTCACTCATGATCCACAAGTCGCAAAGTTTAGTGATAATATATATATGATTGAATCTGGAAAGATTCATTTAATTAACTAAAAAATGGTAAGTCATCGACTTACCATTTTTTACATTTTTTACATCTTCGTAAATTTATTGAATCTTGTCCAATAAATATACCTTTCTTTTACGGGTATTTTTAAGGCTTTTTCTATGCCCATGGTATATAGTTCAAATTGCCTTGTATAGAGATCATTATCGATTCTTCTATTTGTCTTAAAATCAATTAGGACAATGCCTCCATTTTCAATAAAGAATAGGTCAACTTGTCCATCTACTAAAATGTTGTTTCCTTCATCGTTATAGATCATGGTAAACGACTCTTCTTTATAAACCTTGTCAGCGTTTAGTATCCTCTTTCCTATGTCGGAATTATATAGATATATAATCGAATCTAAATCTACTAGCTCAATATCGTCTGTTCTTAAAGTTCCTATTAGTACTTGTCTATCTAATTCATTTTTCAATGATTCTTTGTCATATGCTCTAATAGGTAACATCTGAAGAACATGGTGAGTAATGGTACCTTTGTCAGTAGCTGTTAGTTCCTGATTTAGAAAATCTGGAACCTCAAAGCCATTTGGCATTCTGATTTCATTATCTTCTCTAGGTTCAATATCGGTTGAATCTTTTTCTTCCTTTGGTAACAGAAGTTCAGTCTCAATGATATTCTCATACCTTTTAAATTCAGGTGACTTATTATCATTATAGTTAGATAGCTCAGATACAGTTTTCTTAAAAGGAATAGTAGTTTGTTCTTGAAAATCATAGGTAGCATTAAAGTACTTCATCTGCTCTAAAGACTGCTCATCGTTTATTTCTATATTCGTTGATGGAGTGCTTGCTTCTTTCATTTTCTCAACTATTTCAGATTGTTGGTAAATGTTAAATTCAATATTTACCCCTAAATCTTTTAGTCTAGTTGATGTAGTCTCATAGTCAATAACATTTACTATCTTAAAGTCTTTTGATACTTCGTCTTTTAGTACTATAGAATTTAACCAACTTAATGGATTTTTTTCATCAATAAAATCATCAGAGATACTTTTAAAAGTCTTATTCTTGACATTTCCTACCACTATCAATCTATCTATAGCCCTGGTAAGAGCTACATATTGAAGTCTTATTTCTTCAGACAGCAGTTCCCTCTTTATTATATTAGCAATCTTGTCATAAAATAGATTTGACTTGTATTTCATGATACTTTCATCATAAAGCCTTAACGCCATTCCTTCTTCATTATTAAGTATAAAATATGATGAGATATCTTTTAGGTTAAAGTTTTTGTCCATATTTCCAAGTATCACGTTTTTGAACTGCAATCCTTTTGACTTGTGAATTGTCATTATCCTTACCACATCATCTTCATCGGATAATTCTGCACCTGGTTCAATCGAACTTAAATCTCTGTTAGATAACCTGTCGACATAATTTAAGAAATTATATAATCCTGGATTTGCATTTTCCTCATAATTACCAATTTCTTCAATAAATGCCATAACATTATCTAGTTTTTCCTTGCCGCTATTTTTTGTTAATAGATATGTCATATAACCACTATCAATCAAAAGATACCAAGAAAATTCATATAGGGACATAGTTCTTTCATTTTTCCTATATCTATCAAGTCTTTTACTATAATCATTGATCTTAACAACTATTTCTTTTTCTGCATTTTCCTTATTTACATAATTGTAAAATGACTTGTAGAATGACTCATCCCCTGCTTCATTTCTTATCTTTGCTATCTCATCTTCACTAAACCTTCCGATTACTGATACCAAAGCAGACAGTAGTACAAGGTCCATCTTATCATTGTCTATCGCCTTTAGTATGTTAATGAATTCAAGTACTTCTAGATTATCGTAATTAAAGTCTATCGAATCCGTATAGTAAGGTATATCAAGAGTTTGAAGATACTCACAAATATCAGGAATCATTTGTTTATTTCTTAAAAGGATGGCAAAATCTTTAGGCCTATGTCCTTTTTCAATCATTGCTTCAAGTTTTTTTGCTATAAGATATGCTTGAGCATTTTGTTCATAATACTCACTATTTTCAACATATTCTTCATCTTTTTTAAATTCTTTTTCTATCTCATTATTTATATAGTTAAACTCTACAGGAGTATATTCTTCTAATGGTTCAAAACTTCCTCTAGCTAATAATCTATGCGCTGGATCATCATAATCGATATCACCCAATTCCATAGTCATTAAGCTGTCGAATATATAGTTACTAAATTCAAGTATCTCTCTTCTGCTTCGGAAATTTGCCGTTAAATCAACAGCTAAATCTTCCTCATTTGCACCCGATTTATAGTCATTATATCTTCTATTAAATATCGAAGGATCCGCCAATCTAAATTTATAGATGGATTGCTTAATATCACCTACGAAAAATAAATTATCCTTTCTTTTAATCATCTCAACTATATGATTTTGAATCTGATTCGCATCTTGATATTCATCAAAAAAGATATATTCAAATCTATCTCTAAGTGAATCTCTTACATCCTTATCTTCTAAAAGCTTAACCATCAAATGCTCTGTATCAGAAAAATCTATACCATCTTTTGCTTTCTTTATCTCTAGAAATTTTTGGTGAAATCTCTCCAATATATTATATATAGTACTAATATATTCGTAATTTTTAGTTTCTATATAGATGAGCTCATCAACATCTAATTCATCCATGACGCCTTTAATATCAATAATCGATTCTTTAAAAACATCCCTTATAACCTTAAACTTTTTATGTTCGTCTCCTATATATGGATCTGATTCTTTAAGTTTCTTAGGTATGCTAACCATTCTCATAAACTCAAAATTATCTAATAGTTCTTTAATGTGTTCATAGTTTTTCGATTCAAATAAAGAATTAATTTGTCTAGTGATACCTAGTGTTTCTTCAACTACCAATCCATGCTTTTCTGTTAAAGTGCCCATACTATAGAATTTCTCTACAGCTTCAGCTTTTTTTTGCGACCTAGATATCATTTCACCTAGGCTACTAGAAGCTGTATCAAAAAGCTGTTGCTTTTTATATTCATAAAAATCTTCATTATTATTGAAATCAGGATTTAAGTATTTATCTCTAGCTTCTCCTAACCATCCAAAAGGATCTATTTGAGACATAATAAAATCATAAATCCTAAATAGATTACTCTTTAGTGCTTCGTCATTTTTTAAGTCGGAATACTCGTTCAATAATTCGATAAAATCATGGTCCTTTTTTTCGTAAAATTCATGAAACACTTCATCCATGACTTCCCATCTTAAGATATTTAATGTAGCTTGATTTAATATCTTAAATTGAGGGTTTAAGTCTATCTTATGGAAAAACGTCCTCAAAGAATTAATGCAAAATGAATGCATAGTAGATATTTGAGCATTAGTGACTTTATTAAATTGCTCATTTAAGTATCTTCTTTCATCCTTTGAATCAGATGCAGCCGTTTGTAAACTTGACTTAATACGATCTTTCATCTCCTGAGCTGCTTTGTTTGTAAATGTTACTATTAGTAAATTCTCTATATCTACCTTTTCATTTTTGACCTTATCGATAATTCTTTCAACCAAAACCTGAGTCTTTCCAGCACCTGCCTGTGCAGAAACAATGATGTTTTTATCTTTTGTATCTATGGCAATTCGCTGTTCACTTGTATAACTAATACTCGCCATCATTACCTCCCAAAATTTCCTTAACATCATCTGCTGTTAGCTTTTCTAGCCTATTGTAATCATTGTATTCAAATTTACAAATAGCTCTATACTGACAATATTGACATGGTGTTTCTTTATCTAATTTATACGGTTTAACTGCAATATTACCACCTTTAATATTTTTAATAGAACTTACGATTTTTTCATTTACCCTATCCATTAACTTATTGATAAGGAATTTATCTACTACATTATTTTTCGCATTATAATCGTGAGCACGACCTTGGAAGTTTATAACTTCTGAATTTTGTGCTGCTCTTTTTACAAAAGATTTATCACTAATACTTAAAGCTTTTAAATCATCTACTATGATACCATTTAATCTATGTCTTTCTTCGATAAATTCATCTTGTTGCGGGTTATGTCCGATATCAGTGAATCTATGATTTAATACCTGGTAAAATGCCCCTAAAGGTTCGCTATTATTATCTCTAGAAATCACTGTATATAGGTAGACCATTAATTGCAGATCCAGTCCATGATATACCTTGCCTAGATTAAAAACTTTATTGCCCGTTTTATAATCAATTATCCTAAAATAGTTCTTTCCATCAATAACATATTGGTCAACTCTATCAATGATTCCTTGCATATTATATTTGACACCATCAATCTCATACGATAATGGTGGAAATTGACCTCTTACTCCATATACAGCTTCAGTCAATATGTTATCTGGCTCGATTACTTTCATTTGATTATTTACGACTACCAAAGATACATCTATCATATTCTTTAGTTTTGATAGAAAATATTGATTCTTAGCATCTGCTATTTGATAATCTTCTACATAAAAGTTTACATTTTCATCAAATATCTCTTGTGTGATGACACTCATCTCGTCTTTGGTATGAATGTCTTGAACTTCATCTTTTTTTGAGTTTTTTACAAAACTATCTAAACTCTTATGAGTGATGTTTCCATAATCCATTGAATCAACATTAAACTGTCTTGATATCCTTGGCTTTACACCATAAGTGATAAAATGCTGATAAGGACATTTGATATATTGTTCTAATTCACTAACCGAAAATCTCTTCGTTTCGGTATATATACTATCAATAGCATCTTTAGATATATGCCTATTTTTAATTAGCATCCTATCTGTATTATATATAGAACTTAAGATTTCACGATAATTTTCTTTGTTTTCAATTTTTTCTATGTTTTCTATATTATCCAACACACTTCTGACAAATGTCTTTTCATCTTCATCAATATGCTTTCGGTTTTTCATCTTTCTAAAAGATGTTGGAAGATAATAGCTTAATCTCGATTTTGAAAATATATTGTCCCTATAATCAATTCCTTGAATATTGATATTATTATCATCGAGCATTTGCTCTATAAACTCTATTATCGAAGCTTCTTGCATCGCTTCATTCGAAGAATTAATCAATGAATAACTAAACACAATCTCATCAGTAGCTTTAGACAGGTTGTTATAAAGAGCTAAAAGGTCTTTTTGGTTTTTGTTTTTGTGAGTATTATCTATATCCATCCCAGAATCTATAAGACTTTGTTTTTCACTTTCTAAAAAGATATCTGGTTCATTATGGGCTTTAGGAAAATACATATTAGTTAATCCAACAATATAAATTTTCTTTATCTCTTGAAGCCTAGATCTATTAAAATCACCAACGATAACCTGATCTTGACTAGGAGGCACTATACCTATTTTTATCTCAGATACAGCTTCATTTAGATACTGTGAAAATTTGCTAAAATCAAGTTCATAATCTTCATCAATACTATAAAAATCATTAAGGATAGACACAAACTCATTCCACACTAATCTATTTTCATCAATGATATCATTTCGTTCATTATTTATAAGCCATTGTTCGTATTTTTCGATTCTCTCTATGGATTGTGGAGCACTGATAAATTCATAAATACTCTTACAATAATTTGCTATAGAATTCATTTTTATTCTATATTCATTTATATCGTTGACACTATGCCCAAACGCATCAATAGCTTTAAGAAATATAGACCTAACTTCATTAACTATTTCTAGATTTATCCTGTCTTCTTCTTGATATTTATCCCTAACTCTCGATACTTCCCCCTCTTCCGTAAAGGTAAAATACCTGTCATTAAAAATCATATCGCCCTTTATCTGTCTTTGTGTCAAGTAGTTTTGGAATATATTGATTTTATTTTCATCGATATCAAAAAAGGAATGTTTTATATAAGTAATGATATCAACAGATGAGAAACTGCTATTAACAAGATTTATCGCCGACTTTATATATTTAGCAATTGGATTTTCCAATAAATTTCTATGATCATCTATAAAATGAGGGATATCATTTACCTTAAATTCACGTTTAAGAAACTTAAAATACTCTACTGAATTCGATACAACAACAGCTATATCTTTATATCTAAATTTATTTTCAAAAATATCCTTATTTATATTTATAGCTAATGCTTCTGATTCTTCCTTCGTATTTTTATATCTATTAACATATATGTTATCTAAATCATCCTTGGTAGGAGTTTTATATGAAAAGATTTTTTTTAGTAATTTATCGATGTTTTCATTTGGATGATTATTTTTCTCTAGATGAATAAATGATGGATTTACCCTATAAAGTGAATTAATAAATCTTCTAGACACTTCAAAAACAGAGGCATCATCAACCTCAAAATCATAAATATTATCATCTGATTTTGTAGTTATCATATTTGAATCTATAGTGATACCTATATATGCATCCAAAGCTATATCATCAATTTGTTTCAATAATTCAATTTCTTGAATTGACATATTATTGAATTGATCAAAATAGAAAACTGTATTTTTAAACTTTTCCATTTGAGCTATTTTTGAGATAGCTATATCCGTCCTATCATTTGAATCATATTTTGATCCTTTAAGTATACTCTCATATTGCGTAAATATGATTGATATATCAGAAAGCTTGTCATGTAGCAGATTGTTTTCATTGTTTTTTTCAACCACTTCGTTAAAGGCTTTTGAGTCATACATATTTGACTTTATTATCTTAAAAAACTCCAAAATCAAATCGATGAATCCTTCTTCATTTACGCTTTTTTGATAAACTTTAAGATTGTCTCTCACATCATTGATAGCAAGTTTTACTATAAATTTTTGAGAAAACTCGCTTAAATAATTGTTATTAGCACCTCCGCAAAATGATAATACTTCATTAATAATAGACCTAAAGCTTTTTATCTTTAGGTCTATCATCGATTCAAGTTTAAGAGATTTGAACACGTCAAGTTCTGTACCTAAAGTAAACTGTTCAGGCACTACATAATAAACATTTTTATGTGTTTCTAAATCCTCTTTAATTCTTGAGTATATATAATTTTGTATATTTCTGTGATTTCTTGAAGTAATGACTTTCATGTTATTTCCTATAATACTAATTTAGCAGCGCCATAAATACCAGCGTCATTGCCTAGAGCAGCAATCTTTATATCGACATCTCTATTATTTACAAAACAGTATTTTTCATAATAAGTACGTACATTATCTAATAATAAATCTCCTGCATTAGATACTCCTCCACCCAAAACAAAAGCCTCTGGGTCAACTACTGCTGCGATAATAGCAAGACCTCTTGCTAAATGGCTAAAATACTGATCAGCAATATTCATAGCAGCATGGTCATTTTTTTCAAATGCATCAAATATATCTTTTGCAGTAATATTTTCTACTTCTCTAAGTATTGAATCTTCTTCATTTTCAAATAAGTAATCTAAAGCGATATTCTCTATACCAGTAGCTGAGGCTACTTGTTCAAAGCATCTGTTGTTTCCACATCCGCATGTTCTTGAAAGTGGTTCTTTAAGTAATGGCATATGTCCTATCTCACCACCTGATCCGTGTTTTCCAGATAGTATTTTTCCATCGACAATGATACCGCCACCTACTCCAGTGCCTAAAGTCACCATAACTATACTTTGATAGTCCTTAGCAACGCCAACCCAAGCTTCACCTAAAGCGGCTACATTAGCATCATTTTCCACTAAGATTTTTAAATCTAACTTATCATCAAAGTATTCTTTTATATCTACAAAATCCCATCCTAAATTTACTGCTTTATTAACATATCTTTGTTGAGTAACAGAACCTGGAACTCCCATACCTATTCCCATTAAATTTGTTGAATTTAAATCATGTTTTTCCATAATTTTAAGTATATGGTCATAAGCATCTGATAATATGTATTTTCCACCATCATCAATCCTTGTGTTGACAGTTGATTTATTTACCAATTCTCCATCTTCTGTAAAAAGCCCAAACTTTATACTTCTACCACCTAAATCAATTCCTATAGCATATTTTTTCATTTGTACCCCCACAAATTTTACTAATTAAATTGTATCATATATCCTGTATTAATTTAAGGAATCGAATGTAAATATTTGTTGCTATTTGTAGATTAATGAGTTATAATCGAGAAGTATTTTATATACAAAGTGTTTATTTGGCACCCACTTTAAAAATCAAAATGCCTTTTTTGACGGCTTTTTTTTGCCAAAAAATAGGAGGAATTATGAAAGAAATCAGAACAAAAACTATGGTAAGACAAGCTTTGATAGCTGCTATTTACTTTGTACTTACCATCACATTGGGCGGTTTTGCGTATGGTCCAATTCAATTTAGATACGCAGAGATACTAAACTTACTGGCATTTTACAATCCAATCAATGCTATTGGGGTTACAGTAGGTGTTTTAGTATCAAACATCGGTTCACCATTAGGGATTATTGATGTCATTTTTGGGACATTACATACAGTGATAGCATTATTTTTTATCACTAAGTCTAAGAATCTTTTTATCGCTAGCTTATGGCCGACTGTATTTGCATTTATCATAGGCTTTGAATTAAGTGTACTTGCAGGTATCGAAGGTGGATTTTTATTACTAAGCGCACAAGTAATGTTATCTGAGTTTATCATTATGACTATTATTGCATTTCCATTATTCAAATACTTGGAAAAAAATAGTAAGTTTATAGAGACGATTAGCTTAAAAGAATAACTTAAAAAGGTAGTTAAGATATGTAAATTCATATCCTTAACTACCTTTTTTTTATTTTTTGTTATATTTTTCTAAGCATAATTTGGTCACATCTACATCACCTTCTATAGTGACATATTCACCGTTGATGTAATTATATTTATCATTTCCTTTTCCTGCAACAAATAGAACTGTTGGTCCATCAATCATCTCAAAAGCTCTTTTTATCCCATCAATCCTTTGTTCAAAAATCTCGAATTCTACTCCGTATGGTTTGATTATATCAGCCATCATACTAACAACTTCTTGATATGGTTTATCACCTGGATCATCTGGAACTAATAAAATATAGTCACTATTTTTTGCGCCGAAAGTCGATACATCAAATAGCCTATCGACTGCCTTATCTCCACTACCACCAAAAATCGATATTATCTTATGGTTTGGAAAATTTTCATGAATTACTTCATAACTTTTCTTGAAACTAATACCATTATGTGCATAAGAAACCCATGCTACAACTTGATTATCATCAGATACGAATACTTCATCTCGCCCTTCAACAACTGCATTTTCTAGACCTGTTTTTATCGTATCATAATCAAGTCCAAAATGCTTTGATACAAGAATAGTCGCCATAGCATTTTCAACATTATACTTTCCAGGTTGAATTAAAGAATACTCTTCTATAGAATCACCAAATTTAGTCTTAAATCTGCTATGAAGGTTTTCTTGATTTATCTCAATAGTCTTTATGTCTGTATCTCCACTAATCGAATAATCCATATAATCTACATGGTTACTTTCGACATATTCTCTTACCTTATCGTGATGATCCATATCTTCATTAAATACGAAGAATTTAGATTGTTTAGCCAATAAAAGTTTTGAGCTAAAGTAATCTTCAAATGTTGGATGTTCAATCGCGCTTACATGATCATTACCAATATTAAGAAATATTGATGCATCAAATTCTACACAATTGATACGATCATATTTAAGTGCTTGAGAAGAAACTTCAATTATCATATATTCAAGACCAGACTTTACAGCATTGGCTATATGTCTATATAATGGAATAGCTTCTGGAGTTGTTAGAGTTGCAGTTACATCATTCAATCCATCGTAAATTGATATGCCAGATATCAAACCTGCAGGCATCTTGCCTTTTCTTCTTGAAAATTCATCAAATATTGATTTAAGGTAAAATACCGTTGTAGTCTTTCCCTTAGTACCAGTGACTCCAATAGTCTTTAACTTTCTATCCGGATAGTCAAAAAAGTATGCTGCTATAACTAACATAGCCTTTCTGATATCTTTTACTATAAGGCCATATCTATTCACTTCATAATTCTTTTCTGAAACATAGGCTATAGCACCATCATTAATCGAATTTTCTAAATATTCTTTTTTAAAATGAACCCCTTTGCAAAAAAACAAAGTCCCTGCTTTAACTTCCCTTGAATCATATGTAATATCTAATACCTTAATATCTTCGGGCTTTTCTAGACCTTCTATTAAAAGTTCATTTTCATTTAATTTATTATATATATCTATTAATCTCATTTTACACCTCTTCCATCTCTTGCTAATTATAGCACAATGACATATAATTTTGTATTAGATAAATAAAAAAGGAGAAATCATGAAAAAACCTTATCTTTACGGAGTAAATAATTTTAGCGGTGTAAAAGTTTACGGCCTTGAAAATAGTGTATACGACATAAAAGAATATTTTACAGATATGAAAATTATTGATGAGATTGAACTTAAATCTAATCATGAAAAACTAATAAATCTAGAAACAGTTGCAGATATTAATAGAAGAGTCTTTGAAGAGTCTGATAAGATTATAAAAGATGGATATTCACCATTACTATTTGGCGGAGATCATTCAATAGCTATTGGAAGTATCAGTGCTACAGCAAATAACTATGATAATGTGGGAGTTATTTGGATAGATGCACATGCTGATATCAACGATGAAAATACATCTCCTACAGGTAATATCCATGGTATGCCATTATCATTTTTACTAGGTCATGGCCATGAAAAACTTTCTGAAATTGGAGGATTTTCTCCAAAAATAAGACCAGAGAATATTGTATACCTTGGCTTAAGAAGTGTAGATCCTGGCGAAGTGAAAGCTATAAATGACTTAAACATTAAAGCTTATTATTATGATGAGATAAAAGAAAAGTCTATTCAGGTAGTACTTGAAGAAACTCTAACATATTTGAAGGACATAAATGCTTGGCATATTCAATTTGACTTTGATTCAATGGATCCATATGTGTTGCCAGCAGTATCTACGCCAGTAGACGGTGGATTTACGAAGGAAGAAGTACTATATATGTTTGACAAACTGATCAATGATGGTCATGTTAAAGCCATTGACCTTGTTGAATACAATAAGTCGAATGATATTAACAACACATCACTTGAATTTGCAAAGACGTTAATAGAAAAAATATTAAAATAAAAGATAGCAACCTGACGGTTGCTTTTTTTTGACTTAAAAAGAAGGCTTGCTTTGCAAGCCTACTTACTTTCTAAGCTTATGGCGCCCTAACCCACCATGTTTGATGGTTTTGGTGTTTCTTGGGGGGTTCTTCTGGCTCAATTTTTCCACCATGTTTTGCATTTTCAGCACTTCTTGGGGGGTTTTTAGATGTTTTTTTGCCCCCCCAAGTTTTCACTTTTTCGAACTTCTTGGTGGGCTATGGGCTGTTTTTTTACCCCCCAAGTTTTTACTTTTTCAGACTTCTTGGGGGTGTCCACTATACTTATTCATATTTGACAAAAAAACGCGCCCCATTTCTTATGGGTCGCATTTTTTCTTAGATTATCTCTGATTCGCTTTTATATCTCTTTCCATTATTCACATACCAATTTGCATTTTGAACATTTCCTTGTTCAACTTCTTCACTTAGCTCTCTAATTACTTTTCCAGGAACTCCAACTACTAATGAATAAGGAGGTATCTCTTTTCCTTCTCCAACTACTGCTCCTGCTCCAATAATTGAACCCTTACCTATTTTGGCTCCGTTAAGAACAATTGCTCCCATCCCTATAACAACATTATCTTCAACAGTACATCCATGAAGTATAGCGCTATGACCTACACTAACGTTTTTACCAACTACAACTGGGTAATCTTCATCCAGATGTATGACTACATTATCTTGTAAGTTCGAATTTTCTCCAATTGTCACACTGGCCGAATCCGCTCTAACTGATACGCTAAACCAAACCGATACTCCTTTTTCAAGTGTCACATCTCCTGCTAATACCGCATTTGGTGCGATATATGAATCCTCATGAACCTTTGGTCTCTTATCTCCTAATCTAATTAACATAACTCTCCTTAATAAATTCTTACTTTATAGTTTTCATCTACTCTATTTAATTCATTGAACAAATCAACTATCTTTAAACCATAATCACCTAAATTCCTAATAATTAGCTTGCTATTAATAATTTTTATGTTCAATTCATTTTTCTCAGTTAACATATCCCATAGAGCATCTAAATTCTCTCCATAATAATCATCTAACTGAAAAACTCTCTTTACCATTTTGTGAAATGCCTTCTTGTCTTTAATATGTTTTCCATTAATAACTGTTTTCATTATTCACCTGCCAATTTCTCAAATGTATTGTAATGATCATCTGTATAAAAGATCAACCCATCATTTGAATATACCAATCTATGAGCATTTCTTCTGCCACCCTCATAGTTTACATCCGCCTCAAAGTACTGCCTTCCCTTTTTAGTAGGTAGATTTCCTTCCCTATTTCCAAATCTATCTCCTCCAATAACGCCTTTATCGGTAACATCCCATAAATTGCCCGAAGATGCATCCCAACCGAGTTTTCTAGCCTCGCTTTTAGTAAGGTAGTTTGGAGGAAGTTCTCCATACTCCATTAAGTATGTAAATACGTCGTCCTTTGAATAATATGAAGCATTCTTATCTAGTTTATTATTCCTATCTACTGGCTTGTCGTTATCTTTATTAACTGTATTCTCATTTTCATTTGAATTTTGATTGTCTTGATTGTTAGTTTTGCTCTCACTTAAATAATCATCAATCGCATTTTGTATGATTTTTTGATTTTCAGGCTTAGCTATTTCTTCTCCCAATTGCTGACATGAGGTTAATAAAAGTAAGAAAGTCAAAACAAATGCTATTATCTTAAAATTTCTTAATTTGAACATATATCCTCCAAAAGTTGTGTATATACTTATTATAACCTTAAAATACAATTTTATTCTTATTTAGCCTCGATTGACATTTAAATATATAAATTATATAATATATTACCCAAGGGGATGACATGGTTTCGACAGGGATCAATAACAAAGATAAGCGAGTCGTTGGGCAGACAACGTAAAAAAGGCAACTTAAATATAAACGCAGAAGATAACTTCGCATTAGCTGCCTAAGGGCAGCCGACTCTATAGATAGACCCGTAATATCTATCTAGTCTCAACTATATCGGGCAATCTTTCCAAGCAAAGCTTTGAGCTTGAAAAGACATTTATGAAGCTACCAACTAACTATATTTGTTAATTGATTAGGTCAGTTGGGAATCAAATTCGATTAACTACACTCGTAGAAAGTCTTTCGGACGGGTTTTTGGACAGGAGTTCGACTCTCCTCATCTCCACCATAGACATAAAATAGCCATTTACTAGCAAGTATAGTAGTGGCTTTTTTTATAAGTATATTTCATAATAAAAGAACATTATTAACTTTTGAATTAATTCTTCTGACTGGATATAAATCAAATAATGATTTTATGAAATGAGGTAAATACTATGAATGCAGATTATCTATATAAAAGAGTTTCTGAGAGTTTTGAAAAACAAAGTTTCCTAACACTTATAGGTGCAAAAATTGAACATGTTGAAAAAGGAAAAGTAATAGTATCATGTGAGAGAAAAGAAACGCTTCTTCAACAACAAGGATTGTTACATGGTGGAGTGATAACAACTTTAGCCGATATATCAGGTGGCTACGCTGCTCTAACGACGATGCCAGAAAATTCAGAGGTTTTGACAGTTGAGCTAAAAATTAATTTGATGCGACCAGCTACATCTAATAAAATAATAGCAGTTGGAGAAGTCATCAAAGCAGGAAAAACATTAGTTATCGTTGAATCAACAGTAACAGGAGAAGATAACAAAATAATCGCTAAGATGACATCTACGATGTATTCGACACATAGTTGATTTGAAGATGAGATATATAAAAGGTAAAACGCACCTCAGGTGCTTTTTTTCTATTTAATTCTTTGAATCCATTTATTAATGATTATCAACATTTGTTCCTTAACAATACATCAAAAATGATACATCAGAATTTTATATCTCAATTTGTGGTTACGTATTTTTCCCGTAATATATCAATGATTGAATTATTAATTTTATGTAAAATTTAATTTTATGTATAAACGTATTTTTAACTTCTTAATTGTTAATGATATTTTTTGATTATTGTTAGAATTCTAAAATTTAAAGCATTAGGCTGTTAGATAATGATATCAAAACTTAACATTTGAACAACAATTTGATGCATTTAATGATATAAAACATTTCACATAGAATTTATTAATTTAATTTAATTACAAAAATATGATTTATTCACCAATTTAATTGGGAATATAAGAACATTTTACCGAATTTTGACATTCGTTTGCATTAAAGTATGCAATTATTCCCTTTTAGTGATAAAATAGAGCTGTAATTAATTTAAGGAGGATATTTATGTTTACAAAAAACAGAAAAATGAGTAAGTCGCTTATAGTAATGCTTTTAGTATTATCTTTAGTGTTACAAGCATTTATTCCAATAGCTGCATTTGCACAAAGTACCGTTTATAGCGTTGCTGAATATATGAAAATGACAGCTACTAATGCCCCAGTAACTGTTGAAGGTTATGTTGTTGGTGCTAGAGACGATAATTCGTTTTCTGAAACAACAGAAAGCAATCTTGTACTAGGTGAGACCAAAACCCTTGGTTCTCCAACTGAAGGTGTTACAGTTCAATTATCCACTACTGTAAGAGACCAATATTCAATAGTTAAGAATCCAGCTCTTATCGGACAAAAAGTACGAGTGACTGGTAATAGTGAAGACTACTTTAAACAAATCGGTATTAAAGGAACAATTTCTTTAGAGGTAGTCGAAGATACTGGAGAACCTACTGATCCTACACAACCAACTGATCCTGTAGTACCTGTAGAGCCAACTGATATCACAAGCATTGCAGATGTTAGAGCTGGTGAACAAGGTCAAGTTTATAGCGTTCAAGGAACTGTTATTAGTAAGGAAAATGCTTGGGGTGGAAATGGATTCTATCTTCAAGACGCGACAGGCGGATTATATATCTATCCAGGTACAAAACAAAATGTAACACTTGGAAATAATGTAATTCTTACAGGAACTTTATCATCATATGGCGGTTCACTACAATTAACAGCAGTAACAGCTAAATTTGATAAAGGAACAGCTGAAGTTCCTGCTGCAACTACTACTACTATCGGTACTTTAGATACAGCTTCTCAACATACTTTAGTTAAGTTAGAAAACGTAACTGTTACAGAGCTAACTGAACAAAACTATGGTACAGCTGAATTTAGAGCAGAAGATGCTGATGGAAATAAAGTTCTTATACGTTTAGATAATAGAAGTGGTGAAAACTACACTACTTTATCTGCATCTTATAAAAATGGAGATATCATTAATGTATCAGGTATCTTAACAACTTATAATTCAAACTATCAAATACTTCCATTTGATATGACTCATTTTGAAATGGTAACTGCATATGAAGGCGATCCAATCTCAAGTGAAGAATTATTAACTGTTGGACAAATCCAAGGTGCTGCTCATAAATCACCTCATGAAGGTAAAGCAGTTCTTGTAAAAGATGTAGTGATCACTCATGTGAGTGGTAACAATAATTATTATGTTCAAGATATTACTCCTGACAATGATCCTAACACATCTGATGCTATCGCTGTTTTCTCAAGAGCTCATGGTTTGGCTGTTGGAGATCAAGTTGAACTAGTTGGTAAAGTTATTGAATATTTCGGAGCAGGTTATGCTGATACGAAAAGAGATACAGACCTTACTATCACTCAATTAGAAGTAAGCAAAGCTACTAAAGTAGGTACTGCAAAAGTTCCTGCACCTATTAAGTTAGATGATACTTCAGTTCCAAAAGAAAATATCAAGGTTAGCGATGCATTTGATCCTACTACTAACTCTCTTGATTTCTGGGAAGCTCATGAAGGAATGTTAGTTGGTTTGGAAAATGCAAAAATCGTTGGTCCACAAAGATATGGCGATTTATATGTACTTCCTAGTGATACAACTGACCAATTAAACAAATTAGGTGGATATGTATTAAAACCTAATCAAAATCCTAATATTATTTCAATTTTAACTGGAAACAATAAACTTGTAGCAAAAGCTGGAGATACAATCGAAGGATTAATCACAGGTCCAGTAAGCTATGCTTACAGTGCATACAAGCTTGATATTCCAAGTGCTAAATTAACTATTGTTGATGGCGGTATGAAAGCTGAACAATCAACTATAGTAGCAGATGAAAATAAGATTACAGTAGCAGCATATAATGTTGAAAATTATTCAGCAGCAAGCTCTACTACTGATGCTAAATCACAAAGAATAGCTAACTCAATAGTAAATGAATTAGGACAACCTGATATCATAGCACTAGTTGAGATGCAAGATAATGATGGTCAAACTGATTCAGGAGTTACTTCAGCTCAAGAATCTGCAAATAGACTTATCAAAGATATAGTAACTGCTGGCGGAGTTAAATACACTTATGGTGAAGTAGCTCCTACAAATAATACAAGCGGTGGAGCTCCTGGAGCAAACATCCGTGTAGGTTTTATCTATAATGAAGCTAGAGTAACATTAAAATCTTTAGAAGCCATTGGTACTGATTTACCTGAGTTCCAAAACACTAGAAAATCATTATCTGGTACATTTGAATTTAATGGCCAAGAAGTACTAGTAATTGGTAACCATTTCAACTCAAAAGGTGGAGATGAACCTCTATTTGGTAGCAACCAACCTCCTACTCTTGGATCTGTTCCAGAAAGATTAGGAATTGCTAAAAAAGTTAATGAATATGTAGCAAATAAACTTACTGCTACTCCAGATTTAGATGTAGTAGTACTTGGAGACTTCAATGATTTTGAGTTCTCTGAACCACTTACAACTCTTGAAGGAGATATATTAACTAACCTAGTTAAGAATCATCCAGTAGAAGATAGATTCTCATATTTCTACCAAGGAAATTCTCAAACATTAGATCATATACTTGTATCAAATGGACTTGTAGAAAAAGCTACATTTGATATGGTTCACTTAAATGCAATGTTTATGGAAGAACATGGACGTGCTTCAGACCACGATCCAGTTATAGTTCAATTCCCTGTTGAAAAAACAGCAACTAATGATGTAGTAATTAATTTACTTCATACAAATGACGTTCATGGTAGAGCGGAAGCTGGTACAGGAATTATTGGCTATCCAATCTATAAGACAATAATTGAAGAATACAAAGCTAAAGGAAACACTTTAGTATTAGATGCTGGTGATGCTGTTCATGGTACAAACTTTGCTACTTTA
>JAAYEL010000116.1 GCA_012728755.1 Tissierellia bacterium | reverse complement strand
GAACTAAGGATCTTGGGATATTAAACTTACCATCTTCTGATCCTTTTCCTCCCCAAGAATCTATTAATTCACATTGAGGTGAATACTTCAATATTCTATGAGTTGCCATTTCATTTACGAGAATGTTATCATTTCTGTCTATATACACAAATATTGGCATATCGATGTCATCAATAGTACCTATTTTTTTGTAATAGAAATCTAATATTACAATACGGTTATTTGCCAAATCTGTATGTAATAGTTTTTTCTTGAATCTTGAGCTATAGCGACTGGTGTTTCAAAGACATAATCTTCAGCTCCATCATTTGTCCAATTGCCAATGCTTCTCTCATATTGAAAGAGACTCGGAGATGCCTCGGCATCATGTTGTAAGATGCCTATTATGAACAATTCAATAAGTACAAATGCGATGATTTTTAGAAAACGTTTTTCTGTTACTCTAAGATTCATATCTTGATCCTTTCTTTTTAATCACCTATTTCCTTTTTTGTCTTTTTTGTCTTTTTTGTCTTTTTTCACATAATATGATTAACTATTCATGTGAATATAAGTTCATTTTAATTTTATTATGTACTACTTTTTTAGATTTGTCAATAGTAAATCGTTTTATATCTAATTTTTAATATCGTTCAAATCCTTCAATTACATCAACTAATTTAAAGTTTGATGTTGACATCGTTATTTTATTATGTGATTATATAAGTGAACATCTATTCATTAATCTATGGAGGGAATCTGATGAAAGATATCGGACTTACTTTTGAACAAATTCAAATTGGCGATAGGGCATCCTTCACGAAAACCATTACTGAAACGGATGTGGTAATTTTTGCTGGCATCAGTGGTGATTTGAATCCTGTACATTTAGATGCTGTTTATGCCGAACAGTCAACTTTCAAACGTAGAATTGCTCACGGCGCACTTGTTAACTCCTTGATTTCTGCCGTTTTGGGCATGAAATTACCTGGAAAAGGAACGATCTACCTTCAACAAAATACTTCTTTTTTAGCTCCAGTTTACATCGGCGATACCATCACTGCGACTTTAACTGTTAAACAGAAAACTGATCGCAAAAGGGTAATCATAGAAACTACCTGTACTAATCAAAAGAATGAAATTGTTATTTCGGGTGAAGCTACTGTTTTATGTCCAAAATAGTTCAAATTTACCCACAAAAGTTGAGAATCATCGGCTTTTGTGGGTTCTACCATGTTGAAGATCATATTACATTATCTCAACCGAATATGAATCCCTTTATCCCAATTCTTAACATAAAAACACGACCAACATTTTTATCTGCGGTCGTGTTTGGTATTTATTAAGCTATGGTTTTATTCCAGTTCTATTGCGCTTTATTCCTACTCCATCGTTATTTCCAATTCTTTTCTAAACTTTTCAATCACTTTCTTCTCGATTCGAGAGACAGTCATTTGTGATATGCTAAGTTCTCTTGCGATGGCGACTTGGGTTTTTTTGTCGTAATAACGATAGATGAGGATTTGGCGTTCCATTTCGTTGAGTTTTTGCATGGTTTGGTTGATGAAGTCCGACAGTTCGATATTATCGAAGTTTTTGTCTTCGATACCCACCAGATCGGCAAGATTGACTTCTCGGTCTTCGCTAGAGGAATCAAATGACGCATCTAGAGACTGAGGAGAATAGACTTTGCTGGCTTCTATCGCTTCTAGGACTTCTTCATCGGTGATGCCCAAGTATTCCGAAATATCTTGAACCGTCGGTGATCGCTGCAGACTTTGGCTCAGATGGGTTCTCGTGTTGTTGACTTTTTTAGACAGTTCTTGGATCCGTCTCGGTACGCGTATGACCCATCCCTTATCTCTAAAGTACTTTTTGATCTCTCCAATAATGGTGGGAGTTGCGTAACTTGAAAACTCAAACCCTTTGTTCACGTCGTAGCGATCGATGGCAAGGATTAATCCTATCGAAGCCACTTGGAAAAGATCGTCATACTCTATGCCTTTATTAATATATTTTTTTGCGAGGATTTCAGCGATGTACAAATGGTGTTCGATGAGTTGATTGCGCAGTAGGGGATCCTTTGATGTATCAAACTCTCTAAACATTTGCTTGATACGCTCTTGTTCCAGCTTTTTCTTGTTCTTTTCCATTTTTAAGTTACCTTTAGACGCTTGATAAACTGAAGTCCTTTCTCGTCAAGGCTCACCT
>JAAYEL010000115.1 GCA_012728755.1 Tissierellia bacterium | reverse complement strand
GCATTAGGCTTTTTAATTGCTAATATTCTTCTTTTTATTTTGTCTATGATTCTCTTTTTTGGCTTTATAGGCTCAATGGCTGGAGATATGGGCAAAAGTACGTTTAAATTGAAAGATAACTCTGTTTTTCATTTAAAACTTACGGGTCAAATTAATGAACGTGTATCTGAAGACGACCCTTTTACCGCACTTTTGGGTTCTAGAGTTCCTTCACCTATGGGGCTAAACGATATCACAAGTGGTATTAGAAAAGCAAAAGACAATGATGCTATTCGTGGTATTTATATTGATTCTCGTATGTTTGCAGCTTCAACTGCCACGCTTGCTGAAATTAGAGGTGAGTTGGTTAAGTTTAAAGAGTCAGGTAAGTTTATTGTAGCATATTCAGATACTTACACACAAGGAGGATACTATATAGCATCTGTCGCAGACAAGCTAGTTATAAATCCACAGGGGATGCTAGACTTACACGGATTGTCGGCTATGCCTATGTTTTATAAAAGTGCTTTAGATAAACTAGGTATCGAAGTTCAAGTTTTTAAAGTAGGAACATACAAATCGGCTGTTGAGCCATTTATCTTAACAGGTATGAGCGAGGCCAATCGCGAACAAGTATCTTCTTATTTGAATGATTTGTGGAACACAATAGGTACAGATATTGCTCAATCGCGTAACATCAACTTTAATGATTTTAATGCTACCGTAAACACTATGCCAATGATGCAAGATACTGATTTCTTATTACAATCTGGTTTGGTGGATACTTTGCTTTATGAAACTGATATGAAAAACTATCTTCGCTCATTATTAGATATCAATGAGGATGATAATATTCCTTCTGCAAATGTAACAGATATGAAATCGGTGAAACCAACTAAAATAAAGACATCTAAAAATCAGATTGGTTTGTTGTATGCTGTAGGAGAGATAACTTCTGGAACGGGTTCAAGCAATATACAAGACAAGTATTTGGTAAGCGAAATTGAGAAGTTGCGTAAAAACAAAGATATTAAAGCAGTTGTTTTGCGTATTAGCTCGCCAGGAGGTAGTGCTTATGCATCTGAACAGATATGGAAAGCTATTGCCGATTTGAAAGAAGAGAAACCTGTAGTAGTATCGATGAGCGATGTAGCAGCTTCGGGTGGATATTACATTGCATGTAATGCAGATGTAATTGTGGCTCAAGCTACAACTATTACTGGTTCAATTGGTATTTTCGGAATGTTTCCTAACATGAAGAAGGTAACAGAAAAAGTAGGTTTAGATGTAGATGTTGTTAAAACACATGAGTTTGGCGATTTTGGTAACTTTGCTAGACCAATGAGAGAAAATGAAAAAGAGCTACTTCAATCTCATGTAGAGCGCGGCTACGATTTATTCTTAACTCGCTGTTCTGATGGTAGAGGTATACCTAAGGAAACACTTGCGCTTTATGCAGAAGGACGCGTATGGACAGGAAATCAAGCAAAAGAGATAGGCTTGGTTGACGAACTCGGCGATTTGAAGACAGCTATT
>JAAYEL010000114.1 GCA_012728755.1 Tissierellia bacterium | reverse complement strand
GAAGGCTTTTGCAGAAGAATCTGGATTTAACTTATTAGAAGCAACAGCAGAGGCAAAAGGTGCTCCTAAAGAAGAAGATTTTATTGATTGTGCAAAAATTGGAAAAGAGATGTCAGACAAAATTATGGAAAAACGTGCTGGTGAGTTAAACAGCTTGTTGAATATATAAAACTAAAAGACTTGTCCTGATATTTTTATCAGGACATTTTTATTAACCTATTTAATAAAAAAGTTTTACATATTTTTCATATAAATATGTTATAATCATAATTATACAAATTTGATGATGTTTTATTTTTTTATAGATTGGGGGTAAAATGAGACTTCATACGGGATTAGACATTGGCTCAACAACATGTAAAGTTGTAGTTATGGATAATGACAATAATGTTATTTATTCGGAGTATACTAGACATTTTTCTGATGTCAGAAAAACAGTGTTTGAAATAATTGAGAGATGTTATAAAAAGTTTAAATATGATTCTACTACTATTGCGATTACTGGCTCAGGGGGGCTAATGGCGCATAAACTTTTGGGTGCAGAATTTGTCCAAGAAGTAGTTGCATCTACGAAAGCCATTTCAAAAATAATTCCACAAACAGATGTGACGATAGAGTTAGGGGGAGAAGACTCTAAAATCATTTATCTTAAAGGTTCTATAGAACAGAGGATGAATAGTATCTGTGCTGGGGGCACAGGTGCTTTTATAGACCAGATGGCAGCCCTTTTGGAGACTGACGCTGCTGGGCTTAATGAGTATGCTAAAAACCATACAAAGATCTATCCAATTGCTTCTAGGTGTGGAGTATTTGCAAAAACAGATATTCAAGCTCTTATTAATCAAGGGGCTACTAAAGAAGACATTGCTGTAAGTGTATTTCAATCAGTAGTAAATCAAACTATTTCAAATTTAGCATGTGGAAGACCTATAAGGGGAAAAGTAGCATTTTTAGGAGGACCACTATACTTCTTACCAGAACTTAGAAATAGATTTATTGAAACTTTGAAATTAGCAGAAGATGAAGTTATTGTACCAGAAAGTCCTCAATTATTTGTGGCTCTAGGTGCAGCTATTCACTCTAAAGAATATAAAGCAGTGTCTTTTTTAGAGCTTCACGATAGGATGTCCCAAGGTGGAAGTACGCAGTCAGATTCCACTGGATTTTTAGAGCCTTTATTTAAGAACCAAGAGGAACTAGACGAATTTAGAAAAATTCATTTAACTTCTCAAGTAAAAAACATGTCCTTGGAAGGATATAAAGGTCCATTGTATTTAGGTATAGATGCGGGTTCTACCACTTCTAAGGTGATTTTATTAGATGAAGATAATAACATTAGATATAGTTTTTATGACAACAACAAAGGAAAGCCTCTAGATGTTGTCGTTGAACAACTTAAAATAATATATTCAAAAATGGAAGCTGGTGCGTATATAGCATCAAGTGGTATTACAGGATATGGAGAAGACTTTATTAAAACTGCTCTAGGAATTGATTATGGCGAAGTTGAAACTATAGCCCATCTTAAAGCGGCTACTTTTTATAATCCAAATGTGGATTTTATTGTAGATATAGGCGGACAAGATATGAAAGCTATGAAAGTAGAAGATGGAGTTATAAGTTCTATTCTACTAAATGAAGCATGTTCTTCTGGTTGTGGAAGTTTTTTAGAGACTTTTGCACATAGCATAGGAATGGAAGTAGGAGAATTTACGGAAAAAGCTCTACTTGCTAAAAATCCTGTAGATTTGGGTTCTAGATGTACAGTATTTATGAATTCCATGGTAAAACAAGCCCAAAAAGAAGGAGCTGAAGTAGGAGATATAGCAGCTGGCTTAGCATATTCAATTGTAAAAAATGCTATCCAAAAAGTAATTAAAATTAGAGACCCAGAACAACTTGGTGAAAATATTGTAGTTCAAGGTGGAACTTTTTATGGGGACGCTATACTAAGAACTTTTGAACTTATAACTGGAAAGACAGTAAAGAGACCTAGAATTGCAGGACTTATGGGTGCTTTTGGTATGGCTTTAATTGCAAGGGAAAAAGCCATAGAAAAATCTACTTTGGCAGATGCAAGTTCCCTTGATGATTTTTCTTATAAAGTAAAATCAGCTACTTGTCATCAGTGTACAAATTATTGTTCTCTTAATGTAAATATATTTTCTACTGGCCAAAGATATATAACTGGAAATAGAT
>JAAYEL010000113.1 GCA_012728755.1 Tissierellia bacterium | reverse complement strand
TGGTTATTCTTTGAATCGTTGATCCATCTAACTTTTGACTCTATATCTTCAATTGAAAACTTTCTAATCTTTACTTCCATCATCTAGCATCCTATCTTTTCTAACGACATCTAACCTACCAGCTTTTATCTGTTTTCCAACTAATATATCAGATCTCTTTAAGACCTTAAAAGCGGTCATAAATACGATTTTGATATCAAGTAGAAAGCTAATATTATCGACATAATATATATCTTGTTCTAGTCTTTCATCCCAGTTAGTAGCGTTACGACCATTTACTTGAGCCCAACCAGTAAGTCCTGGTCTGACATCATGTCTTATACTTTCCTCTTTTGTGTAATATGGAAGATAAGAGACAAAAAGCGGTCTTGGTCCAACAATACTCATATCGCCTATCATGATGTTAAATAGCTCTGGAAGTTCATCCATACTTGTAGATCTTAGAAATCTACCAAACTTTGTAAGTCTAATATCATCTGGTAAAAGTTTACCTTCCGAATCATTCTCATCAGTCATTGTTCTAAACTTATATAGATTAAAGACTTCTCCATCTTTTCCTGGTCTAGATTGCTTGAATAGTATAGGCGAACCTAGTTTTACTCTTACTAAAATTGCAATGATAAGAATTAGCCACCAAAATAAGACTAAAGCTATAAGCGATAACAGTATATCTAAAAACCTCTTAAAAAACCTTTCATATAATCCTTTTTTTCTCATGCCTAATCCTCTAAATAATTAATCTCTTTTAAATATGTCTCTAGTGAATACTTTTTGAGCCACATCATCAAGTTCATTGCTGTATCTATTAGCTAGAATACTATCAGTAATTTCCTTAAATTTATCTAAATCATTGATTATCTCATTACCATAAAAAGTAGATTCACCCGTAATGGTTGGTTCATAAATAACTAAAGTAATTCCTTCTGCTTTAATCCTCTTCATGACACCTTGTATAGAACTTTGTCTAAAGTTATCACTTCCACTTTTCATTGTAAGTCTATATATACCAATCACTATATCTTCTGGTTTAGTATCCTCATCTTTTGAGTCTCTAGCCATTTTTATTACGCTATTAGCTATAAAGTCTTTTCTTGTTGAGTTTGAGTCTACTATAGCTCCCATAAGTTCGCTTGGAACATCTTTATAGTTTGCTCTAAGTTGTTTAGTATCTTTTGGCAAACAATAGCCACCGTAACCAAAGGATGGGTTATTATAGTGAGATCCTATTCTCGGGTCTAATCCCACACCCTCAATAATACTTTGAGTATCTAATCCTTTAACTTGTGCATAAGTATCTAGCTCATTAAAGAATGACACTCTTAATGCAAGGTAAGTATTTGCAAATAGTTTAACTGCCTCAGCTTCTGTAAAGCCAACCAATAGGGTATCTATTTCTTCTTTAAGTGCTCCTTCTTGTAGCAATCTTGCGAATTCTCTACCTTCCGCTGTTAGTTTTTCGTCATTAGGATCTATACCGATAATTATTCTTGAAGGATATAGATTATCGTAAAGAGCTTGACCCTCTCTTAAAAACTCAGGGCTAAAAATTATCCTATCACTTTTGTATTTTTTTCTAATACTTTCTGTATATCCTACTGGAATCGTAGATTTAATTATTATTAGAGCTTCTGGATTTAACTCCATAACTTGCTCGATAACAGATTCAACTGCCGATGTATTAAAGAAATCTTTCTTTTCATCATAATCAGTTGGCGTCGCAATTATTACCATTTCAGCTTCAGAATATGCGAATTTAGCATCTGTTGTAGCCACTAAATTTAATTCTTTAGTTGCTAGATAGACCTCTATTTCAGTGTCTCCTATTGGAGATTTCTTATCGTTTATTAAGTCTGCTTTCCATTGATTTATATCAAGTATTCTTACCTCGTTGTGTTGGGATAATAGTACTGCATTCGCTAATCCTACGTAACCTGCTCCAGCTACTGCTATCTTATAATTTTTGTTTTCCATTGCTTTCTCCTATCTAATTAACAAAGCTCTAATCAATTCAATTACTTGATTTTGTACTTCTTCCGTCATCTTTACATCGCTAGGTAAACATAAACCTCTTTCGAAAAGATCCTTTCCAACATTATCACCATCTACACTTATGAAATCTCTTCCTTCAAAATAAGGTTGCATATGCATTGGTTTCCATATAGGTCTTGTTTCTACATTGTATTTTTCAAGATGAAGTCTTACCATCTCAGGAGTAACTTTACCTGATTCAACAACTTCCTTTTCTATAAGCATACAGCTTAACCAGAAGTTTGGATCAGTATCTTCCAAATATGGATTCATTGATATCGGAAGTCCTTTGAATCCTTCTTCGTATCTTCTATATATTGCTTGTTTTTTAGCTTTATGTTCTTCAAGGTGCAATAATTGTCCTCTTCCAATGCCCGCTATAACATTGCTCATACGGTAATTGTATCCAAGTTCAGAATGTTGATACCAAGGCGCATTATCTCTTGCTTGTGTTGACCATTTTCTAGCTTTCTTAATAGCATCTTCATCATCGGATAAAAGCATACCGCCACCTGAAGTAGTGATTATTTTATTTCCATTGAATGAAACTATATTGTATTTACCGAAGCTACCTGTTTGTTGGCCCTTGTATGTTGATGAAAGGCTTTCAGCCGCATCTTCGATAAGTGTAACTCCATACTTGTCGCATAGTTCAACAATTTCATCAAGTTTCGCCGGAGAACCATACAAATGTACGATTGCCACCGCCTTTACTCTACCTTTATATTTTTCAAGAGCTATTTCTAAAGCTCTTGGATCCATGTTCCAAGTATCTCTTTCAGAATCTATAAAAACTTGTTCTGCCTTTTCATATGAAATAGGGTTTACCGTTGCTGAGAAAGTTAAATCGCTACATAATACAATATCACCTTGTTCAACTCCAGCTAATTTATATGCTAAATGCAAAGCTGCCGTACCAGCTGATGTTGCTGCAGCATGTCCTACGCCGATATACTCTGCTACTTCTTTTTCAAACGCATCTACATTAGGTCCTAAAGGTGCAATCCAATTAGTATCAAATGCCTCTTGTACAAATTTTTGTTCTTCGCCATACATTGTAGGTGAAGCAAGCCAGACCTTGTTTTCAAATCTTTTAATTTCCATTTTACTCCTCATTTAATTTTCACTAAAAATACGATTAAGTATATACCTTTAAACGAGCTACTATTGAGTTTAAAACTATCGTAATTCTATATATTAAAACTTTAAACTTATCTTATAAATTATACCACGCTTATATATTGTTAACAACTAATGTTAAGTTTTGTTCAGCTATGCAGCCTTTGGGATTCATCTTTAAAGTACGATTTTATCTGTAATTTATTAAAAAAGCGAATATACTTTTCATATAATCGCTTCTTTTATTTTCCCTATTTTACTTTTATCTCGTGAAAATTAACACTAAATTTACTATACCTATAACGATATATATAAGCGCTAGAATAATGTTCTTTACTCTTTTTGTACTTCTATAGTTAACTATTTGAGTGATTCCTAATAATAAGAATGAAAGACCTAACATGATTAACGAGTAAAACCTCTCTTTTTTCATGACGTCCTCAAGTAGTATAACTATAATCGTCAACACTAAAAATACAGAAGATACTATAGTCATCCTTATTTGATTTTTATTAAATTCTTGCATTATATTATGTCCTTTAGTTTTCCAGTAATCTTATATGGAACTGTTTTTAGCTCGTCAATATTCTTTGCGCCAAGTAAAAGCATCACGATTTTTGTCTTATGCATCAACTCTGTCAAGTATTCTTTCGCATAATCATATCCACCATGGATTAGGTATTTCAAAACCTCTCCACTCACGCCTACTATATCTGCACCTAGGATTAAAGCCCTTACAATGTCAAGCGCTGTTTTTATACCGCCGCTAGCAATGATATTGATATCTTGTGAAATGCTTCTTGCATTGATTATCGATTTAGCTGTAGGGATTCCCCATTCATATAAAT
>JAAYEL010000112.1 GCA_012728755.1 Tissierellia bacterium | reverse complement strand
TGGGTCTGGAAAGACTATAACCAGTTTTAAGACAGCATTGTTACTATCAACTAAGTCAGATTTTGATAAAGTAATTTTCTTGGTAGATAGAAAGGATTTAGATTCAAAAACGACAGATAATTTCAAGGGATATTCTAAGTATGAGGGAGTAAACATTGATGATACTCCATATACTTATGCACTGAAAAAAAGTATATCTAGAGCTGCTAAAGGTATTATCGTAACAACAACTTTCAAACTTCATAATTTAGTTAAGGAAATGATGGAGAATAGGGATGATAGCCTAAGCAAAAAGAAATTTGTTTTTATCATCGATGAGGCTCATAGAACAACTATGGGTCAAATGATGGGTGAGATTAAAGACTATTTTAGAAGAGATTCGTTGTTTTTTGGATTTACTGGAACTCCACTGTTTGATGAGAACAAAGCCAAAGGTATGGTAAATAGTAAGAGTGAGCTAATAAATACTACAGAAAAGTTATTTGGACCTGAACTACACAAATATACCATTGATGAGGCTATAAAAGATGAGAATGTTTTAGGATTTCACGTTGATTATATTAATACCGGAGAATTTGTGAGCTATGATGACTTACGCCAGAAATTAATTGATAATACAATGGAAGTTAATCCTAGTAGAAAACTTAGAGATGTTGAAAGAGAAGTACATGCACTTAGTGAACTTGAAGTAGAGAAGTTGACTAGGGACATTGGATTATTCTATTATACAGATAGTACTCATATACCAAAAGTTGTTGAAGAAATAATTGATAATTGGGAAGGACAATCACAAGAACGACATTTCAACGCGATTCTTACAGTTGCATATAAAGATAGAGTTATAGCGTATTATAAGGAATTTAAGAAACAACTAGAAGAAAAGAACATAGAGCTTAATGTAGCAATTACATTCAGCTATGGTAATGAAAATGACATTGATAATCCTTCAAGTGAAATAATGGAAGAAATGTTTGATGATTATGAAAAATACACAGGTATTAGATACAATTATGGATATGCGACTGGAAACGAAAAGGATTATTTTGAGGACTTAATTGTTAGAAGCACTAGAGGCGGTAGCGGTATAAATCCAAAGAATATCGATTTAATAATAGTTGCAGATCAACTTCTAACAGGTTATGATTCTAAGCGACTAAATACATTATATGTTGATCGTGAGTTAGAGCTTCAAAGTTTGATTCAAGCATATTCAAGGACTAATAGAGTGTATCGTGAAAATAAAGAATTTGGTAGTATAGTTAATTTTAAGTTTCCAAGGATAACTGAAGAGGCCGTTAATAGAGCATTAAAACTATATGGTGCTGGTGGAAGTAATTCAAATGTTATAGTTGATAAATATGATGTGGCAGTTGCTAAATTTAATGATTTGGTAGGATTCATGCGAATTGTTCTACCAGATCCAACAAGATGGCCTGAATTGGAACATGATATCTTATGGAAGAATAATTTCATCGAATCATTTAAGAAATGTTCAAGACAACTTAATAAGGTTAAACAGTATTATCAATATGAATGGGATGATATGACTTTTGGTCTTGACGAACATCTTTGGTATACTTATCGAGGAGCTTATCTAAACCTTAGAGAACAAGATGAAATAGACCCTCAAGATGAATATGAACTTGCTGCTACAACTCTGACAAAGACACAAATTATCAATGCTGAAACAATAATTAAGCTTATAGGTGAAAAGGCTTATGATGTTGGTGGAAATATGCAAATAGACGGAGAAACAATTAAACTGATTTACGAGCAAATTTCTGAGTTAAGTAATATGGGGGAACATGTTGAAGCAGAACTTCTTAAAGAGTTTGTTGAAACCAAACTTTTAAGAAATCTAATCTCAAGTTCAACCGATTTTGATCAAGCGTATGCTGAGTGGAAAAAAGGAAAACAGGATAAGGAAATAATTGATTACTCTATGGTATGGGGAATAGATAAGGACTTATTATCTGAGGCTGTAAACAACTATGATACAACAAAAGCAGACAACATACCATACTTTGATGACATTATATTTGGAGCAGATATTGATAAAGCACAAAATCAAACTGCAGGAAATCAACTACAACATACTATGGAATTAAGTGCAGATTTGGTTAGTTTTATACAAAATGTAAAAAAGAAGTACTCATAAAGGTTATAAGTACTAGAGCAATGCCAACCGTTTGACTCCTAACATCCCATATTGTACAATTAAACCAACAAGTAAGAAGAGGTATTTATGGATAAATTTATAGAATTGAGAAATGAAAACAGAGCTTTGGAGAAACAGTTTACTGATGATAATTTAGATGTACAAAGGGAACTTTTGGGTTATATCGGTACACATGATCTTCATCATTATGATGCAGAAAAAGTCCGCTCTGATGTAAATAGGAAGATAATGGCATCACAGAAAAAAGGCCAAAGTGTCAAAAATCTTTTTGGTGATCGAAAAGCATATATTCGAAATCTAGTAATGGCATTACCTGAAAAAGGCTTTTTTGAGCATTTCCTAGGAGTCTTTGCAGGACAACTTGTTGCTCTAATGGTAATGTTAGTAGCAAGTCTATTTTTTGTAATAGTAGCCATGACTTCAAAAGATAATGTTAAAAATGTCATAGAAATTCGAATTAACTATATCTTTTTCATCCTATATCTTATATTAATCGTTCCATTGGGTAGGACAATTTTCGAAAGATTAAAAAGACGCTTCAAATATTCAAAGGGTGGCATCAAACCATTCATTCCTTATATATTTATAACAGGATTTGCAGCCCTAACAATCTTCATATTTATGATAATACTAGAAGAGTACCCATACTCATTTGAGTTAGCCACGACAGCAGCCGGCGCAGCAGTACTAACCATTCTAGCATTAGTCTACCTTTTGAAGAAATTATTAGACAAAAGATATTATGATTTAAACGCAAATGATTAATTGTAAAATGAATAATCGTAAAATGATAAGCCTTCGGGCTTATTTTTTTGTGTATTTTGTAGTGAATCACGCTTCGGTCCTAAGAGTATCACATTTTCCATTAAACTCTTAGGACCAAAAAAGCTTTCCAATCCTAAGAGTATCGTACTTTAAGCCAAACTCTTAGGACCAAAATCACGCCCCGGTCCTAAGAGTATCACATTTTTCTTAAGACTCTTAGGACAAAAACGACCGACAAGGTCCTAAGAGAATTACATTTTTCGCAAAACTCTTAGGATTAAACTCAATTTTCGGTCCTAAGAACTTTTCATTTTTGGTAAAACTCTTAGGACGAATCCCGTTTTTTGGTCCTAAGAACTTGGACAATTACAGCAAACTCTTAGGACCATGGGTATTAATTAGAAAGAAGCTTGCGTACGCAAGCCTCCTTAGTACCTTTTGGCACATATCCACTTACTTTTTCTCCATTGCTATATGCTAGTGTATCACCTGGAAATATCATAACAGACGATAATATCAGCATGAAAACTAAGAGAAACGACAATACTTTTTTCATGACAAACCTCCTTTTTATTTGTTACTTTTATTGTATCATAATTGAAGTATTATTAGTTGAGAATATAGTATAATATACTTATTGATAATGAGATTTATGGAGGTTTTATGTTAAATAATGCAAAAGAATTCAATGATTTTATTAATAACTTGATAGATTTAATCTCATATGAAAGTGAAATGGAATATAAAGAAGAAAATGAGAGACATAGAGCAGAGATGATCGGCTGTGATAGATATATTTCCAATGGTGAGGAGTTTTTCAAAAGAATCGCACATTCTAACTTTGGAGTCACTGGATCTGTAGCTTTTAAGTTTATATTAAATGGAATTAGTGAAAGAAGCTTAGATTTTGTAAAAGAATCAGAAGAAGGCGAGGATTTCACAAGGATAATCATATATTATGAATCTTCTAAGGCTTTTGATAGGGCTTTGAAGGAATTAGATGGCAGTATAAGGAAGCAGGTTTTTGGTAAGGAATTTGTAGATGAATTGATTGAGAATTTTAAGGTAACATATGCCTTATCCATAAATAATGACGATAAGCTTTCGATTTATGAACAGCTAAATGAAGAGGATTATTGGCGCCTTAATGAAATCAATATTAAAAATGTAAAGTCTAGCTTGGATAAGAGTGCTAGCTTAGTGTTAGGTGCCGGCGTATCGATATCATCTGGAGCTGCTGACTGGGAAAACTTGGTTACCAATTTGAGCAAAGATATATTTGATGATTTAGAAAATGGTAAATTTAGTGGTTCACTGGACACGAAATTTGGTGGGGCACTGATGACCAAAGCTCAGTTCTATAGAGAAATAATTGGAGATAAAGATTACTATTTAAAAGTGTACAATAGTTTATACTCAGATAACTGGGCTAAATTAGATGAGAATTTTGATCCAAATGAGAACAATAGATTGCTAAAAGCAATAGCTTATGGGATTGAGAAGGTCTCAGATAATAGGAGTTTTAAGATAATCACATACAATTATGATAATCACCTTGAGCATAAATTAAAGAAAATTGGAGTTAAGCATAAATCGATTTTTGATATGGATGATAGAATCAATAACGAACTTTCTATATATCATGTTCATGGTTATATGCCATTTAGTGCAAAAAAAAGTGATAACAGATTGTTATTTTACGGAAAGAGTGTAAAGCTTACTGAGGATGATTATAACAATTTGTATAACGATGCTTATTGTTGGCAAATAGGGATTCAGCTTATGGCATTTAGGGAAAGTACTTGTATTTTTATAGGAAGTAGTTTGACTGATCCAAATATCAGAAGGCTTCTAAGAATGGTTAATAAAGAAAAGAAAAAGCATTATGCTCTTATGGTTAAAGAGGCAACTCAAAGCAATTTTGAGAGAATGCTTAGGCAAAAACATCTCTATGAGATGGGTATAAATACTATCTGGGTAAATTCTATCGAAGAGTTACCTGAAATGGTTGATACGATATTTGAACAAACTAGGATTATTTAGATAATAATCCTTTTTTTTGTGTCGAATTTATCACTAAGGGTAAATAATATATATTAAGAATATAAGGAGGCAATATGAAAAAGTTAATATATATTTTGATAGCTTTAGCTATCTTGGTAGCTGCTTATTTCATCTATACTAATTTCGGTGGACAAGGTAGTATCGAAGCTGTAAAAATTAGCGATGACATATATATGATAACCAATGAAGATGTTAATGTAGCAAAGAATGAACCAGTTAGATTGTCAGGACTTGATAATTACCCTATTGGTACACATATTTCCTATGACTATGATGGTGGTATTTTGGAGTCATATCCCGCACAAGCAGGTGTTAAAAATGTTAAAGTCTTGAGTGAGAAATTGAAAGGTTATACTGCTGAGATAAATAGTGCGATAAGGGTTGTTGATGTCATTCAATGAAATATTGAACTAATCGATGTTAGAGAAGTTGACGAATTTGAAGAAAAGCATATCGAGAAAGCTAAGAATATTCCTTTAGGAGAATTAGAGCAAAGAGCTGCTAATGAGATAAGAAAAGACGTTACAGTATTTGTTTATTGTAGAAGTGGTAATAGGTCAAAGACTGCACAAAACATCCTTGAGAATTTAGGTTACTTTGTGATAGATATTGGCGGTATCATCGATTATAATCAACAATAAATTTAACATTATGAAATGACATAGGAGAAAGATATGTTAAAAGAATTTAGTATTAAGGATAACGAATTTAGTTTTACGAAAGAAAAAAGATCTGAGCTTGGTCTGAGACTAGCTTCGATTCAAAGAAGATGTATTGAAAAAAATATCCCTGTTATCATTATGATCGATGGGTGGGAATCATCAGGTAAAGGTTATGTGATGAATGATTTGGTAAGAGAACTGGATTCAAAACATACTCTTGTGCATATGTTTGATGATTTTGCTAGGGAAAATGATTATGCTTATACGAGACAATTTTGGAGAGCTTTACCTGCTAAAGGAAGCTTTGGTGTGTTTTATCGAAGTATGTATTTTACCTTATTCAATGATTTAAAGAGTAAGAAAAAACTTAAAAATGAGAGAATTGAAGACTTAAGAAATCTTGAAAAGATGTTAACTGATGATAATACAGTAATACTTAAGTTTTTCCTTCATATCGATGAAGATACTATTAAAGAAAATGTCGAAGTGTTAAAAGAAGACAAATATAGGAAATTCTTTGTAGACCGTTATGATAAAAAACAGGTTAAAAAGTATGATGAGTTTTTAGAACATATGAGTGATATCTTGAATGAAACTAATTTTGAGTTCTCACCATGGATTGTCGTGCCAAGCGTGGACAAAAAAGAGGCATCAAAAGAGATATTAGGTATGAGTATCAAGTTGGTTGAAGAAAAACTTGATAGCTTAGATAAAGATGAAAAAGTTCAATTAGAAACAAAAGAAAGTCCTAGTAAAAAGATTATTGAAAATGTGGATTTAAGCTTAGCTGTAAGTGATGAAGATTATGATGCTCAGATAGATCAATTACAAGAAGAAGCTTCAAACCTTGCATATGAGCTTTATGTAAATAAGGTACCTACGGTTATGGTTTTTGAGGGAATCGATGCTGCTGGAAAAGGTGGTACTATTCAAAGATTGCTAAGAGAAATCGACCCTAGACTTTATAAGATAAATCCAACTTCTGCGCCAAATGAGGTAGAAGGGGACCATCATTATATGTGGAGATTCTATAACAACTTACCGAAAAAAGGACATATGTCCATTTATGATAGAAGTTGGTATGGTCGTGTCATGGTAGAAAGAATCGAAGGATTCGCTAAGGATAATGAATGGTCAAGAGCATATGATGAGATAAATAAAGTCGAAGAGGGATTAGTAAATGATGGGGTATTACTAGTTAAATACCTTTTAGTAATTTCTAAAGATGAACAAGAAAAAAGGTTCAAAGATCGTCAAGAAAATAAACCTTATAAGATAACAGACGAGGATTGGCGCAATAGAGAAAAATGGGATGACTATATAATTGCTATTGATGATATGTTACAATATACAAATACTGATTATGCTCCTTGGGTTGTATTGCCAAGTGAAAATAAGAAGTATGCAAGACTTGAAGTCTTGAAAGATTTTATAGATAGGGCTAAAAAGGCTCTAAAGAAATAGATGGAGGTAAGATGAATAAGAAGAATTTACTAGTGAGTATTGGACTTGTGATACTAGCGGTGGCTATTGCATTTCTGATCAAACAAGCGAAAGAACCACAGGTGGCTACAAATCCACCAGTTACGGAAAATACAAGTAATACAACGGGTGATAAAGCAGATACTACAAACATCTCTAATGATGTAGATAAAGACACTACTGAGCCAAAAGTAGATGATACTATACCATCCACAAATGAAAATCCAGATGCTGTAGCTGATGCCGAAAAAGTTGCTTATAAGATTTATACAAATGATGAATTTGATCAAGTCTTAGCGCAAGACAAACCAACCATCATAATGTTTGGTACTAAAACTTGTATTTACTGTAGACAGATGGAGCCAGTGTTTGGAAAGTTTTCTGAACAATATGCTGATAGGATAACACTAAAATATGTTGATGCAGAAGAGTTGACTGACAAATCGTCTCAATATCCTTTAAGAGGGGTGCCAGCTTTTATGTATCAAATGAATCCTGATAAACCATTTTTACCATCTGAAGAAACTAGAAAACTTGGTTTCTATGCTTATTCAGAACAAGGTAGTGAAGATGTGGATTTAGTAATGTCATATGGTTCAGTTGAGGAAGAAACTTTTATTAAGTTTATTGAGGAGATGTTAGCCAATGCTGAATGAGTGGATTAGCCACTTAACATGGCTAATTAGAGAACAGACTATTTGGGCACCGCTTCTTGCTTTACTAGCAGGGCTATTATCATCATTAGCACCATGTTCCTTAGCTTCTATTCCATTAGTGATGGGATATGTTAAAGGAAGTGGAGAGGATAAGCCATCTAGATCATTTCTTCTTTCAGTGGTATTTGCGTTTGGTATGTCGGCAACTTTTATTAGTTTAGGTCTAGCCACTGGCATATTAGGTAGATTAGTTGGCGGATTTAACAAGTATTGGTATATTGTATTTGGTGTATTTTTAGTCCTTATGGCTATTCAAACATGGGGAATATATTATTTCATCAAACCTACAAATCTAATCAATAAAAGTAGAAGTCGTAACTATATAGGAGCTTTTATATCGGGTATATTGGGTGGATTCTTTTCTTCGCCTTGTTCTACACCTGTGATGATAGCTTTAGTATCAATCGTTTTGGCGAGTGGAGCTAATATTGCTTGGTCTATACTGTTATTTGCAGCATATGCACTTGGACATAGCATGGTCACAATATTTGCAGGAACATTTACAGGAACGATGTCAGGAGTAAAGAATAAACCGCATTTTACAAAAATAGGTAATATTGTGGATAAAGTACTTGGCTTGGGAATCTTCATAATGGGAATTTTCTACATTAGTATGGGGCTTTAGAGCAAGAATAGAATAAAATATTACAAAAAGTTACAAAATTGTAAGAATTCTTCATAATTTCGTAACTTTTTTGTAATTAGTCTTGATTTAAAGAGTTCTAAGGCTTAATATATACACATACAAGTTAAGGAGGAGTTATGAAAATTAACAAGTTAAAAAGGATTGGAGCTTCATTACTATTAGGAGCAGCTATATTAGCACAACCAATCACAGCGCTTGCAGCGTCTCAATACAAATTAGAAAATTCAGTTAAAGCTTACTATTCAGCAGATTCTGCTAGAAGTGGTGTAGATGCCAGAGCTACTTACGGTGCAGGTAATTATTACGTATATAAAGAATTTAATGGTATGCTAAATATTACAAGAAAGGAAAATCAACCAGGTGGTTGGATTAATCCTAAAGATAATAAAGCACAAACTATTAAGCCAGTAACAAAGACTGTTACAAAAGCTCCAGTAGAAAAGAAAGAAACTACAAATGTTGGAGTTAAAAACTCTAACGGTACATTTAGCTTAAAAGTTAAGACTTATGGTTACATGAATGCAGCAAATGCAAAAGCTCATGCAAAAAGCGTTAATGTTAAACAACCAGGTACTTACTATATTTATAAAGAATATAATGGGATGATTAACATCACTACTGCTAAAGGAGTTCCAGGAACATGGATAAACCCAGGCAATGTTAAAGAAGTTAAACCAGCGATCCCACAAACAAGTTCTAAAAAAGTTACTACACCAGTAGTAAAAAAAGCACCTACACTAGAAAAACTTTACAGTTTATCAAGATTCAAATATCTTGGACTAATTAATTGGGGTGGATACAGATATACTTACTATTCACAAAAAGTTTTACCAGGTGGCGGATTAAGAATCCCAGGAAGACATGTTAACAAAGATGGCTATGTTTCTGATGGAGATGGTTACATCGTATTAGCAAACAGCGCAGCAAAAGGAACAGTATTCCCAACACCATTCGGATACATGGGTAAAGTATATGACAGAGGAACATACGGAAACCATTTAGACGTATATGTAGATTAAGAAATCAAAACCAGAGAGAAATCTCTGGTTTTTTTGTGGGTTGGGGTGTTTTACGGGCAAATATTGAAAACGTGAGTTAGGCCCGTATAACAATCCCTAATTTTTTCAAGATTTACGGACATATATGCAAAAGCTGAGTTAGGCCCGTATAACACACATCTTTTTGCTGCCATTTTACAAGGATTTTTGTGAAATGGTCAGTTAGGTCCGTATAACAATCGTAGAAAAAACAATTATTTACGGTCTGTAATCAAAAAGTTCAAAACAAACCGTAAATTAGGGCTTGAAGAAAAAATAAATTACGGTCTAAATTTCAACAATAAGAAATAGACCGTAATTTTCTTGAAAAAAGGGGTTATTCAATTAACAACTATAGTATTAATAGCTAAACATGGATTAGACTTACTTAATCTCTACTAATCTTCACGCAATAAGTACTTTTTGATAAGCGCATAGACGATTTCGTAGTTTAGATTAGTTTTACTTGATTCAAAGGTTACTATTAGTCTTTGCCCTAAAAAGATATTAGATAGTTGGTAGAGTTCTAACTTTCTTATTGTATTAAGTGAATAATCTTCTTTGTCGATCATACCAAAGTGCTCCCAATATATCTCTTCATGTGTATAGGGACTTATAAAAGTAAAGTCTGGGTAGATTCTGTGACCAGAATCTAAAGTCAGCGGACATTCATACTTGTACTTAATACCATAATCGTAAAATGTATCAGCAAGTATCTTCTCGCTTTTAGATTTGACGAGTTCTCCATTCTTTGTGGTAATTACGAAGTCTCCGTCGATTGGTGGAAGTGGAGTATGGTGTTTTGACAGCCATTTTTCTACTTTCATATCATAAGTTAAGATTAAAGGAACTAAAAGTTTTTTTCGATCATCAAGGTATGAATCATACACATTTTCTAATTCGAAATCATCGTAGTCTTTTAGAATGGATGAGATTTGCTTAAGTCTCTTTAATAATAGCTTCTTTAGTTTATTATGATATTGATTTTGTGCTAGTCGCTTTATCATGTCCATATTCTGGACTGGTATATATGTCTTAGTTGTATTTCCAGTCTTATTATCCGTGGTACGTAAATAGTATTGTGTATTGGCATGTGACTTAGACAAAACCAACACTCCCTCTACATCTTCTTTTCTATCTTCAAGAATTTCTAGTAGTTTTGTGTAATGTTTATATTTATGGATTAGTGTATTCTTCATTTTAGCTCCTTTCAATTTTGTTTATCATCTCATAAAGAAAGTGTGATTTCTTATCATTTTTGTTTCATTTATTTTACATGTTATATTGGGTGAAATGTTTTGGTTTATTTGCTATAATATAGGGAGCAATATTTAGGAGAGTTTATGGAAATTTTAGAGCAGTTATTGGTGGCGCTGGCACTTGCGATGGATGCTTTTGCCATTTCGATTTGTATAGGTTTATCATCACAGCATAAGATTAGAGAGGCTAGTGAGGCTGGATTATGGTTTGGTGGTGCTCAGGGTTTGATGGCTTTGGGTGGTTTTTTGTTAGGTAGTACATTTAGAGAAAAGATTGAAGCTATTGATCATTGGATAGCATTTGGATTATTGGTTTTTATTGGGATTTCTATGATTAGAGAGTCTATAGAGAGCAAGAAACAAGGTGAGTCCTGTGAGCGTAAAAAGCAAAGCATGCTTTTATTGGCTATAGCTACAAGTATTGATGCACTAGCAGTTGGCGTATCGATATCTCTTGTGACAACACAGATAGTAGGTCCAGTGATAATCATCGGGATTGTATCGATAGTGTTATCATTTATTGGAGTTATGGCAGGTAATATTATTGGTGCGAGAAGAAAGTTTTTAGCAGAACTTGCAGGCGGGACAATTTTGATTTTGATAGGATTAAGAATATTACTTGAAAGTTTTTAGGAAGATATTATGAAAAAAATAAAAATGATTTTGGTGTTGGTCTCTATGACTTTGATGCTTAGTGCATGCTATTATCCAATGTATGATGAGGATGGTCAGCCAATCGAAGAGCCAACAGAACAAACACAAGAAAATAAAAATGCTAGTTGAGCAAATAAGCTCAACTTTTTTATTTCTCAGAAGTATGGTAAAATGTTTTATTCTTCATTCTTATCATAGATAATACTTTTGGTATTATCGGGTATAATAGAGAAGTGTAGATAATTATTAAGGAGGAAATATGGAAATTTTAATAATTGGCGGTATCGCTGCTGGTATGTCAATAGCGGCAAAGGCTAAAAGAGTTAATCCGCAAGCAAATGTTACAGTAATTGAAAAAGAAGATTATATCTCATTTGGGGCATGTGGCTTACCTTATTTTGTAGGTGAACAATTTGAAAATGGCAATATAATGTATGCTAGATCACCTGAAAAGGCAATGGAATCAGGCATAAATTTATTGTTAAAACATGAGGCTCTAAATATTGATTTTGATAAGAAGGAAGTTTTAGTAAAGAATTTAGAAAACGACGAAGAATTAGTAAAAAAATATGACAGATTAGCGATTGCCACAGGAGCTACTCCTATGAGCCCGCTTAAAGAAGCTAAAAAAGCAGACAACTTATATTCATTAACAAAATTAAGAGACGCAAAGGCTATAAAAGAAAGACTAGAAACTGCTGATGATATCGTAGTTATCGGTGGAGGATTTATCGGTGTTGAAGTGGCAGAACAAATAGCACATTTAGGAAAGAAAGTAAAATTAATCCAAAGATCTGATGTGGTTATGAGAAAAGTTTTCGATAATGAATACGCACAGATGATCACAGAAGCGCTTAAAGAAAATAATGTAGATGTTCAAGTAAATTCAGCTTTAGAAGACTATGTTATCGAAGATAATTTGGTAAAAGAGGTTATCACAAGTAGTGGTAGCTTTAAGGCAGACCTAGTTATAGAAGCTTTAGGTTTTAGACCTAATACTGGCTTTATCACAGATGAAAGATTAGAGAAAATAGCAAATGGCGCTATAGTAATAGATGAATATGGAAAGACTTGTATCGAGGATGTGTATGCGGCAGGAGATTGTGCTACTGTATATCATAGACAAAAATCAAGCGCATATATTGCTTTGGCGACTTATGCAAACAAGATGGGTAGATTGGTTGGAGAAAATATCGTTTCTGATGAAGATAAACAAGTAGCATTTATAGGAGCGCTTGGTTCATCATTGTTGAGAGTAGGAGAGTATGGTGCTGGAGTGACAGGACTTACAGAAGAAGATGCTAAGAATTTAAATCTAAATTATGGAGCACAAATTACTAAGACAAGTAATCATTCGGGATATTGGCCAGGACAATCAAGAATTCATATTAAACTAGTATATGATAAAGATACAAGAGTTATATTGGGAGCTCAAGTATTTGGAAAGTATGGAGCAGCAGAAAGACTACAAGCCTTAACTATGGCAGTATATAATGGAAATACAGTTGATGAATTAGGTTTCATGGACTTTGCTTATGCACCACCATTTGCAAATGCATGGGAAGCATTGAATGTGGCTGGAAACGCAGTTAAGTAAATAGAGACCTCACTCATTATGAGTGAGGTTAATAATACATAAATGGAGGACAAAATGACAACAGAAAATAAGATGATACCAACACCTCATATAGGTGCGACAAGTAAGGATCAAATAGCTAATACAGTACTTATGCCAGGTGATCCAAAAAGAGCAAAATTCATAGCAGATACATTCCTTACAGATGTTGAGTGTTTTAATGATGTAAGAGGGATGCTTGGTTTTACAGGATACTATAAAGGCAAAAGAGTTTCAGTAATGGGTTCAGGCATGGGTATACCATCAGCTATGATTTACTATTATGAGCTATATAATTTCTATGATGTACAAACAATTATTAGAGTAGGTACTGCAGGTGGACTTAAACCAGGATTAAAGGTTAAAGACATTATAGTAGCTACTGCAGCTAATACTCCAAATAGCTGTGTTAGAGGAAAATTTGGAGAAGTTCAATTTTCACCGACTCCTACTTTTGAACTAGTGTTAAAGGCGCATGAATATGCTAAAGAAAATGGACTAAATGCACACTTTGGCACAGTGTTATCTAGTGACGAATTCTATAGAAAATGGGATCCACAAGTGATGAAAAATCTAGTAGACTATGGCACTATAGGTATAGAAATGGAAGCTGCAGGTTTATTTATGGCAGCTAGAGAATCTGGGAAAGATTCATTAGTTATATGCACTATTTCCGACAATACTGATGGCGAAGATGATGCAAAAGCAAGAGAAGTTGGCTATACACAAATGATGGAGATGGCATTAGAAGTAGCTCCAGAGTAAGCATTAGGCAAATGGAGGTAGTATGAAATACATTAAATATGATCCAAAAAATTTAGCATCTTTTGATGATGAATGGATGCCCCATGCTTATAGCAATGACTGGTGGTCAATAGGTGGCATCTTATATGATAAAGATGAAAACATATACTCCTATCAATTAGTTTTTCTAAGTCTTTTTTTGAAAACATATATATTGAGAATAGGACTTATGACTATGACAGATCACTCAACAAACAAGCACTACCTTAGACAAATACCATCTATAGTGGAAGGCTCTTTAACGGTAGACAGCTCGCAAGTTGGGTTTGCAGGAATCGGCTCTATAAGGAGATACCCAGAAGGATTTTTGGTAAATGCAAAGCAAACTGGCTTGTCTTTTGAACTTGATGTTAAAAATGGCAAAGGACCTTATCGAAGCGGGGATGATGGGATAATGAGTATACGATTAGATGAAACTCAAGATTCTATATTCAGCTATACATTTCACGATATGCCAACAATAGGTAAAATAAATATTGAGGGTAAAGAAGTAGAACTTACTGGAAGATCATTTTTTAAAAGACAGGGTGGAGAATACAATTTAATGAATCGTGACAACAATTATGAATCGATTGTATTGAATTTTTACTCTGGTGATCAGATGTATGTTCAAGTCTATCCAAGAGTAAATAATTCGTATGCCACACTTTTTAGAGATGGACAATCCTATTTATTGGAAGATTTTGATTTTGAACCAATATCATCTGTGACAATAGATGGGGCAGTTTATTCAAATAAGTGGAGATTTGTGCTCGATCAAAAAAAATATATGATTGAACCTATTACGATAGGATTTAGTAATACTAACTTTTATGAGCAGGCAAGCTATATAAAGGATGCTGCAGATAATATCGTTGGGCGAGCATTTACTTCATCACTGATAAGGGCTAGAAACGAAATTGATACAAGTACTTTAAGAGAGAATTTGCTTAAAGTTTATGAGATAAACAAATAAAAGAAGCTCCTAGGAGCTTCTTTTTAAATGAATAAGGAAAGTGACCTGAGGTCGCTATCTGTCTATAATAATATTATGTTGTTGTCTTCGCATCTGTTAACCATTTCTTCTGGCCATATTGAGGATTGAACTTCTCCAATATGTGCTTTTTGCAAAAATAGCATACAGATTCTTGATTGACCAATACCTCCACCTATAGTTTGAGGTAATTCGTTATTTATAAGTTTGCTATGATATTCAAGATTTACTCTATCCATAGTGTTGGATTTTTCAAGCTGTGATACAAGTTTTGATGGGCTTACTCTAATTCCCATGCTAGATAGTTCTAATACATCATCAAGTATTGGATTCCATATTAATATATCTCCATTAAGGTCCCAATCATCATAGTCTGGTGAGCGGTCTCCATGTTTGATGCCTGATTCTAGCGTGTCTCCAATTTTCATTAAAAACACAGCTTTTTTATCTTTAGCAATCTCTCTTTCTCTTTTTTCTGGAGTAAGCTCAGGATATAGATATTCGAGTTGTTGTGCAGTTATGAAAAAGATATTATCTGGCAATAATCTCTTATAATCATAAATACGACTTGCTAAATGCTCTTCTAATTCTTTAAATGTATTGAAAATATTTCTTACTGTTTCTTTTAGGTATTCTTCATTGACATCACTTTCATCTATTACTTTTTCCCAATCCCACTGATCAACATATACAGAATGTGTATTGTCTAAGACTTCAAAGGATCTTATAGCATTCATGTCTGTGTATATACCGCTATATTTTGGGATGTTGTATTTCTCTAAAGCGTATCTTTTCCATTTGGCAAGAGAGTGAACAATCTCTACTAAAGAATTTATTCCATTTTCCTCTTCCATCTCGAATGAGACTGGTTTTTCAATACCAGAAAGGTAATCATTAATACCAGTGCTTTGTTTTACAAACATTGGCGCGGAAACTCTCACAAGATTTAGATTTTTGGCTAAACTTTGTTGGAAAAAATCCTTTATTTCCTTTATCCAATACTGTGTTTGTAAAAGATTCAAGTTTGATTTGTACCCTAAAGGCACTTTTAAATTCATCATAATTTCACCTCATATAGACGTTATTATACCATAATCGAAGATCTTTTAAATGGTAGAAATCGCATATTTGGGTAAAATGGGAAAATTATTCCCCTGTAAAATGGTATCATACTTACTATTTTGATATAATAATTGTTGAAAAGATAGAATTGGAGATTATATGCAAAAATATATAATGGCTAATGCCATAGCTAAGATAATTTTAATAGGAGAGCATTCTGTAGTTTATGGGAAACCAGCTATTGCGATACCTTTTAATGATGCGAAGATTCAGGCATCTGTGGTACAAACATATGGCGGGATTACTATAAAGAGTGATTTTTTTAGTGGAAAACTTGAGGATGTTCCTGAGATAATAGCACCTATAAGAGATTTGATATACGAGATTCTTGAAGAGTTTGGCGAAAAACCGGAAGGATTTCATTGTGTAGTTAGAGGCAATATTCCTTATCAAAGAGGGATGGGTTCTAGTGCTGCATTGAGTGTTTGTATGGTTAGATCACTTTATAAGTATTTTGATAAAGAGTTGGATTGCGATACATTGATAAAGTGGGCAAACAAGGCTGAAGGAGCTATCCATGGTAATGCAAGCGGTATTGATGTAAATGTAGTAGCGAAGGAAAAGCCGGTTTATTTTACAAAGGGCGAACCTTTTGAAGAACTTGTTTTACATATGGATGCGTATTTACTAATCGCAGATACAGGTAAAAAAGGAATGACAAAAGAAGCGGTATCTGATGTCAAATCTCTAGTTGATACAGACGAGATTTATATGTCATATATAGATGAATTGGGAGTGTTAACTAAAGAAGCTAGAGAATATATTGAGAATAATGAAGCGAAGAAACTTGGTGAGGTAATGACCAAAGCTCAAGGCTATTTGAAGAAATTAACTGTTAGCGATGAAAGTCTTGATAAGCTGATAGACGTGGCGATGGATAATGGATCATATGGAGCTAAGCTTACTGGTGGTGGACGTGGAGGATGTGTGATATCTCTTTTTCCTACTAGAGAATTGGCAGAGAAGGCTAGCGTTAAGTTAAAAGAAAGTGGAGCTGTCAATACATGGATGGCTTATCTTGGAGGTAGCGATGAAAAGCGTTAAGGTAAAAGCGCATGCAAATATAGCATTGATTAAATATTGGGGAAAGAAAGACGAAAAGTTATTTTTGCCATTTAATAGCAGTCTATCGCTTACTTTGGATGCATTTTACACGATAACAGATGTCAAAGTGATAGATGGTAAATCGGATGTTTTTTATCTTGATGGAAAGATTCAAGATGAAGAGGAAACGAGTAAGATATCAAAATTTATTGATAGATTTAGGAAACTTTCCAATAAAGATTTTTGTGTGAGAATTGATTCAAAGAATCATTTTCCAACAGCTGCAGGTCTTGCATCATCGGCTTCTGGATTTGCTGCTCTAGCAGGAGCACTAAATGAGATTTATGAGACAAGACTTGATAAGAAACATTTGTCTATCATGGCAAGAAAAGGATCAGGATCTGCTACAAGGTCTTTATTTGGAGGTTTTGTAGAATGGAAAAAAGGTCATGATGATTTATCTAGCTTTGCTGAAAAGTTCGATGATGCCAACTGGGATATAGGCATGATTATTGTCATATTAAATGATAAGAAAAAGAAAGTATTGAGTCGTGCTGGTATGAAGCAAACAGTAGAGACTTGTCCATTTTATCCAGCATGGGTTGAAGATGCAAAGAAGGATTTAGAGGATATCAAGGTAGCTATTAAGGAGCAGGATTTAGATAAAGTTGGTGAGATAGCTGAATATTCGGCGATGAAGATGCATGCGACTATGATGGCAACTAGACCATCCATAATTTATATGCAGCCAAAGTCTTTAGAAGTGATAAATATGGTTAAAGAGCTGAGACATCAAGGATTATCATGCTATGTTACTATGGATGCTGGTCCAAATGTAAAGATCATAACTTCGTCTAGATTTAAAGATGAGATTATCGATAAGTTAAAAAATATTATTGACAAGGACAAAATCATATATTCAAAAGTTGGAACTGATTTAGAAATTCTTGAGAGGGTGATTTAGATGATAGAGGTCAAAAGACCTGGAAAATTGTATATAGCTGGTGAGTATGCTGTCACACAGACTGGTCATAGAGCCATAGTAGTTGCTATTGATAAGTTCATTAAGATATCTATAAAAAAATCTGAAAATACAGATAAAGGTCAGATTAAAAGTTTTGACAATGTAATTGTAAATTTTCTAAGAGATAAAAAGGTTTATCTTGAAAAATACGACAATAGATTTACATATATTTTATCTGCAATTAACATAACTGAGTTATATTTAAATACTTGGGTTGATTCTTTTGATTTTTATGATATCGAGATTATCAGTGAAATGGAAGATGATTCAGGCAATAAGTATGGATTTGGTTCAAGTGCGGCAGTAACAGTTGCTATGGTTGAGGCAATCCTAAAATACTATAATGCTGATTATGATAATGCAAAACTATTTAAGTTAAGTGCTATCGCAACCCTTGAGATCAATAAAAAAGGATCTTTTGGAGATCTAGCTGCAGTGGTTAGCGGAGGAGCTATTCTTTATAGAAAATTTGATGTAAATCATGTATGTCATATGCTTGAGAAGTTTAACATAGTTGCTACAGTTAATGCAAATTGGGAATTTTTAGAGATAAGAAAATTTGATTTTCCAAAAAGTTGGAAGCTTTATGTTGGATGGACTGGAAAGGCTGCATCTAGTTTAGATTTGGTTGAAAAAATAAAACATCAAGAACCTACGGCAAGGGAATTTCATAGAGATTTTCTTGTATCTAGTGAATATATAGTGGAACAAATTTTTGAGGCATTTCTTACTGAAGATTTTGACTTGCTATATAGATTTATTGATCAAAATAGAAAACTCTTTGTTGAGTTTGGAAATAAATATAGCAGTCATATAGAAACAGATAAATTAAAATTACTAAGTAATATAGCCAATAAGTACCATATGGCAAGCAAGTTATCTGGTGCTGGTGGAGGCGATTGTGGTATAGCGATTGCTAATAATAATGAAAATGAAATAAAACTTAAGGATTCTTGGGAGAGTAAAGATATTAAGTTTTTATATGTAAATATTTACGAGGGTTGATATGGTATTAAATAAAAAAGATGATCATTTTAACTTGGCTTTAAGATTTCATCAAGATAAGCAAAAGTCGGATTTTGATGATTTAAGATTTGTACACCATGTATTTTCTGATGTTGCGGTTGATGATGTCGATATAAGTACTTCTTTTGCAGGGTATGAATTCAATAAGCCATTTTACATAAATGGGATGATTGGTGGGACAGAAAAAACAAAGGAATACAATAAGAGACTGGCTATACTTGCAAGAGAGACAAATACTTTTATGGCTACAGGGTCATTGAGTGTGGCACTTACTCATAAAGAAGCTATTGAGAGTTTCTCAATCGTACGAAAATTGAATCCTAACGGGATTGTTTTTGCAAATTTAGGGGCGGATAAATCCCTTGAAGATGCTAAAAGGGCTGTTGATATTCTTAAGGCAGACGGACTACAGTTGCATTTGAATGTTTGTCAAGAACTAGTGATGCCTGAAGGAGATAGAGATTTTAGTTTTTGGCTAGATAATATTGAAAATATTGTGAACAATCTAGGCGTTCCAGTAGTACTAAAAGAGGTAGGTTTTGGTATGAGTGATGATGCTATAGGCGAGATGATTAAAAGAGGTGTTAAGACTATAGATATCGCAGGTAATGGTGGTACTGATTTTGCTAGGATTGAAAATTTTAGACGTAAGAGAAAAAGATATAATTTTTTAGAAGGTTATGGAAACTCGACTGTAAATTCTCTTCTTGAGGCGAGAGAATATATTGAACAAGTAGAGATACTTAGTTCTGGTGGCATTAGAAATTCAATGGATATAGTAAAGTCGCTAGCACTTGGGGCAAAAAGTGTTGGCATGGCAGCAAGGATGCTAAATTTGGTCTATACGACAAGGATGGAAAAAGCGATAGAAGAGGTCATATCATGGGAGCATGAGATTAAATCTATCATGGCTTTATTAAGGTCAAAAGATATAGTGTCTTTAAAGAAAACAGATATTGTTTTAAAGGCGGATGTGTCCGATTGGGCAAATGCTAGAGGAATTGATATTAGAGATTATGGAAGAAGAAGTCAAAGATAATTACCGTAAAGGTTTTTTATTATGATATAATGTAGTGTTACAAAATATTTATAGAGGTGTGATATGATACAAATTGAGAATCTTAGAAAGGTCTTCGATAATGGATTTGAGGCTTTAAAAAGTATTAATCTAGAAATTGAAGAAGGAGAATTAGTATGTTTACTAGGTCCTAGTGGATGTGGAAAGACAACTATTCTAAACTTAATCGCAGGTTTGTTAGATCCTACAAATGGAGATATTCGTTTTGATGGTCAATCTGTGGTAGGTATTCATCCAAAGGATAGAGGAATTGGTTTGGTTTTCCAAAACTATGCACTTTACCCACATATGACAGTATTAGAAAATGTTATGTTTCCCTTAACAGTAGGTAAGCATAAGATATCAAAAAGCGAAGCAAAAGCTATAGCGTTAGAACATATGAAAATCACAAGTATCGAAGAGTTAGCTGAGAAAAAACCAGGAGAGATGTCTGGTGGTCAGCAACAAAGGGTTGCTATCACAAGAGCTTTAGTACAAAAACCTAGAGTTTTATTATTAGATGAACCACTAAGTAACTTGGATGCTAGATTGAGATTAAGAATTAGAGAAGAAATTAGAAGATTAGTTAAGGAAATTGGTATCACTACTATTTTCGTAACTCATGACCAAGAAGAAGCTTTATCTATAAGTGACAAGATAGTTTTAATGGACCAAGGTGTTGTTCAACAACATGATATCCCTCAAAATCTATATCTTGAACCAGAAAATCTATTTGTAGCGAAGTTCATGGGAAATCCAATCATCAACTTAATTGATATGAAAAAGGTTAATAATTCCTTAGTTAGTGATGAATTTTCGATTGATTTATCAAAACTAGACAATAAGAAATTTAAAGGACAATTAGAAGAAGGCAATGAGTATATCGTAGGTATCAGACCAGAATATTTTGAGTTATCAGAAAATCCAATCATCAACACGACTGTTGAGAGTATTGAATTAATTGGTAAGGATTGTATCATCAATTTTGATTTGAACGGAAATCATACTAAAGCAATAACTGAGATTTCTAATCATGTGTTAGCTGGTGATAAGGTAGGTTTTGATATTCAATTAGAAGGCGTTCACATATTTGAAAAAAGCGGAAATAGGGTGTACTAATGAAAAGATTTAAGTATAGGGCGGAGAATTCACCACATGCGTGGTTGTATTTAGCTCCCGCATTATTAGTTATTTTGATTTTTAATGTGACTCCTTTGATTAAGACTTTCATTATCTCATTTCAAAAGGGAACATTAAACAATCCAGTATTTAATGGGATTAAAAACTTCGAAATCGTGTTAGCCGATCCAAAATTCCATAAAGCTATGACAAATACAGCTTTATATGCGTTTACTGTAGTACCTCTTGGACTTATCATCGCAATGTTTATAGCGATTACGATTCATGAGAAAATCAAATATAAACAAATTGCTGAGACTGTATTTTTTATACCATACTTAACGAGTATCATAGCAATTGGGGTTGTATTTAGGTATCTATTCAATCATGATTATGGTCTAATAAATTACTTGCTAAATACTTTGGGATTTGAATCAATAAACTTTTTAGATAATCCAAGGATGAGTATGACAACAGTAATAATTTTTGGTATTTGGATGAGTTTAGCTTTTAATATCATCATACTTTTGACTGGACTTAGAAATATTGATAAGAGCTATTATAAGGTAGCAGACATGTTTGGGGCGTCAAAGATGGAGCAGTTTACTAGGATAACTCTTCCTCAAATGATTCCAATAATCACATTCTTATTAATGGTGAATTTCATAAGTGCATTTAAGATTTATGGACAAGTTTATGCGATATTTAAGGGAACACCTGGTTTGGCAGAAAGTGCCACAACTGGAGTATTCTATATATTTACGAAGTTTTATACAGAAAACAGATACGGACAAGGTATGGCTGCAGCAGTTATACTATTCTTTATGATATTGATATTTACTCTAATACAAAATAGAGTATTAAAAAGAATTTCAAGGTAGGTGAGAGTATGAATAAGACGACAACGATTTTTGCTAAAGTATTTTTAGTGCTTATGGCAGTCATAACTCTATTTCCATTTATTTACATGGTATTATCAAGTTTGATGACATTTCAGGAAGCAACTAGTATACCGCCAACTTTGATACCAGAGACTCCACAATTTGGAAACTATGCTGAAGCTATGGAGAAAGCTCCTTTCGCAAGATATTTTGCTAATACTGTATTTACTTCGTTAGCGACTACTTTAGGAACTTTATTAACAGCAATTCTAGCTTCCTTTGCTTTGGTTAAACTTCAGTTTAAGGGTAAGGGCTTGTTATTATTATTCATGGCAGCTTTACTAATGGTGCCATATGAAGTAACAGTTTTTACAAACTATCAAACGATAGCTAAATTTGGGATGCTTGATACTTATTGGGCTTTGATAATACCTCACTTGGCTAGTATATTCTATATATTTTACTTAAAGGGATTTTTACAAAATATTCCGCTTTCATATTATAAGGCGGCAAAGGTAGATGGATGTAGCGATTTGGAGTTCATTTGGAGAATATTGATTCCATTAGCTAAGCCTGCATTATTTACTATGGGAATCCTAAGCTTTATCAGCGGATGGAATTCGTTCTTATGGCCGATATTAGTAACAAATAGTAAGGATATGAGACTGATAAGTAACGGTTTAAGTGCATTTACATCAGAAAGTGGTACAGCGGTTCATTTACAAATGGCAGCATCAACTATAGCGATTGTCCCTATATTGATTCTTTATTTAGTTTTCAGAAAACAAATAATGAGAGGGGTAGCAAGTAGTGGTATTAAAGGATAAAAAGACGAAGATAACATTTCACCATGGTATGCGAACAATTGGTGGCACATATATTGAAGTGACATATGAAAATAGCAGGATTATTTTTGATTTTGGATCGCAACATGATGTGTTAGAAACGTCTAATAATGTAAGTTTAGAAAGTATATTAGAGAGAGATTTAGCTCCATATATAGATAATATTTTTGATAAAAATATAGATTTGAGTGCGTTTAAAAACAAAGAATCCTTTGACAAAAAAGGACATATGTATGATAATACTGCTGTATTTGTTTCACATATACATTTAGATCATACGAAGATGATTAATTTTTTAGATAAGAGTATTCCACTTTATATGAGTGAAAAGACTAAGGAATTGTTAAAAAATGTTAATATTGATGGCGAGTTTTTGTATCCGAATTCATATATAGATGCTCATACTAGAGATATTATTGGAGTTAAGGAAAATGATATAATTGAGGTGGGTAAGATTAAGGTTCAAGTGGTTCCTGTGGATCATGATGCATACGGAGCTAGTGGATTTATTATTGAAACGCCAGATTTAAAGATTTCATATACGGGTGATATTAGATATCATGGGTATAGGAAGGATGATACATTGAGTTTTTGTGAGAAAAGCAAAAATGCTGATGTATTAATAATTGAGGGTGTTAGTGTATCATTTCAAGAATTTGATGAAGTAGTAGCAGAAGGTGAGATTGTTAATGAGAGGATGGTTATTGATTCGATAAAAAAAGTCGTTTTTGATAATCCTTCAAGACAAATTACTTTTAACTACTACACGACAAATATTGAAAGATTGCTTAATATCATAGATTCTAATCCTAGAAAAGTTGTCTTAGATGCATTTCATGCATTTATATTGTTTAAGAGTACTGGAGTTAAGTCCTATTTTTACTCTTTAGACGGCAAGGACTATGGATTAGAGGAGAAGTACAAAATTGACTTTAATAAATTATTAAAGGATAAATCGGAGTTTTTCTGGCAGCTTAATACTGAAGCTATTAATTATTTAGATAAAATGGATTCAAATGGCATTTATATTCATTCAAATGCTGCTCCTTTAGGAGAATATGATCCAAATTATCTACCATTTAAGATTAACATTGAGAATAAAGGTATTGAATTTTTGACTATGGCTTGTAGCGGTCATGCACATCCATTGGATTTAATCGATATTATAGATCGAATTAAACCAAAACTTTTAGTGCCAATTCATTCTTTTAGACCAGAAAAGTTATTCAATAATTATGGCGATGTATTATTACCGGAAAGCAAACAAACAATTTAATTGGGAGGATTTTAATGAAAATCAAAAAAATACTTGCTCTTATGCTAGCATTCGTGTTAGTTTTAGCAGCGTGTGGCGGTCCTAAAGAAGGTGAAAAACCTGAAGAAACACCTTCAACTGGAGAAGAAACACCAACAACTGGAGAAGAAACTCCATCAACTGGTGAAGAAACACCAACTGAAGAACCAGTAACTATCGTGTTCTGGCATGCTATGAATGGTGCACAAGAAGAAGCTCTTACAGCTATGACAAAATCATTCATGGAAGCAAACAAAAACATAACTGTTGATTTACAAAACCAAACTGGTTATGCAGAACTTCAACAAAAAGTTACAGCTACAAGTACAAGTCCAAGCGACTTACCTACTATGACTCAAGCATATCCAGACTGGATGTTCAATCCTATACAAGATGGTTTAGTTCATGACTTAACTAAATTCACATCTGAATTAGAAGGATATGATGATATACTTGAAGGATTTAGAAAAGGAACTACAATTGATGGCAAAGTTTACTCAATGCCATTTAACAAATCTACAGAAGTACTTTGGTACAATGCTGATATGTTAGAAGAACTTAAATTAGAAGTACCAACAACTTATGAAGAACTAGCAGAAGTTTCTAAGAAAATACATGAAGCTAAAGGAATTCCTGGAGTTGGTTTCGACTCTCTAAGTAACTACTACACAACTTATATCAATGCTAAAGGTCAAACTTATGATTCTAACTTTGATGTGACTAGTGATGTATCTAAAGAAGCTGTAAACTACTACTTAACAGGTGTTAAGGAAGGTTATTTCAGAATAGCTGGTACTGAAAAGTACATGTCAGGTCCTTTTGGTAACCAACAAGCAGCTATGTATATCGGATCAAACGCTGGTGAATCATATGTACTTGAAGGTGCAGCAGGAAAATTCACTCCTAAAGCAGCTCCATCACCAACAGGCGTTACTATCCAACAAGGTACAGATGTTTTCGTATTTGAAAGTGCTTCAGATGCTCAAAAACAAGCAGCATACAAATACTTAACATACATCACTTCAGCAGAATCTCAAGCTCAATGGGGAATCAAAACTGGTTATATTCCAGTAAGAACTAGCGCTATCAATTCAGCTGAATACCAAGGATCAGGATCTTTAATAGCTCCAATCTTATCAGATGCTACTAAGAACCTTTACTCAAACCCAGTAGTTCGTGGTGCTAACGATGCATACAGAGAAGCTGGTACAGTAATGGAAGGAATCTTAGCAGATCCTACTGCAGCAGATGTAGATGCAGCATTAACAACATTCCAAAATACACTTAAAGGTATTTGGGAATAATCTTTAATATTAAGCTGACTCAGGAAAGTTCATTGAACTGGTCTTGGGTCAGTTTTTTTGTGAAATGATTTCACAATGGATTTGTCTTTTTGATATAATCTAGATATAATAAAGAGCTAAACTTCTATTAACAAGGAGGTAATATGAAAATAGCAATATACCAAACTTCTGACTTACATGGATATGTCTATCCAACAAATTATGTGGACTACCAAGAGTTAGGAATATTAAAAATAGCAAGCTTTATTCAAAATGATGAGAAGAATTATGACCATTCACTTAAAATAGATACAGGCGATTTAACCCAAGGTTCAGCTATGACTCACTATCTTTCAAAGCAAAACATCACTCAAAATCCAATAGTAAACCTTTTAGACAAAGTTTCTTTCGATGCCTTTGTTATTGGAAATCACGAGTTTAACTACGGATTAGATTATCTAAAAAACTCATATAAACAGGTAGAAGATAAGATCTTAAATTCAAATATCAAAGGGCTACCTCTAAAAAGTAAACCCTACGAGATTTTTAACTTTGATGGATATAGGATTGCGGTGGTAGGAGCGACAACTGTTTTTATCCCAAACTGGGAACAGGCTTCAACGATAGAAGGTATGGAATTTCTTGATCCAATTGAGACATTCAAATCCTTTGAAGATGAAGTAGTGAAAAACTCAGACTTAGTGATTTATGCATATCATGGTGGTTTTGAAAAAAGTATAGATGGTATGAACACTCCAACAGAAAAGCTTACAAAGGAAAATCAAGCAAGTGAGATTTTGGAGAATTTCACAAGCATAGACATACTTCTAAGTGGGCATCAACACAGATCTTTTATCACAAAGCTAAATGAAGTCATATGTGCTCAGCCAATAAACAACGGGGGGAATTTTACTAAAATTGTAGTAGATACACAAACCTTAGAAATTACTTATGAACTTATAGATGTTGAGTCTTTAGGGCAAACTATTAATCCAGAGCTTGAAGAGGATTTTACAAAACTAAATGAAGATTTAGAGGTTTATCTTGATACAAAGATTGGTGAATTTTCAGAAGATATATTGATGTATGATCTATTTGAAGCAAGACTTCATTCACATCCATTCATAAACTTTATACATGATGTGCAGCTTGATATCTCACATGCAGATTTTTCATCAATATGTATATTTGATACGGCAAAGGGATTTGAAAAAGAGGTTACCATTCGTGATGTGCTGATAAACTATCCATATCCAAATACGCTTAAGGTCCTAGAAATTAGCGGACATAAATTAAAGGAAGCAATCGAGATATCAGCCACTTACTTTGTGCTAGACGACACTGGATCCATCACAATAAATAGGGATTTTTTAGTGCCTAAAATACAAAACTATAACTATGACCTATATAGAGGTTTAGACTATATCATAGATATTAGCAGGCCATTTGGAGATCGAGTTATCTCGATGACTAAAGATGGAATAGAACTCGATTTAGACGCAAACTATACTATAGTCTTAAATAACTACAGAGCTACAAACACATCAAAATATCCAGCCTACGAGAATGCCAAATTAATCAAAGATATAAACATGGATATGAGTGAGATTATCATCAATTATTTTGAAAAATACGGTAAAATACAAATTAAGTCCGACTCGAATTTCAAAGTAATCGGCTTCTAATTAACTCATTTATGCTTGAAATACGAAAAAATTTATGTTAGTATAATAGAGTTAAGAAACGCCGGCGTGTCGGAACCGGCAGACGAGACAGACTCAAAATCTGTTGTCCGCAAGGGCGTGTGGGTTCGAGTCCCACCGCCGGCACCACAAAAAAATGGCTAGATAGCCATTTTTTTTGTGCTATTATTTGACCATTCATGTAAAATCCAACACAATGAAAATATAATGTTAGGTAAACTCGCCAAACTCATGTAAAATGAACCTCTTATTACTTTTGCATGACAAAAATTTGTGTTTTTTCATGTAAATATTAAATAACTAAGATAATGATGGAAATTTAGTGAAGATTTTTCCATCATATTTCATTTTACCTTGAAAATGATGGAAAATACTGTTGAAATTGTCATGTAACATAACTAAAGAAACTAATATACATGATATTTTACAAAAGTGCTGACATTAAAATACATAAAAACCAAAATTTACATGAAAATTTTCAGAATATTCTGATAAATGGTAAAATGATAGAAAAGAAAAAACAATAGGA
>JAAYEL010000111.1 GCA_012728755.1 Tissierellia bacterium | reverse complement strand
GAGTATAGAAAAGCGAAAGTAGCGTAGCGCGATTTCCCTTAAGGGAAATGTATGGAAGTAAACCCAGAGATAATATATCAAAATATCTCTGGTATAAAGTCCAACTTTCTGGGGTCACATTAAAAACAAGAAACTTGGGGGGCTAGGGGCTTGCAGGTTTAGCATTTCACCCAAAAATAGAGGAATTTATGAACAAAATTTCATAATAATGGTACTTTTTAAAAGTTGTTTAGTGTCATTATAGTACTATAATGATAAAGGAGGAAATAAATTTGAGAATACCGAGAAGTGAATGGGGTAGATTAGCTTGGCTAAGGAAGTTGTTGCAGAGATTGGAAGTAGCGGATGTTAAGGGGAGCTTGAAAATTGTTATGAAGGGAAACCGACCTGAATATTATCAATGTATATGGAATGCGGAAAAAAACAAAATAATTAGGAACTACCTTAATAAAGAAAATATGCATTTAGTAAAGTATTTAGCTACGAAAAGTTATTGTGAAGCAGTAAAAAAAGTTCTGGATCAAACCGAATACAAACTTAAATCCTACCGTCCGACGGATGTACTTAAGGAGATTGATGGGATTTATGAGTCTTATCCACAGGCTAAAATGGAGTTGGTTGAGCCAATCGTACCAACGTATCGTATGATGGTCGAAAAATGGAAGGCTGGGTGTATTAGGTCGGATTATCCTTTTGGGTCTGGGGAGATTTATACAAAGAATGGGGAGCGAGTTAGATCGAAGAGCGAAAAGATTTTGGCGGATAACTTTTCTGATAAGTGAATTGAATATGTGTATGAGGCAAGGCTGAGGCTTGAGGATGGGACGGTATTTTATCCGGATTTTACATTCTTGCATCCAAGGACTAGAGAGCTTATTTATTGGGAACATAATGGTAAAATGCACGACATTGATTATGTTGATAGGGCTATTGGTAAGATTATTAGCTATGAATTAAATGGTGTATATCGCGGGGATAAGCTTATCGTGACATATGAGTCTGCAGATTTTTCGCTTAATCAAGAATGGGTGGAGATTTTGATTGGCGAGTTTTTAATGTAGAAGTAAAAAATAGTTTCAAATATTTAAATTCGTGGTAAAATAGTATAAATACATGAACGATAGTTCATGTTAAGGAGAAAGAGATGAAACAATACGAAGTAAAATATATTGAATTAAAAACTGGCGAGAAAATCGCTTACAGGGAAGCTGGAAAGGGCAAGCAGACTATATTATTGGTACATGGTAATATGAGTTCATCGGCTCATTTTCAACCGCTTATGGAACTATTGGAGAGGTATTTTAAGGTTTATGCGCTAGATATGGCAGGATTTGGTGATAGCTCATACAATAGACAGATTGATAGTATACATGATTTTAGTGAAGACGTTACGGAATTTATAGTGGCTTTGAACTTAAAGGATTTATATCTTGTTGGTTGGTCAACAGGCGGTGGGGTTGTGTTAGAAACAGCAGTTGACGTGCCAGACAGAGTTAAGAAGATATTTCTTTTATCTTCTGTTGGAGTACAAGGATATCCGGTGTTTAAGCTTGATAGTAGCTTAAAGCCCGATTTAAGTAAGCCGGTATATCTAAGAGAAGATTTTGAAAATGATGCTATATCGATCAAACCTGCACTATTTGCATTTAAGAATCAAGATAGAGATTTCTTTAGGTTGGTAAATGCTAGAACGATTTACAACATCGTTAAACCATCCGATGAGGATAGCGATGTTTATCTTGAAGCTTTGCTAAAGCAAAGAAATTTGGTGGATGTTAATGTAGCATTGACTAATTTTAACATGACAACTACTAATAATGGTGTGAATTCAGGTACGGGAAGGCTGTACCAATTGAGAGTACCGATAGTAATATTGCATGGAGATCATGATCAGGTCGTGCCTATTGAGCTAGCGATGAATTCGAAGAAATTTATAGGCGAAAGAGCTGAAATGGTCGTATTTGAAAACATGGGACATTCATTACTGACAGATGACTTGGATAGAGTTTATGTAGAAATAGTAAGCAGGATAGAAAACGAAAAGTAAGCTTTTTTGTAAAATTAATAGATAAAAAATATATGTCGTACAAAAATTTTAAGTTTTTGTACGTCTTTTTATGTCAAATGATAGAAAAACATGAATAGAGTGTCACGTCGGGAGAAATGTGAAAATTTATTAATATTAAATCAAGATGGGGTAATTACTGATACATTAGCAAATCGTAATATAGAGTATTTAAATACCAAAATGAAAAAACGTTAAGGTTCGCGTGGTAATTAAAAACCATTTTCATTTTTATTTTATCAAACAGATATAACTTTTATAAAAAAAAGAGCTGTGGTAATATTTAAGTAAGGTGAATATGCGCTCACGTAAATCTCGGTTCACCTTGGAGGAAAGATATGAAACATTACGAAGTTAAATTCATAGAATTAAAAACTGGTGAAAAAATTGCATATCGCGAAGCTGGTGATGGCGATAAGACAATATTATTGGTTCATGGGAATATGAGCTCATCAGTACACTTTCAACCATTAATCGAGCTTTTAGAAAAAGACTATAAGGTTTATGCACTTGATATGGTCGGATTTGGAGATAGTACATATAACAGAGAGATAAATTCATTGCATGACTTTAGTTTGGATGTGAGTGAATTTATTAAAGAACTTGGTTTGACTGACTTATATATATTAGGATGGTCTACTGGCGGAGGTGTTGTATTAGAGACGGCAGTTGATTTACCTGAGAGAATTAAAAAGATATTTTTACTTTCATCTGTTGGAGTTCAAGGGTATCCGATGTTTAAGAAAGATGAGAACTATCAACCAATTCTAGATCAAAGGATATTTACTAGAGAAGATATAGCGGTGGATCCAGTTCAAGTAGTACCAGCTTTGGTGGCATATACTAACCAAGATAAATCATATTTTAGAAATATTTGGGACTTAGTGATATACAACAATGCTAAACCAAAAGATGATGATTATGAAGTATATCTAGAAGCTATATTAAAACAAAAAAATCTAGTTGATGTGGATGTAGCTTTGGCAAACTTCAATATGACAAGTTTGAATAACGGTGTAAATGAAGGTACTGGAAGATTGGATGATGTAAAGGCTCCTGTTGTGATAATTCAGGGTGCTAGAGATTTAGTAGTTCCTCCGGTTTTTGCTCAGACTAGTAAGGAATTTTTTGGAGATAGAGCAGAGTTAGTTATGTTTGAAAATGCAGGACATTCTATCGTAACAGATGATTTAAAGGGATTATATGAGGCGATAGTAACAAGAATTAATTAATGGAGGGAGAACATTATGAGTAAAGAAGTTATTGGTGTTAGGGGCTTAGGAGTTTATCTACCTGAGAGGACTATGTCGGCTAAAGAAATTTCTGAAGCGACTAAAGGAGTTTGGTCTGAAGAGGCGATAATTGAGAAACTAGGCATAAAACAAATCTATGTGCCAGGACCAGAAGATGGGACTCAAGAAATGGGAGCTTTGGCTTCGATTGAGGCTATCAAAGATGCGGGAATTGATCCGTTGGATATAGACTTAATTCTTTGTTTTGGTGAAGAGTGGAAGGAATATCCATTAACAACATCTGCGTTGTATATCCAAGATAGAATTGGAGCTACAAATGCTTGGGGTATCGACCTACAAAATAGATGTTGTTCAACTATAGCTACGATGAAAGTGGCAAAATATATGATGCTAGCAGATCCTGATATAAAAACAGTCCTAGTAGCTGGTGGTTATAGAAATGGTGATTTTGTTGACTTTGAAGATAAAGATATGTCCATGATGTATAACTTATCTGCAGGCGGCGGTGCAATTATATTACAAAAAGGATATGAAAAGAACCAACTATTAGGTTCTCATGTGATATCAGATGGATCATTGGCGAGAACAGCAGGAGTTAGGATTGGTGGTACAGTTGAGCCAATCACTTGCGACAACATAGATCAAGCATATAAATCATTAAGCTTAATGCAACCAATCAAGATGAAAGATAGATTAAATGAAGTATCGATGCCAAATTGGATGAAATGTATCGATAAATCTCTTGAAAAATCAGGATATACAAAAGAAGATGTAGATTTCTTGAATATACTTCATATTAAGAGATCTGGACATCTAGGCATGCTTAAGTCATTAGGTTTGGAAGAAAATCAAAGTCTTTATTTAGAAGATTATGGCCATATCGGACAAGTTGACCAAATACTTACACTTAAGGTAGCTAGAGATAATGGACTTATTAAAGATGGAGATGTGATAGTATCAATTGCTGCAGGAATCGGATATGTTTGGGCAGCAAACATTATTAAGTGGGGGTAATATATGAGTAATTTCATAGGAGTAATCCTACGAAGTTTTGAGTATGGTAGCATTTATGCGCTAGCTTCTCTTAGTATAATCCTTGTATATAAAACTTCATTTACTACAAACTTTGCACAAGGCGTTTTAGGGATGTTTAACACTTACCTAATCGCTACCTTAGTTGTTAGTAAGGGTTTTAGTATATATGCAGCTATTCCTTTTGGAATACTAAGCGCTGTGATTATAGGGATTCTAATTGATGTTATCATAATCAGAAGGGCTAAAAACGTTAGTCCCGTAGGGAAACAAATAATTACATTAGGTATTTTGAATATCATTTTAGGGGTAACTCCTCTGACATTTGGTGTTTACGATTTACAATTACCAAAAATCATACCAGATGGAAGATTAGATATACTGGGAGCTAGTATTACATATAATAGTTTGTTTAATATATTATTTGGGTTAGCGGTAATGCTTATACTTTTCAATATATTGTCAAAAACAAAGTTTGGTCTTGCTATTAGGACTACAGCTTCTAACGAAACTACAGCTAGGATGATGGGTGTATCAACTAAGACGATCACAATGGTCGCTTGGGCGATAGCAGGTGTATTATCGATGTTTGCTGGTGTTATGGCAGCTCCATTCTCAGCGGTTAATACGATTTTTATGAATGATATACAGATAAATGCTTTTATGGCATCTGTGTTTGGTGGATTTTCGACATTCCATGGACCAGTTGTAGGAGCATATATCTTATCGATAGCTACAAACTTATTGCAAGTTTATCTACCAAATGGAACGGTTTGGGGAAAACCAATCGTATATGCTTTGATGATTGTTTTCCTATACTTTAGACCAGTTGGATTGTTTGGAAAGAAAGTTGTAAAGAAGGTGTAGTATGAAAAAGATATTAAAGAACAAATATATTCAATTTATAATCTTAGGTTTAGCATTAATGCTAGTGCCTACACTTTCAAACATTGGTTTGATTAAATCTTCGGATGTTACAGTTTTTGGATTTACATTGATCTATGCTATAGCAGCATTAGGGCTTAATGTATTGCTAGGATATTCAGGTTTGGTATCTCTAGGTACAGCAGGATTTATGGGACTTGCAGCATATACTTCAGCATACTTAACAAGACAGCTAAATATGCCATTTGAAGCATCATTTATCATATCAGTAGTAGTCACTACTATATTAGGTTTGATAGTTGGAGTGTTCTCTCTAAAGTTTGATGGGATCTATTTAGGAATAGTTACTTTAGCAGTATCAGAAATTTTCAGATTGATATTTCTTCAGTTTGATGCATTTACAGGTGGTGCTGTTGGAGCGTCAGCTTCATATCCAGTACTATTTGGATTTTTGAAGTTAAATCGTGAGATGACATATTACTATATAGTAGTAGTGCTGATAGCGGTATTTATACTTGTGCACAACCTTACAAAAGGTCATCTTGGTAGAGCTCTAAATGCGATGAGAGGTTCTCAAGCAGCGGCTCAATCGATGGGTGTAAATGTATTCAAACATAGGATCATAGCATTTGGTATAGCTAATGCTTTAGCGGCTGTAGCCGGCGTACTTTATGTTCACTATGTAAGGCTTTCGATCCCTACAGTATGGAGCTTAAATCTGTCGCTAGATTTCTTAGCGATGATAGTATTAGGTGGATTTAGATCGATATATGGTACATTGATAGGTTCATTTGTTATATATGGACTTGGCGAGATAGTGCTAAAGAGTTTACCAATTCCTGGTGCAGAAGCGATGGTTCCTGCTATCAAGGGTGTGTTGATGATTATCTTTATCCTATACTTCCCTGGCGGTATAGTTGGTATAAAAGATAGATTAATGGCTAAGTTTGGCAAGAAAAAAGAAAAAGATTTGGTAGAAAAGGAGATATAAAATGGCTAAGTTACTAGATATAAAAGATTTATCTATAGCGTTTGGTGGTTTGAAAGCCGTTGATTCACTATCATTTCACATAAATGAAAAAGAGGTCTTCGGACTTATTGGGCCAAATGGAGCTGGAAAAACTACGGTGTTTAACTGCATCACACAGTTTTATAAACCAGATAGTGGTGAGTTAGAGTTTGTAGATAATAAAGGTGAAATGGTTAATCTTGAAAAGTTAAAAGTTCATGAAGTTATAAACCATGGCATCGTAAGGACATTTCAAAATGTAGAGTTAGTAAGAGAACTTTCTATACTTGAAAATATTTTGATTGGTGGTCATATAGATTTTAAGGCTAATTTGCTTGAGACTATTTTGAACACAAAGAAGGCTAGAAAAGAAGAAGCTCAAATGAGAGAAGAGGCTACTAGGATCTTGGAAAAGATGAATTTAGGACATCTTAAAGATTTACCTGCTGGAGGACAACCATATGGGGTTCAAAAAAAGGTAGAGTTAGCAAGAACTTTGATGCTTAAACCTAAGCTAATCATACTAGATGAGCCTGCTGCAGGGCTTAATGATAAAGAAACTAAGGAACTTGCAGAGCTTATTAAAGAAATTAGCATTAAATTTGATTGTGCTATCTTACTAGTTGAACATGATATGGGGCTAGTTATGGACGTTTGCGATAGAATTTGTGCCATATCATTTGGAAAGAAATTGGCAGTAGGAACACCATCTGAGATTCAAAATCATAAGGGTGTTCAAGAGGCGTATTTAGGAGTGAGCGATGAAGAATAAAATTTTGGAAATCAAAGATTTAGAAGTTGCTTATGGACCTATAAAAGCCATCAAGGGTATCAGTATGGATGTCTATGAAAATGATGTCGTAGCGATACTTGGAGCTAATGGCGCAGGAAAGACGACGACACTTAGGACTGTATCTGGAGTAGTTAATCCTATAGCGGGAAGTATACTATTTGAGGGTAAGGAAATAAGCAAGTTAACTCCCGAAAAAATCACTAGATTGGGAGTCGTTCAATCGCCAGAAGGCAGACAGATATTTCAGGATCTAACGGTTCTAGAAAATCTGAAAATCGGCGCTTATGTGTTAAAGGATAAAAAGCAAATTGAGAAGAATTTTAAGCAAGTATATGAGCTATTTCCTATACTAGAACAAAGAAAAACTCAATTAGCTCAGACTTTATCAGGCGGGGAGCAACAAATGTTAGCTATAGGAAGAGCTTTGATGGCATCACCTAAACTTTTAGTACTGGATGAACCATCACTAGGATTAGCTCCACTTATAGTGAAGGAGATATTAAATACGGTAAGAAAAATTGCCGATGAAGGCGTTACTGTATTAATAGTAGAACAAAATGCAGCACAAACGATGAAAATTGCGGATTATGCATATGTTCTAGAAGTTGGCAAGATAAGCATGCAGGGTAAAGCAAGTGACCTTGCAAAAGACAATTCGTTAATCGAAGCATATTTAGGATCTTAAAATTATTTAAATATATAGGGGGAAGATATGAAAAAATATAGGATTATTGCATTAATGTTAGCATTAGTGCTTGCGCTTACTGCATGTGGTGGCGCTGGAACAGGTGGAAAAGATGATAATAAAGTACAAGGTGTTACTGATACTGAAATTATCGTAGCTAATACAGCGGCAACATCAGGTGGGTATGCAGCTGTTGGACAACCATTTAATACAGGTATTGAAGCTTATTTCAAATATGTAAATGAAAATGGTGGTGTACATGGTAGAAAAATCGTGTTTAAACACGTTGATGATGAGTTTGCTCCTGATAAAGGTAAAGCAGCTTTACAAACAATGGTAGAAGATGAAAAAGTATTTGCTATCGTAGGACATTTCGGTACTCCAGTAGTAGCAGCTACTATCGAAGACTTAAAAGAATATGGTATACCTACAGTTTATTTTGCTACAGGTATAGGACAACTTTATAATGAAAAAGCTGAAGGAAGAGACAGAATCTTATATCCAGTTCAACCTATCTATTTAACAGAAGGCTCAATCATGGTATCAAGAGGTGTTGGGGACTATAAAGCTACTAAGATAGGTGTTATCTACACTAACGATGATGCTGGAAAAGATATGTTAGAAGGTGCAAAAGCTAAAGCTACAGAGCTAAAAGTTGATTTAGTTTCTGAACAAGTAGACCCAGGTGCTACAGACGTATCTGCTGCAGTTACTTCATTATTAGCTGAAAAACCAGATTTTATCATAGGTGCTTCAATTCAACAAACATTCCCAACAATCGCGAAAGCTCTTAACGATCAAGGAAATAAAGCTCCAGTTATCACAACATACGTTAACGTAGCTCCAGTAATAGCTGACAGTGTAAAAGATGCAGCTGCTAACTTTGATATATTAGGAAATGGTTGGGTAGACTTTACACAACCAACAGCAGTAAAAGAATTAGAAACATATACAAAATATATGCCTCAAGATTTACATGCTAACGCATATGCGATCACTGGTTGGATAGCAGGATTATTCTTTACAGAAGGCTTAAGACGTATTCCTGAAGGAACAGAAATCACTTGGAACAGCTATATGGACGCTTTAGAAAGCAAACCAATACTTAACCCATTCGGTGGAGAAATCGACTTTGGTAATGGTTTAAGACAAGGAACTTCTGTTATGAACCTTTCAAAAGTTAATCCAGCAACTCTTCAAAAAGCTGGCGACACTGTAACAGGTGGATGGGAAGAAGTTAAACCTCTTCAATCAATGAAAGAAATTTTAGAAGGAAAATAATATTTAATAGTAAAAGTAAATAGGGCACGATTAAGTGCCCTTTTTTTAAAATAAGGAGAAATTATGAAAACATATAAAGATAAATTAATCAGTGCTGAGGATGCCGTTAAGTTAGTTAAATCAGGCGATCATATCGTTACTGGTTTAGGTGCTAGTGAGGGTAGAGAGTTTTTATCTAAGCTTCATTTAGTGGGTGATAGGGTTGAAAATGTTAGTTTCTCAAATTGTTTACCGATGACTAAGTTTGAATTTTTTGATGAAAAATATAAGTATGCATTTAATCTTGATGGATGGTTTTTTGCGCCATCGCTAAGAAAAGCATTCAATAATGGTAATACATCATACATCCCGAACCATTTGCATACAGCTGGTAGTGCAAGATTTGGACATAAGAAACCTAATATCTATGTAGGAAGCTGTACACCAGTTGATGAACATGGATTTGTATCACTATCAATGGGAAATACTTATGAAAGATTAGCTATAGATCTTGCTGATATCGTAATATTAGAACCAAACAAAAACTTCCCAAGAACATTTGGAGACGTTGAAGTTCATATTGATGAAGTAGATTATTTTATAGAAGCAGACTATATGCCACCTACTATCCCAAATGTAGAACCAAATGAAAAAGATATGAAAATAGGTAAGATAATCGCTGATTTGATTCCTGATGGCGCCGTAATACAATTAGGAATTGGTGGGATACCAAATGCTGTAGCAAAATTCCTATATGATAAGAAAGATTTAGGTATCCATACAGAGATGCTTACATCTGAGATGGCTAGACTTGCAAAAGCTGGTGTTATCAATGGTAGGAAAAAGACTCTAAATCCTAGAAAAATAGTAACTACATTCATACTAGGTGACGAAGAATTATATGAATTTGTAAACAATAATCCATCTGTTCAAGTAATGAATGGTGGATATACAAATAATCCATATATAATCGCTCAAAACGATAATATGTTCTCAATAAACACTGCTGTAGAGATTGATTTAACAGGTCAAGTTTGTTCTGAATCAATAGGACCAAAGCAAATATCTGGAACAGGCGGACAAGCTGATACAGCAAGAGGAGCAGTTGAATCTAATGGCGGTAGATCAATAATCGCTCTTTATTCTACACAAGATATCAAGGATAAAGAGACAGGCGAAGTTAAGGTGGTTTCCAAAATTGGAGCTATATTAACACCTGGAGCAGCTGTTACTCTTCATAGATCTGATGTTGACCTAGTAGTTACTGAATATGGCGTAGCTGATCTAAAGGGAACGACTTTAAGAGAAAGAGTTCAAAGACTTACAGCTATAGCTCATCCTGATTTTAGAGAACAATTAAAAGAAGATGCTCTTAAATTAGGTATAGTTGGGGAGTGGAGATAATGATATTTAAGTACAAAGATTATGACATTTACTATGAGATACATGGACAAGGCGACCCTCTTCTAATACTAAATGGCATAATGATGTCTACAAAGTCATGGGCTGAATTTATTGAGCCCATGTCTAAAGACAATATGTTGATATTGGTGGACTTTTTAGGCCAAGGCCAATCATCAAAAGAATATGAGCAATTTTACCATGATATTCAAGTAGATATTGTTGAAGCGCTTTTACAACATATCAATATACCTAGTGTAAATCTATTTGGAATCTCTTATGGAGGTGAAATAGCTCTACAGTATACACTAAAGCACCCAGATAGGGTTAAAAAATTGTTTTTATCTAATACATGTGCCAACACTTCTTATTGGTTAGAAGAAGTTGGAAACGCATGGAATGAAGCCACTCATAGTGGTATATCTTACTATTTGACAACAATCCCATTTATATACTCTCCTAAATTTTTTATAAACAACAGGGAATGGATGGAAAATAGAAAGAATATTTTAGTACCATTGTTTGATAATAAAGACTTCGTAAAGAGCATGAAAGTACTTACGAATTCATCTGTAGGTTATGATGTTAGAGATAAACTTGATCAAATAAATGTGCCAACTATGATAGTTGGTTGTGAATATGATTTTGTGACTCCATTTTACCAACAAAAAGAGCTAAATGATAAGATTAGGAACTCCCAATTAGTATATATTCATGATAGTGGTCATGCAATTATGTACGAAAAACCTAGTTTGTTCACTTCTTTGGTTCTAGGGTTTGTAAATAACTCAAAAATCATGTATAATTTATAAGAATGTTTTGTAAGTAAAGAGGAAAAATATGAATTTGATAAACCAACCAAAGACGGCAAGAGGAGAAAAGACACTTCAAAGTATAATAGATGCAGCGGAAAAGATATTTTACGAGAAAGGTTATAACGGATCGACTATCAAGGATATAGCTAATGAAGCAAGTGTATCTGTTGGTACGATTTACATATACTTTGTAGATAAAAAAAGTATATATGACTATTTATTGCTTCAATACAGTCATTATATTAGATCTAATATCGCGAAAAAGACTGAAGGGCTAACTTCAAGAAGAGAAATAGAAAGAGTGGGTCTTTTAGTATTTTTAGAAATTGTTAGAGATAGAAAGCATATCTACAATATTATTTGGGAATCGCTTTATATAGATAAGCAAAAATTCCAAGACTACTATATGACGTTTGCTAAGCATTATACTCATGGACTTCAACAAGCAATTGAAGAAGGCACTGTGAAAAAAGACCTTGATCCCCAAGTAGTAGCATGGACTTTGATGGGCGTATCAAACTTTCTTGGACTAAGATATGTCATGTTTGATGAGGAACAAGACCTAGAGAAAATTGCAGACATGGCCATGGACATAATCGAAAAGGGTTTGTTCACATAATAAAAACAATTATTAACATAAGAGTAGATTCGAAAGGATCTGCTCTTTTTTTCATAAAAAGGATGCTTGCGCAGCAAGCTTCTTTATTTAGTGAGAGAGGAGAGCGACCAAGGTCGCTATTTTTTGTAATTTAGTGGCGCTAGCCCCCCAAGAAGCTCGAAAAAGCGAAAACTTGGGGGGACAAAAAATGTTCAAAAACCCCCCAAGAAGTCTGAAAAAGTGAAAACATGGTGGGCAAAAAATAGACCCAAAACCCCCCAAGAAGTCCAAAAAAGTGAAAACTTGGTGGGTTCTAGAGTTGAAAATTGCCCCCCAAGAAGCTCGAAAAAGTGAAAACTTGGTGGGTTTTTGAACCGAAATCAACCCCCCAAGAATTGCTAAAAAGTTAGAACTTGGGGGGATGGTGGTTTGTGAAGAGAATTGTGAGTATTCGCTAGCGTAATCTTCCTTCCTTAAGTCGGATTTCATAAACAATATCTCAAGACTTTAATTACCACATGTCACAGTGCTATTTTAAGTTTAAAATAGCGATAAAGTTGTAGTTATGCTATTATTAAGATGGTGATATATTGTTAAAATGAAATGCATTTTACAATAAATATATTCTGGAGGTTAGTTATGGAAATTGAGAACATTGAAATGCTAATTAAGCTTCTTCACGAAAAGAGGCTTGTAGAGTTAAAGTTGGAGATTCTCGCATATAATGAGGCGGACATTGCTAAGATAATTGAGGCATTGGAGCCGGTGGATGCTTTGGCAGTATTTAGGATTTTACCTAAAGAGGAGGCGAGCGAGACTTTTTCATTTTTTGAACCCGAGCTACAAGAGAGATTTATAGAATTATTGACGGATTCAGAAGTTATTGAACTTGTTGAAAACTCATATATAGATGATGCTGTTGATATGTTAGAAGAACTTCCAGCTAATGTGGTTAAGGAAGTTTTGGGTAGAGTAAATCTAAAAAGAAGAGCTATTATTAATCAATATTTGAATTATCCAGAGGACTCTGCAGGAAGTTTGATGACTGCTGAGTATATTGGATTGAATAAAGGAATTACTGTAAAACAAGCTATTGAATATATCAGGGGTAGGGGTGTTTCTAGTGAAAATGTCTACACTTGCTATATTATGAGTGATACAAGAAAGCTTAAAGGTTATGTTACAGTTAAGGATTTGCTTACTAGTGATGAAAATAGATTGATTGATGAGTTGATTTATAAAGATATCATATCTGTTATGACTACAGATGACCAAGAAGATGTAGCCAAAGTTTTTAAGAAATATAATTTAGTAGCACTGCCAGTTGTTGACCATGAAGACAGACTTGTGGGTATCATTACTATTGACGATGTACTTGATGTTATCGAAGAAGAGGCTACAGAAGACTTTGAAAAGATGGCAGCTATGGCTCCATCTGATAAGCCTTATTTAAAGACTTCTATTTTTGAAATGTTTAAAAATAGGAAAGGATGGCTTTTGATATTGATGGTTTCTGCAACTCTTACAGCATCCATCATCAATAATTATGAAATGCTTTTATCATCAATTGCTGGGTTGATGGCTTTTGTGCCTATGCTTACAGATACTGGTGGTAATGCAGGTTCGCAATCATCAACGATGGTAATTCGTGGACTGGCTTTAGGAGATATAAAGACGAGTGATTATATGAAAATAGTCTTTAAGGAGACATTTGTATCTTTGATAACCGGTTTAGGATTAGCTATTGTGAATTTTATTAGGGTAGTTATCACAAATCCAGCGCATTATATGATGGGTTTGACTGTTTCATTAACATTGATAGCTACAGTTATGATGGCAAATATAGTGGGTGGATTATTACCAATAGCAGCACAAAAAGTTAAATTAGACCCTGCGATAATGGCAGCACCGTTGATTACTACAATAGTGGATGCACTTTCCTTATTAGTGTTTTTCTTTTTTGTTAGTAGGATTTTGATGTAAATAAGGAGTATATATGGAAGAACAAAATATTGAGCAACTGCGCTTATTAGTTGAACAAAAAAAATTAAGAGAATTAAAACAAGAATTACTATCATATAACGAGGCTGATATAGCTATTTTTATAGAATCGCTTAATGATGTGGAGGCGCTAGCTGTATTTAGGATTTTACCTAAGGAAGAAGCGACGGAGACATTTTCATTTTTCGAGTTAGATACTCAAGAGCGATTTATAAATATTATGACTAATGCAGAGTTAACAAATCTTGCGGAAAACTTATATATAGACGACGTGGTAGATATGTTAGAAGAATTACCTGCTACGGTAGTAAAGAAGATATTAAAGGATGTACAGCCACAAAGAAGGGCCATAATCAATCAATATATGGCATATCCTGAAGATTCAGCAGGAAGTATTATGACGGCTGAATATATAGGGCTAAAGGAACATATAACTGTTAAACAAGCACTTGATACCATTAGAGTTAGAGGCTTGGATAGTGAAAATATTTATACCTGCTACATTACTGATAATCAAAGAAAACTGGAAGGTTTCGTATCGGTAAGGACTTTATTGGTTAATAATGATGATGTGGTTATTAGCGATTTATTGGAAGAAGATGTTATCTATGTTACTACTACAGATGACCAGGAAGATGTAGCTAGATTATTTGCTAAATATGGATTCTTGTCTTTGCCTGTAGTAGATCATGAAAAGAGATTGGTCGGAGTAGTTACGATAGACGACGCAGTTGATGTATTGGAAGAAGAAGCGACAGAAGATATCGAGTTAATGGCTGCGATGACACCATCTGAGAAGCCTTACTTGAAGACTTCAGTACTTGAATTAGCAAAGAATAGATTTACCTGGTTGATAATACTTATGCTTACAGCAACAGTTACAGGATTTATTATTAATAGCTTTGAGGCAACTCTAACAGCAGTTGCAGGAGCTATGGCATTTGTGCCAATGTTAACCGGTGCAGGCGGAAACGCTGGAGCCCAATCATCTACGATGGTCATCCGTGGATTATCGATTGGGGAACTTGAATTAGATGACTATAAAAAGATATTCATTAAGGAATTGGGAGTTTCAATTTTAGTAGGAGTTGTGTTAGCTATAGTGAATTTTTTCAGGATTATTATATTTAACCCTGGACAATATTTGATGGCTTTAACAGTATCTCTATCTTTAGTAGTTACTATCATGATAGCAAAAAGTGTGGGTGGATTATTGCCAATTGCAGCTAAAAGACTAAATTTAGATCCAGCAATTATGGCATCACCGTTGATAACAACTATAGTGGACACGTTGTCGCTATTAGTGTATTTCTTTTTTATAACGAAAATTATGCTTTAGATTTTAGGAGGAAAGATGGAATTTATTAGAGTGAGAAAAAGTGGACCTCTAAAGGGTGAGGTTACTATTGAGGGAGCAAAAAATACTGCTTTACCTATACTGGCAGCTACTATACTTACAAAGGAAGAAACGATTATTACTGATATCCCACCTTTAAAAGATATTGAGATCATGCTTGATGTTCTTAGATCTTTAGGGGCTGATGTAGAAAGATTGGATGATAAATCAGTAAGGATTCATGTTAAGGAAATAAAAACTCATATAACACCTTTTGAGCTAATGAATAAGATGAGAGCTTCATTTTTAGTTATGGGACCTCTTTTATCAAGACTTGGAAAGGCTGTAAATGGCTTACCAGGAGGATGTCAAATTGGAGAAAGACCAATTGATTTACATTTGAAAGGATTTAGAGCTTTAGGTGCTAATATTGAAGAGAGGATGGATGAGATATCAGTAGATGTTGATGGTAAACTTAAAGGTGGTACTATTTATTTAGATTTCCCATCAGTAGGTGCTACTGAAAATCTAATGATGGCGGCTGTTTTGGCAGAAGGTGAGACAGTTATAGAAAATGCTGCAAAAGAGCCAGAGATTGTTGATTTATCAAACTTCCTATCAAAGCTAGGTTCAAAAATTAGAGGTGCTGGCACATCGACAATAGTTATCGAAGGTGTTAATGAACTTAAAGGAGCTAGACATAGAGTAATCCCTGATAGAATTGAAGCTGCTACTTATATGGTGGCTGCAGCTATTAGTAAAGGTGATGTGCTTGTTAAAAATGTTATAGCATCACATATTAGACCAGTTATAGCAAAGCTAAAGGAAATGGGCGTTGATATTATTGAAGATCCAGATGAAGATGAGATCAGAGTTAGAGTAACAAAAGAGTTAGTTGGTACAAATGTAAGGACACTTCCTTATCCAGGTTTCCCAACTGATGTTCAATCACAAATTATGACGCTTATGACTGTGGCAAAAGGTGATTCAGTGGTTGAAGAAACAGTATTTGAAAATAGATTTATGCATGTTGAAGAATTAAGAAAGATGCATGCACTTATAGTAACAGATGGAAATGAAGCAAGGATAGTAGGAGTGCCAAACCTTACAGGAGCGATGGTAAAAGCGACTGATTTAAGAGCGGGAGCTTCTCTAATTATCGCTGGGCTTGTAGCAGAAGGAAACACAGATATTTATGATACTTATCATATCTATAGGGGTTATCACAATGTTATAGAAAAATTCAGAGCCCTAGGTGCAGATATAGAACTAATTAATAAATAAGAGGTGTTTATGATTGAGATAGAAGGTATCGTAGTAGATATTAGGTTTAGAAACGAAGAAAACTACTATACCGTGTTTATATTAGATACAGAAGATGGAGGCATTACAGTAGTAGGAAAAGTAATGAGCATTTCCGTCGGAGATAATATGGTCGTATCAGGTAAACTCATCTATCATGAACAATATGGCGAGCAAATCGCTTTAGAAACATACAAGAAGATGATGCCAACGACTATAGTACAGATTGAAAAATACTTAGCGTCTGGCATCATTCCTTTTATAGTGTAAAAAATTGCCAAAAAGATTGTTAAGCTTTATGGTGAAGATAGCTTAAATATTATTACCGATACACCAGAAGTCTTGCTAAGTATTAGAGGAATAGGAAAGAGAAAGTTAGATAAGATTAAGGAAGCGCTTGTTAAGGAAAGAGATTCTAGACAAGTATTGATTTATCTTCAAAGCCTAGGACTAGGTAATAAGACTTCCATGTTGATTTATAAGACATATCAAGGCGATACGATTGAGGTAATTGAAAACAACCCATATATACTGATTGAAGATATCAAAGGAATTGGATTTAACATAGCTGATGATATAGCTCTTAGAAACAACATTGATAAAACGGATTTATTTAGGATATCAGCGGGAGTTGTTTATTATTTGAATCAGCAAGCCAATGTTAATGGAAACTGTTTTATCGAATTAGTTAAAATGATAGATGATGTCTCAAAACTGCTTAAGATAGATAGTATATATGTTAAAAATGCTCTTCTAAATATTGAGATCGAAGGAAAAATCAAGACTGAAAAGGTCCAAGACGATGTATTTGTCTATTCGCGAATGCTATATGATAATGAGAAAAATGTTGTGGCAAATATATTGCGATTAATATTAAGTGAAGAGGATCAACAGCAAAATATATTAGAACTAATTGAATCTGATGATATAAAATATTCGGATACTCAAAAAGAGGCCATTCTTCAAGCTTTATATAAAAAGATGTTGATAATAACCGGAGGACCAGGAACTGGAAAAACAACTATCATTAAAGGAATTATAAAGTTATTGGAAAACTTCAAGATGTCATTTCAACTATGTGCTCCAACTGGTAGAGCTGCAAAGCGTATGGAGGAGTCGACAGGGCATGGAGCTTCAACTATTCATAGATTGCTAGGCTATAAATCAATTGAGTCAGAAGATGGTTTTCTAGAATATAATAGGGACAATCCTTTAAAAACGGATGTAGTTATCGTGGATGAAGTTTCGATGATTGACATTTATCTCATGTCGAATCTGTTAAATGCCATCGACACAAATACTAAATTAGTTTTGGTAGGAGATGTGGATCAGTTACCTTCAGTTGGGCCGGGAAATGTACTAAAGGACCTTATTGATTCAAATCTAATAACAACAATTAGACTAGATAGGATTTTTAGACAAGAGGAAAGCTCTAATATCATCAAAAACGCTCACTTAATCAATTCTGGTAAAAGGCCCGTATTAAATGAAGAAAATCAAGACTTCTTTTTCATAAGAACTAGAAATGAAGCGCATACTTTAGATACAGTTGTTGATCTAATAGCTAATAGGTTGCCAAATCATTATAAGGTAGATCCTCTAAAGGATATACAAGTTCTATCGGCTATGAAAAAGGGCGTATGTGGTGTGGATAACTTAAATGCAAAGCTTCAGGAAAGGTTAAATCCTCAAAGTTTTAATAAGGAAGAAATTGAACTTGGTAAGCATGTATTTCGCGAAGGCGATAAGGTGATGCAGACTAAAAATAACTACGATCTTGATGTGGAAGATGAATTCAAAAACAAGGCCAAAGGTGTATATAATGGAGATATCGGGTTTATAAGAAGCGCATTTACTAAAGATGGAGCTTGTGAGATTATTATAGATGATAAAAAGGTAGTTTATGATTATAAAGCGATGACCGAGTTAGCATTGTCTTATGCTATCACGATTCATAAGTCACAGGGCTCAGAATTTCCAATTGTTGTGATACCTATGGTGTCAGGACCATATATGCTTTTATCGAGAAACATCCTCTATACGGCCATCACAAGAGGTAAGCAAATTGTAGTTTTAGTAGGAGATGAAATGATTATGAATAGGATGATCGAAAATAATTTTAGACAAAACAGGAATTCTACTCTTGCTTATTTTCTAAGAAAATCCTATGAATTCTATGAAGAAAATGATATTTGATTTTATATTTTTCAACCAAAATTATTGTTATGTTTGTAAAGATGAAAAAACTGAAAATTTGATATGTAGTAGCTGTCTAGAAAGGCTCGACTTTATAGATGGTAACTTTTTGGTGGATAATAATAGGGTTTATTATCCGCTTTTTTATAACAACTATATCAAAGAGATAATACGCGAATTCAAATTTCACAAAAAGACTTATCTAGTTAAACCGCTAGCTGCTATTTTATTCAAATATATCTCGCAGAAAGAAGAATTAAAAGATATCGACTATGTAAGCTTTATTCCTATGGAACAAAGGGCATTGTTTGATAGAGGATTTAATCAAGCCCAGTTATTAGCCAATGAGTTAGCAGATTTATTAGATGTTGAAGTAATCTCGTTGATTGAAAAGAACAAAAAGACTAGGGAACAAAATAAGGTTTCTTTAACTCAGAGAAAAGAGAATATAAAAAATAGTTTTAGACCTATCGATGATTGCAATATTGATGGAAAAACTATATTATTAATAGATGATCTAGTAACCACAGGAAACACGCTTAGGGAAGCTAGTCAAACCATACTGATTAACAACAAAGTTAATATAAAATTTCTAACAATTACATCAAGTAGGATAGGAGAAGATGATGATTAGTTTTTACAATGATTATAACGAGTTAGCGCATCCGCAAATATTAGAAGATTTAATGAAGCTTCAAGATCAAATTAATGTTGGCTATGGCAATGACCAACATGTACTAAATGCTATAGAGTATGTAAAAAAACATATAGGTAGAAATGATGTTGACGTGCATTTCATCCATGGGGGAACCATCACAAATGTGATTGGTCTTAAGACGATGCTTCAAAGTTATGAAGGAGTTATCTCATGTGATACAGGGCATATAATTGGCCATGAAAATGGGGCCATCGAAGCCGTTGGACATCAAATTGTTCAAGTGCCAAATGTGAATGGTAAGCTAACTGTCGAAAACATAAAGAAAGCATTGGAGGCTCATAGCAAGGAATATAGCGTGAAGTTAAAAGTTGTATATATCTCAAATGCTACTGAATTTGGTACCGTTTATAAAAAACATGAGCTTGAAGCAATTCATAATTTCTGTAAAGAAAACGACCTTTATATTTATATGGATGGTGCGAGAATGGCAACGGCCATGTCTAGTGACTACAACGACATGACACTAAATGATATCGCCAAATACTGTGATGTGTTTACCATTGGTGGCACTAAAAACGGTATGTTAATGGGCGAGGCTTTAGTTATTACTAATCCAGAATTTTCAAAAGGTATCAGAAGGACAATCAAACAAAGAGGAGCATTGTTAGCAAAAGGTTATTTACTAGGAATTCAATTTGAAACAATGTTCAAAGAAAATCTATACTTTGAGCTTTCAGATACAGCAATCGAAATGGCAAAATACCTAAGAGATAAGCTAAATGAAATGGGAATTAGACTTGCATTCGAGCAGGAATCAAATTTAGTATTTCCAATCCTTTCAGAAGATTTGGCCCACGACTTAGCATCTGATTTTATGTTTGAAATTATGGACAAAGTAGCCGAAAATTCAAGAATTACAAGATTTGTCACAAGATACTCGACAACAAAAGAAGACATTGATGCCTTGGCGAGGAAAATAGAGGATTTTTCCAGAAAAAGGTCCTAGCTGCGTGCCTCGACTGGCGAAGCTTTTTATTGATATGCGACCTGCCTAAACTGACCTATAAAAGGTGGTTATAAACCACTTCATCAAGGTCAGTCCAGCAGGTCGCTTTTTTAATGAAGCTTCTTGTCTGCGGATTCCTCGCGTCGGACTTTTTCTGGAAAAATATAATGTTGGGTGTAAGGACACTTTAGGTGGATTAGGAGATAATTAAGGGATAGGTTATAAGAAGTGAGGATGATTTTGCCAAAGCAAAATCTTCATTAAGTAGATATTAGAAGGAGGCTTGCTTCGCAAGCTTCCATTTTGGTTCAAAAGGAAAGCGACTATTATCCATGAAAAAGATCCTAGCTGCGTGCCTCGACTGGCGAAGCTTTTTATTGATATGCGACCTGCTTAAACTGACCAAAATAAGTTGTGGATAAAATCCACTTCAAAAGGTCAGCCCAGCAGGTCGCTTT
>JAAYEL010000018.1 GCA_012728755.1 Tissierellia bacterium | reverse complement strand
TAGCTGGTGTTGAAGATACTGAATTTAATATGCCAGTAACACTAAACGAACAAGGCCAAGAAAATCCACTTCCAGATGAAGAGGGTAAAGAAGTTTGGTCATACACATGGACGGATTTAGACTTAACAGATAAAAATGCTACACCATATACTTACTACGTAGTCGAAGAAGTTGTCCCAACAGGATACAACAAAACAGGCGAAGTAAAACAAGAAGTAGATGGAAAACTAATATCTGTTGTGACAAACGAATATATCGTTGAAGTGATGGATGTTAAAGCTGAAAAGAAATGGGTTGGAGGATCTGAAAATAGACCATCAATACCACTTCAATTATCTCGTAGTACTGATGGAGAAGTTTGGGAAGATGTGATTCAAGTAACTCTAAATGGAGTTGATGATGAAGATCAAGATGAGAATGTATGGACATATACATTTAAGTCAATGCCAAAAACAGATCTAAAAGGAAATCCATACACATACAAGATAAATGAAACAATAGTACCAGAAAACTATACAGAAACTTATTCAGATGATGGATTAACAGTAACTAACACATATTCATCACCAAAGATTGAAAAAGTAGTTATCAAAGAGTGGGTTGGTGGACCAAAAGATAAACCAGCAGTAACTTTTGTACTAAATAGACAAATCGAAGGTGGAGAATTAGAAGAAGCTGGAAGAATTACATTGACAAGTGATCATCTAGCTACAAATGAAGAAAATATTGATATTTGGACATATACATTTGAAAATCTAGATTTAACAGATGAAAATGCCAATGAATATATTTACTCAGTAGTAGAAGAAACAGTTCCAGAAGGTTACTTAATGCAACCAATAGCAGGAACACTTGGTATCATCAATAAGTTCGTACCAAAATCTGCTGATTTAACAGCTGATGTTGAGTGGATAAATGGTGAAAATGTATCAAAACCAGATGTTCAATTAACTCTTAAGTACAAAAAAATAGTAGATGGAGTTGAATATTGGATAGATGCACTAGATCCTGAAGGAAACCCAGTAATTGGTGTTCTTAATGAAGATGGTACATGGAGCTTCCCTAATGTAGCATTACAAGATAATGAAGGTAATGCATTAGAATTTAGTGTAGTACAAGTAGGACTAGAAGGAAGTGTTTGGACAAACAAATCTATCACTGAAATCACACCAGCAAAAAATGAAGATGGAGTGATAACAATAAATCCAGCTAAGACAAATATTCATATCGTAAATGAATATGTAGTTCCAACAACAGATATCACAGTATCTACAGAATGGTTAAATGGAGAAGGAGTATCTAAACCAGGAACAACAGTTACTCTAATGGTTAAGGATAGTGAAGGAAACTTTGTACCAGCACTAGATGAAGAAGGTAATACAATAACAGCAGTTGTAGATGAAAATGGAAATGCTACATTTACAGATGTTCCTGTAACTGATAAAGATGGAAATCCATTAACATATACAGTAGTTCAAAAAGGTTTAGAAGGAAGCGATTGGAAGAATAGATCAATAACTGAGATAAAACCAGCAGTATTGGTTGATGGAGTATTGGTAGTAGATGCTACAAATACAAATATCCATATAGTTAATGAATATGTTAAACCAGTAGTTCCCGAACCAAAACCAGAGCCAAAGCCAGAACCAAAACCAGAGCCTAAACCAGAGCCTAAACCTGAGCCAAAGCCTGAACCTAAACCAGAACCAAAGCCGGTAGTTAAACCTAAACCAGCTCCAAAGACAGGAGACTATGGTATCTATGCAACACTAGTAGTATTGATACTTTCAGCAGGAATGCTATTTGTGGTAAGTAAAAAAAGTAAAGAAACTGAAAAGAATAGATAATATTAGAGGATAATTAAATTTGCTGTGTCGAGATCGTAAGATTTTGGCACAGCATTTTTCATGTTATCATGCTCTTTAGAATTTAGAGAAATTATGGTAGTATGGATATGAATATAATTATAGGAGTTATCATGAATAATAAATTTTATTCTCAATTATGTATTGAGAGTTATGAAGGGGCAAAAGTTGCTGAAAAGCTAGGATTTAACAGTATTGAGATTAACTCGTCTCTATTTTTAGGAGGTATCACACCCAGCTATGGTATGCTAAAGAAAATAGCAGATAATATCAATATTGAGAAAATAGTGATGATTAGAAACAGACCTGCTGGTTTTTGCTATACTGATGTTGAGTATGGTGAGATGTTGGATGATTTAAATCTAATACTAAATGAAAATATTGATGGGATTGCATTTGGTTTTTTGACAGAGCATTTCACAATTGATGAGCAAAGGACAAAAGAGTTTGTTGATTTGATACATGCTAAAGGTAAGAAAGCTTTATTTCACAGGGCTTTTGATAATGCAATTGATGCAAATAATGCCATAGAATTATTGATAGATTTAAATGTCGACTATCTTCTTACTAGTGGTCAAAAGGAAACTGCTTTAGAAGGTAGGGATAGTTTGCAAAAATTAATAAAAAAATATGGAAATGATATAGATATTATCGCAGCTTCGGGTATAAATGCTAATAATGTAGGTGAGATAATTGAGCATACTAATGCTAATTTTATTCACGCAAGTTGTAAGACTTACTTAGAGGATGCGACAACTGCAGGAAATGTCAGTTATAGTTTGGGTTCAAATATGAATAATCGATACATAAGTATTGATGAGAATGAGGCTAGAGCTTTAATTGAAAAATTACAAAATTTATTTTAGGAGAGATATATGAAGTGGAGAGGAAGACGTTCAAGTGATAACGTAAGAAAAGTAGGGTCTGGTGGAGGAATGAGAACTGCTGGTGCATTAGGTGGTGGTGGTTTAATAATCATGCTTGTATTATCCTTACTAATGGGTGGAAATCCATTAGATGTATTAATGAATAATCCACAAGTGTCACCAGGGCAAACACAAACTACAGAATACCAATCAAGAAATGAAGAAGAAAAAGAGTTGGAAGAATTTCTTTCAGTTGTTTTAGCTGATACAGAAGATGTATGGACTGAAATATTTGCATCACATGGTGCTGAATATAGGAAACCATCACTAGTTCTATATCAAGATAGAGTTAATAGCGGATGTGGAGCTGCATCATCAAACATGGGACCATTTTACTGTGGGGCAGATGAGACAGTCTATATTGACGTAGCTTTTGCTCACGATTTAAGAACAACATTTGATGCTGCGGGGGATTTCCCATTTGCTTATGTACTAGCTCATGAGGTTGGTCACCATGTTCAATTATTGACAGGTCAATTAGAAAAAGTTCAATCAATGAGAAACCAATCTAACTACAACAACGAAATGGTTAAGCTAGAACTTCAAGCTGATTATTATGCGGGAGTAGTGGCACACTATATGCAAAACAAAGGATATCTTGATAAAGGCGATGTCCAAGAGGGGATGGCTGCAGCTGCAGGAGTTGGCGATGACAGAATCATGGAAATGCAAGGCGGTAGAGCAAATCCTGACAACTTCCAACACGGATCAAGCGAACAAAGACAAAGATGGTTCCTTCGTGGTTTTGAGTATGGTGATTTAGAAAATGGAAACACATTTAGTGTAAGAGATGCCCAAGATTTATAACATGTAGAAACTGAAGCGACCCGATTTCGGGTCGCTATTTTTATTAATGGAGAAGATAGAAATCGAAGATTGCTTTCCTTTTTTTAGGGCAGAATTCCCTAAGAGATGGAGAAAACTATAATATCCTTAGGGATGTTTGGTGCTAATATTTCCTACGAGATGCAGAAAAATGGTCGTGTCGTAGGGGAAATGGTGCAGTTTTGTCCCTACGAGATAATACATAATACTCATATCGTAGGGAAAATTACGCAAATTCGTCCCTACGAGAATCAGAAAAGTTGCTGAGTCGTAGGGGCGCGTGAATAGCTGGTACGCCAGCGAAACCTTCTTTTTTATCAATATAAAAAAAGCTAGCCTTGGCTAGCTTCTTTTGTGCTTTAATTATTTTTTAAGTTCCATTATCACATCTTGACCAGCTACTACTGTACCAAGTTTCTTATCAAGATTTTTAACTATTTCCATATTTGTGATTACAATAGGTGTTTCAGTTGGGTATCCTTTTTCTCTCAAAAGAGCTAGGTCAACTTCTAACATTAAGTCACCTTTAGATACTTTATCGCCTTCTTTAACATGAGCTGTAAATCCTTCACCTTGTAACTCAACTGTATTCATACCTACGTGAATTAAGATTTCTACACCACTTAAATCAACACCGATGGCATGTTTTGTGTGAAATACTTGAATGATTTTTCCATCTACTGGTGATACAAGCTTTCCGTTTACCGGTACTATAGCAACTCCATCACCTAACATTTTTTGAGAAAAAGTGATATCTTCTACTTGAGTGATATCTATTAATTCCCCTGACATAGGTGCTACTACTTCAATTTTCTTACTAAATAATCCCATTATTACCTCCTAATGTTTGTTGATTCTATTTTATCATATAATTAATACCCAAGTAAAAGAATTTATACCATAGAGGTAAAATGCAATTGATTTTCCATAAAGCTTGATAAATGCACAAGTTGAACGTGCATGTAGAAATGGTTTTTAAAAACTAATTGATATTTTTGTGTAAAAAACATGAAGATATGTTCATTTATTAAGAGTTATTAAAAGTTTTGGAAAAATCTTGAAAAAGTTTGCATAACGGTTGTAGTTTAAAATTCTCAGTGCTATAATTGTGATGATAAGGAATTATCACCAAAAAATTTCATAGGAGGAAAATATGAAAAGTTCATTTCAAAGATTAGGTAAATCTTTAATGCAACCCGTAGCAGTTATGCCTTTAGCAGCGATACTATTAGGCTTAGGTTATTTAATTGACCCATCTGGCTGGGGTGCAAACAACGTTATTGCGGCATTTTTAATTAAAGCCGGCGGAGCTGTACTTGACAATTTAGGAATTATTTTTGCAGTAGGTGTAGCTTTCGGTATGTCTAAAGACTCTCATGGTGCAGCGGCATTAGCAGGTCTTGTATCATTCTTAACATTAATTACATTGTTAAGTCCTGGAGCAGCTAGTCAACTTAGAAGCTTTGACCCTGAATGGGCAACAGCTGGTAACGTAGACAACTTCTACTATCAAGGATTTAGTAAAGTAGGTAATGGTAATGCATTTATAGGTATCTTAGCAGGGGTTATTGGATCAATAGCATACAATAAATTCTATCAAGTAAGATTACCAGAAGCATTAGCTTTCTTCAGCGGAAGAAGATTAACACCTATTATGGCATCATTAATGTCATTAGTAGTAGCATTAATCTTATTATTTATCTGGCCAGTAGTTTACGCTGGATTAGTAGGATTTGGTCAATGGTTATTAAGTTTAGGAGCTATAGGAGCTGGTATCTATGCATTCTTTAACAGATTATTAATCCCAACAGGATTACACCATGCATTAAACCAAGTATTCTGGTTTGACCTTGTAGGTATCAACGATATCAACAACTTCTTAGGAAACAATCAAGCAGCTATCACAGCTACATATCATCCAGGTATGTACCAAGCAGGATTCTTCCCAATCATGATGTTTGGTCTTCCAGCAGCAGCTATAGCTATGTTTACAGTAGCTAAACCAGAAAGAAAGAGCTACGCTAAATCAGTTTTCATAGCTGGAGCATTAGCATCATTCTTAACAGGGGTTACTGAACCTATCGAATTCGCATTCATGTTCGTAGCACCACAATTATACTTAGTACACGCATTATTAACAGGGGTATCAGTATTCTTAGCAGCACAATTTGGTTGGTATGCAGGATTCGGATTCTCAGCTGGTCTAGTAGACTTAATCTTAAGTATGGCTAACCCAATGGCTAAAAACTGGTATTTCTTAGTATTAGCTGGTCTAGTATTTGCGGTTATCTACTTCTTAATATTCAGAACTTTAGTTCCAAAACTAAAACTTCAAACTCCAGGTAGAGAAGAACAAGATCCAAACGAAGGCGTTGAGCTTACAGCGGATACTAACTTCACTGACATGGCAAGAGTTATCTTAGAAGGACTTGGCGGAAAAGAAAATATTAAGTCAACAGATTACTGTATCACAAGATTAAGATTAGAAGTAGTTGACGAAACAAAAGTTAACGAAGCTAAGATTAAACAAACTAAAGTAGCTGGTGTTATTAGACCATCTCAAAAGAATGTACAAGTAGTTATTGGACCTCAAGTTCAAGCAGTACATGATGAATTTGTAAAATTAATCTAATTAATCTTATTAATTAAATCAAAAAGAAGTGCAAACTTCAAAAAGCTAACTCGAAAGAGTTAGCTTTTTTTATATAAAAAAACCATCAGTAAGCTGATGGCTATAGTTCATTAGATGCTTTTCGGATGTTCAATTTTATCGTCTCACAGATCATATCAGTATAAAGCAGTAAGGGTATGGTTTTAGATATGCTATAAGTATTATCTGAATACCTTGGTGTTGTGATAAAAAGCTGAGATAGCTTTTTAAGTCTTGAATCTTTGTTCTCACATATAGACATGATACTAACCTTATTAATAGATGCATTTTCAGCTATACGCAATATATTTTGGTTATGTCCATCTAAGGATAAAATAATTAGTAGATCTTTTTTCGAAAGTGAAGAGCTAAGCATATCAATCTTATATGCCTCGTTTGCATACTCTACATTAGTGAAATTAAGATTTTCAAGTTTCTCTTTGAATTCTTTAGCTACAAGCCCATTAGCATTTAGTCCAACTATAAGTATTTTTCTATACTCATCAAATTTGCTGATAAATTGAACAGCTTGCTCACTAAGTTCTTTAACATTATCAATAATATCAAAATATCTACTTTGTGATATATACTTATAACCAGAATCTGCATTTTGTATAGCATATTTGAGCTCAGTAAACCCACTATATCCTAACTTTTGAGAAAATCTAGTAATCGAAGCATTGGACATGTAAAACATGCTTGCCACCTGACTTATATGTAAATTATGAATCTCAAGAGTGGTAAGCTTAAGATTTTTCAGAAAACTTTCTTCTAAACTGGATAGCTTAATATCATCTTGTTTGATTTGTTCCATTAAAAACTCATAAGACTTGTTTGCCATGATTTCACCTCAAAAATATTATATCATATATGAAAATATTTTTTTTATTAATGGGAAATATGGTCTATAATATATATGTAAAATATTTCAAGATTATAAGGAGAAGATATGATAGATAGAAAAGATGTAAATATCAATGAAACTTGGGATTTATCACTTTTATACAAAACAGAAGATTTATTTAATGAAGAATTAGAGAATTTTCCAAAAAGTGTTAATGAATTCGTAGAAAAATATGATGGGAAAATAGAAACAGCCGATGATATAACTGCCACTTTAGCTGAGTATAGACCACTTTTACAAAGAGGTGGGAGATTAAATACTTACTCTAATTTAGCGGTAGAAGCAAATGTTTTTGATAAAGAAGCTACTAAAAGATTAGCTAAGACTAGAAATATATTGGCAAGTAATTATGCTAAATTAAGCTTTGTAGATACTGATATATTGAATTTAGATGAGGATGTACTAAAAGAAGCTTCAAAAAATGAAGAAGATAGAGTATTTTTAGAAGATTTACTTAAAGTTAAACCTCATACACTTTCAAAAGATGTTGAGTCTACATTAAAGGCTTTAACAAATACACTTAATTTCCCATATCAAAGCTATAATGATATAAAATTTAGGGATATAGACTTTCCTAATTTTATGGCAAATGGCAAAGAATATGAGATGACATATAATAGCTTTGAAGATAAATACAACGAGTCAAATGACAAAGAAGTAAGAAGAGAAGGTTTTAGGACATTTTCTGATGAACTAAATAAGTATAAGAATTCAACAGCTTCAGCCTATAATGCACAAGTTCAATATGACAAGACAATGGCTAATTTGAGGGGGTATGAATCAGTATTTGATTACCTTTTGGCCAATCAAGATGTTTCGATGGATTTATATAATAGACAAATAGATGTGATTATGAAAGAACTTGCTCCTCATATGCGTAAGTTCGCAGGATTACTAAAGAAGATTCATGGTTTAGATACGATGACTTATGCTGATTTAAAGATTGATGTTGATCCAAACTATTCTCCAGAAGTTACTTTTGACGAAGCGAAACAATATATTTTAGATGGACTTAGCGTGCTTGGAGAAGATTATTCAAAGATAATTCAAGAAGCTTTTGATAATAGATGGATTGATTATGCTGCTACAAAGGGAAAGAGAACAGGTGCTTTTTGTTCATCACCATATGCGGCAAATTCTTTCATACTAATGGGATTCAATAATAGTATGAGTGATTGTATGACATTAGCTCATGAATTAGGACATGCTGGACATTTCCAATCAGCTCATAAAAAACAAAATATTCTTAATTCAAGACCATCTTTATACTTTATAGAAGCTCCATCAACAACTAATGAATTATTAGTTGAGAATTATCTACTTGATGTTGCTAAAGAAAAGAATGATAAAAAAATGAGAAGATGGGTTTTATCTCAAATGGTTTCCAAGACTTATTATCATAACTTTGTTACTCATTTACTTGAGGCGCATTATCAAAGAGAAGTTTATAAGATGGTGGATAAGGGACAATCTGTTGATGCGGATATTTTGAGTGAACTTTATGCGAATACACTTAAAGAGTTCTGGGGTGATGCCGTTGAATTAACAAAAGGATGTGAGCTAACTTGGATGAGACAACCACATTATTATATGGGTCTTTATTCTTACACTTATTCAGCAGGACTTACTATTGGTACTCAAATGTGTAAAAAAATCAGATCTGAGGGAGTAGAAGTGGCAAAGAATTGGGTTAAAGTTCTTGAGATGGGTGGTACAAAATCTCCAGAAGATTTGGCAAAAGCTGCTATGGTAGATATAAGTACTGATGAACCATTAAAAGATACTATAGCTTATATTGGATCATTGATAGATGAGATAGAAGAATTAACAGCTCAATTAGATGCTTAATAACTAATCAAAGTGATGTGTCAGAATTTTTCTGATACATCACTTTTTATGTTTCTAAAGCTTAGATTTATTTTTTAATCACTTGATATATGATATAATTGTATGATATTGGAGGGGTTATGCGTTTAGATAAATTTTTGAAAAATTCTAGATTGATAAAACGTCGTACTATTGCAAAGAAAGCTTGTGACACTGGAAGAGTAAGTGTTAATGGTAAGGTTGTTAAGGCTGGATATGAAGTTAAAGAATCAGATATCATCGAGATAAGATTCGGAGAGAGATTGATAAAAGCAGAAGTATTGGGATTAAAGGAAACTTCTTTTAAAGATGATGCCAAAGAGATGATCAGGATACTTGAGGATTAGTTATGGAAGATAGAAGCACGAGAAACTCTAGAAGAAAAAAAATGATAATGATGCAAAAAAGAAGATCTAGATTGATTGTCCTAGCTGTATTAGTAGTCATCCTAGTATTTGTATTGTTTTTATTTATGAAGCAACAAAGCGTCATAAGTCAACTAAAAGAGTCGTATGAATCTCAAAAAAATGCACATGAAGCTCTACAAGATAAGATTAAAGAGTTAGAAAATGAACTTAAAGAAGTCAACACTTTAGAGTATATTGAGAAAAAGGCAAGAGAAGATTTAGGAATGATAAAAAAGGATGAATCTGTATATATACAAGAAGACCAGAATGAATAATGTTTGAAGAATTTAAAAGGGTTATTGAGGAAGAAAATTTAATAAATGATAGAGACAAAGTCTTAGTAGCTTGTTCTGGTGGAGCCGATTCAATGACTCTATTGAGTCTTTTTTTAAGGTTTTTTGAAAACGATACAAAAAGAGTAGAAGTCGCTCATATCAACCATTGTCTTAGAGGTGATGATTCTTTAAGGGACCAAGAATTCGTTGAGAAATCATGTATTGAGTATGGTATTAAATGTCATGTGAAGGTTTGCGATATAGAGAGCCTATCTAAAAATGAGGGTCTTGGTATCGAAGAGATGGGAAGAAAAATACGTTATGGCTTTTTTCATGAGATAACAAATGGAAAAAAATATAAGATTGCATTAGCTCATAATCTAGATGACCAAGCTGAGACGGTATTGATGAGAATTATTCGAGGCACTGGTACAGAAGGATTAATGGGTATAAGAAAATCTGATGGAAATATCATCAGGCCTTTACTTAATTTTTCAAGACGAGAAATTGAAAAGTATGTTTTAGATAATAAGATCGAATTTGTTCAAGATAACACTAATTTTGAAAATAAATATACTAGAAACAAAATTCGTAATCAACTAATTCCATATTTAGAAGATACTTTTAACCCAAATATTAAATCTGCTTTGGTTCGCCTGGCTCAAATAGCTACATCGGATTTTGACATCAAAAACAATTATGTTAAATCCTTGTATGAGAGAGTATTGGTTAAGTTTGATAAGAATAGCATTTATTTGGATGCAAATAAGGTATTATTACTTAATCGTGATCAAGTTAATGAGCTTTTTAGATATTGCATCAGCTTAATTAATGATGATAATTATGGTTTAGAATACATGCATTTTACCGAGTTTTCTAAGATATTAGAATCTACATCAGGTAAGAGCATAGCTATAAATAAAATCAGGGTAACAAAGTCTTTTAGAAATATTGTTATTGAAAGATTTTCTGTTAATGATTTGAATCATGAAAAATTCTTCACAGAAGATATACAAACCATAATAAATGGATATAGAATTAGTGTTTCTAATTTAGGGTCTTCTGATACCGTGGTGATAAGGAAAAGAAAGACTGGAGATAGGGTTTTTTATAAAGGTAAGTATAGAAAACTTAAGGATTTATTTATAGATAAGAAAATTAACTTTATAGATAGAGACTATATGCCTATTATTGAATTAAATGGTGAGATAATAGCATGTGGAAGTATTTATAGAAATATAGAAATAATAGATAAAGAGAATATTGTAATTGAAGTAAGTATGGAGGATTAGATGGACGATATTTCGAGATTGGATGAGATAGGTGAGGTGCTTATATCTCAAAAAGAGATTGATAAAAAGGTTGATGAGATCGCAAAAAGTATTACAGAACAATACAAGGATGATGATGCTCAATTGGTTTTAATAGGTATATTGAAGGGTTCTGTAATATTTCTTACTGATTTATGCAGAAAAATTGAGTTGCCATTAACTTTTGATTTTATGTCAGTATCTAGTTACGGTGATAATACGACTTCAGCTGGAGATGTTAGAATTCTTAAAGATTTAGATCAAAAGATTGAGGGAAAAAATGTTATTATCGTGGAAGATATTATTGATACTGGATACACTCTAAGTTATTTGGTGAAAAATCTTCAATCAAGGGGAGCTAAGTCCATAAGAATAGCAACTTTGCTAAACAAGAAAGATAGAAGAATTGTAGATGTAGATGTAGACTATATAGGTTTTGATATTCCTGATGAATTTGTAGTTGGTTATGGTATTGATTATGCACAAAAGTATAGAAATTTACCATTTATCGGAATTGTCAAAAGAGAAGTTTACGAATAGGAGGGGAATTTGAAAAATAGAAGAATTAATATATTTACCTATTTATTGCCAATTGTTGTCATAGTGTTGATAATGACATTTTTTAATAATCCATTTGGTTCAAAAAATGTACTTACTATAGATAAATTGATTGAAAATATCCAGGCAAATAACATAAAGAGTTTAACAACTGTTGGCTCAACAGTAGAGGGTACTTTGAAGGATGATACAAAGTTTACTACAGAGTTACCGCTTGAGTTTCAAGTGAGTTTTTATGACCAATACTTGAAAGAAAGAGTAGATAATAAGTCTATATCTTATGCTGGACGTAAAGATGAAGGTGCTCCGATATTGGTGCAAATATTACCTACTATCTTGATGATGGGTGGCTTCTTGCTATTATGGTATATTTTGATGGCTAAAACTCAAGGTGGAAATAGTCAAGCTATGAACTTTGGTAAGACTAGAGCGCAAATGAACAAATTAGAGAAAAATCCTGTAACATTTGCGGATGTGGCGGGTCTGAAAGAGGAAAAGGAAGAATTATCTGAGATAGTAGAGTTCTTAAAGACTCCCCAAAAATATATTTATCATGGAGCTAGGATTCCAAAAGGGGTTTTATTAGTTGGACCTCCTGGAACAGGTAAGACTTATATATCAAAGGCAGTAGCTGGAGAAGCTAAGGTTCCATTTTACAGTATAAGTGGTTCTGATTTCGTTGAGATGTTTGTTGGGGTTGGTGCTTCAAGAGTAAGAGATATGTTTAAGGAAGCAAAAAAGAATGCTCCTTGTATCATTTTTATTGACGAGATAGATGCAGTAGGTAGAAGAAGAGGTGCTGGTTTAGGTGGTGGACATGATGAAAGAGAGCAAACGCTTAATCAATTGTTAGTAGAGATGGATGGTTTTGCTACTAACGAAGGAATTATTATGATGGCTGCTACAAATAGACCTGATATCCTTGACCCTGCGTTATTAAGACCAGGAAGATTTGATAGAACTATTCAAATTGGCCTACCAGATGTAAGAGAAAGATATGAGATACTTCAAGTTCATACAAGAAACAAGAAGATATCAGCAGATGTAGATTTGCAAGATATCGCTAAGACTACTTCAGGATTTTCACCCGCTGATTTAGAAAATATCACAAATGAAGCAGCTTTATTAACTGCTAGATATGGATTAAAGGAAATAACTCCAAGTATATTTGATGAAGCTACTATTAGAGTTATCGCAGGACCAGAAAAGAAGAGTCGAGTTGTAGTAGAAAAGGAAAGAAAACTTACTGCATATCATGAAGCAGGACATGCTATAGTTACTCATTTCTTAGAAGATACAGATCCAGTTCATATGATTACTATCATACCTCGTGGACAAGCTGGTGGATTTACTTCATTTATCCCTGAAGAAGATAGATCATTTATGACTAAGAATCAAATGTTTAATAACATTGTTTCATTTTACGGGGGAAGAGCAGCTGAAGAACTTGTACTTGATGATATATCTACAGGAGCTTCAAATGATATTGAAAGAGCAACTAAGATTGCTAGAGCAATGGTGACTACTTATGGTATGAGTGAGGATTTAGGGCCTATTCAGTATGGTCAAGATAGTGGTGATGTTTTCTTAGGACGTGACTATGGAAAATCACAAAACTATTCTGATAAAGTGGCTTTAGAGATTGACGAAGAAGTAAGAAAAATTATCAAAAGTGCATACGATAAAGCAAAAGAACTATTAAATGAAAATATGGATTTTCTTCATCATCTATCTAATGAGTTATTAGAAAAAGAAACTCTTAGAAAAGAAGAATTCTTTGAGATGGCAAAGATTTATGACCCAAAAATCTCACAAGAAGATGTAGAAAATGTAAAAAAAGAAATAAAAGAAAAGTTAGAGGGAAAAGACAATGTTTCTGAGTAATACGAATCAATCCGAAGGACTAAATCAGTTATCAATTATTTATATTATGTATGGAGGTTTAATTATTTACTTCCTATACAAATTGTTTAAAAACTATAGAGTTCAAAGACAGATAACTGGGACTCAAAGACATGAGTTTTCAAAGAATATATCAAAATATTTGTATATACTAGGTGCGATGATTATCGCATTTGGTATATTCAATATAATTAATAAAGAATATGCTGCAGGTTCACTTATGATTGGTTTAATCGCAGTATTATATCTGGATTCACTAGAAAAAATCATAATTACAGAAGATGGTATTTATGGACAAGGTAAATATGTTCGTTGGGATGCTATAAAAAAATGGGGCTTTGATAGCGACACAAATGACCTTATAGCTAAGTATAAAGAAGGGTATGAAGAAAAGACTTTTAATTTAAGAGTTAGTAAGGATGATTTTGTGCCAATCAATACTTTAATTAGAAAATATAAGCTTAAGAAATAGAGGCTATTATGACAAAATTTATTTTTATGACTGGTGGAGTGGTCTCAGGTATAGGCAAGGGCTTAAGTGCAGCTAGTATCGGAAGATTACTAAAAGATCGAGGCTTTTCTGTTTTTATGCAAAAGTTTGATCCTTACTTAAATGTATTCCCAGGACTATTAAATCCAATTCAACATGGTGAACCATATGTTACTTATGATGGTGGAGAGACAGATTTAGATTTAGGGCATTATGAAAGGTTTATTGATGAAAAGCTTTCTACAGATTCCTCAATAAGTGCAGGCAAAGTATACAAGTCTGTTTTTCAAAAGGAAGAAAGAGGCGATTATAAAGGCAATACTATTCAAGTAATACCTCATGTAACAGATCAAATTAAATCAAAAGTATACAAAGTAGCTAGTGATAGCAAGGCTGATATTGTCATTACAGAAATAGGTGGCACAGTAGGTGACATCGAATCATTGCCTTTTATTGAAGCTATAAGACAGATCTATTCTGAAAATGAAAATGGAGATGTTATCTTCATACATACTACTTTAGTACCAACTATACCAGGTAGTAATGAGCTTAAGACTAAGCCTACCCAACACTCATACAAACAACTGATGAGTTATGGAATAAGACCAAGTATATTTGTATTAAGATCAGATGAGATAATCTCAGATGATATCAAAAAGAAAATATCTTTATTTTGCGATATCAAGCCTGAATGTGTCATCCAATCAGAAAATGTAAACTTAATTTATGAGGTGCCAGTTTCTTTGAGAAGACAAGGTATCGATGAACAAATTATGAAACTTTTACATCTTCAATCAGAGATAGATACTTTTGGTAGTTGGGTAGATATGGTTGATAGATTTAAGAATCTTCAACATGAGATTAATATCGCCATGGTAGGACAATATGTCGAGCTTGAAGACTCATATTTATCTACTAATAATGCACTACTTGATGCTGGATATAATCTTTCTACAAAAGTTAATATAAAATTTATGTCTTGTAAAGATATAGAAAATAGGCCTTTGGATGAAGTGTTCAAAAACATAGATGGTATTATAATACCATCGGGCATTAGTGAGATTGGCTTAAATTCAATGTTAGCAACTGCTAAATATGCTAGAGAAAACAAAATTCCTACTCTTGGGATAGCTTCTGGGCAACATATTATGGCTATTGAATTTGCTAGAAATGTTTTAGGAATTGAAAAAGCAAGTTCTGAAGAATTTGACGAAATGAATAAAAACAATATAATAAAATATAATGATTATAATGTTCGTAAGATTGGGGACGCATCTATAGCTATAGATGAGGGTACATTGGCTAATGAGATTTACCAAATGTCTAATATAGTTGAAAGACATAAAAATGAGTTTGAGATTAGTCCAAAATTTGAACAATTATTTGAAGAACATGGATTTACTATTTCAGGAAAGAGTGAGGATGGAAAATCTATAGAGATAATTGAATTAAAGGATAATGAGTTTTACTTTGGGGTTTTGTATCAACCGCAATATGATTCAAGGCCAAATAGACCACATCCAATATTTACTAAATTCGTTAATATAGCTTTGGGAAACTAGGCTATAAATATAAAAAAGACCGGTATCTTTATGAACTGGATCAGGAGGAAGAAATTGAAAGAAAAAATTTTAGGAACCAGAACAATTACCTTAATAGGTATCATGACAGCGATAATAATTGTATTATCTGTGACACCAGGATTGGGATATATCCCGGTAGGACCGATTGATGCTACTATACTACACATCCCAGTAATCATACTTGCGATTGTTGAAGGACCAGTGGCAGGAGCTATATTAGGATTTATGTTTGGCGTTACGTCACTTATAAAAGCATTTGCTGTACCGACAGCATTTTCATTTATCTTTATGAATCCTATAGTATCTGTATTACCAAGAATAATGATTGGTTTACTTACAGGCTTACTATATCAAGCGATTAAAAACAGAAAAACAATAGGAAAAGTCTCAATTGGAATAGCGGCAGGTATAGGTTCATTATTAAATACTATAGGAGTATTAGGCCTTGTATTTTTACTTTATGGACAATCATATATGGAAACGGTTAACCAAGTTAACAATGCTGCAAACACATCCGCTTTGAAGCTTATAGGAGGTATCGCGTTAACAAGTGGTTTAGCTGAGATGCTAGTAAGTATCTTAATTGCCACTCCAATATGTTTTGCTTTACTAAAGGCTTTTAAAAGAGGGAGATAATGTTATTATTAATTGACGTAGGAAACACAAACATCGTAATGGGGATTTACGATGGCGATGACATGAAGTATAGTTGGAGATTAGGAACTAGAGTTTCTAGAACTTCTGACGAGTATGGTTTACAGGTAGATTCAATATTAAGACATTATGGGATTACTATTGAGGATATTGATGATGTAGTTATAGCATCAGTAGTTCCAAGTATGCAGCATACTCTAAAGAATATGTGTATTAAGTATTTTGATATCGAACCAATGGTTGTAGGTGAAGGTACTAAAACTGGTATGAAGATTAAATCTGATAATCCAAAAGAAGTTGGTGCGGATAGAATCGTAAACTCAGTAGCAGCTATTAAGAAATATGGCGGACCAGCGATACTAGTAGATATTGGAACGGCTATATCATTTGATGTCATTAATTCAAAAGGAGAATATCTTGGTGGAGCAATCGCGCCAGGTATTGGCATAGCTGCGGAAGCTTTATTCTCAAAAACTTCTAAATTACCAAAGATTGAATTAGAAGAACCAAAGCATGTTATTGGTAAAAATACCGTTGAGGCTATGCAATCAGGTATCGTATTTGGTTTTATCGGGCTTGTTGACAATGTAATAGAAAATATGCTTGAAGAAATCAAGTTACCAAAAGAAGAAGTAAAAATAGTAGCTACTGGTGGGTACGCCAAACTAATAGCTAGTAAGTCTAAATATATCACTGAGTATGATTATGATATCACTCTATATGGTATGAAGACTATTTACGATATGACAATAAAAGATCGTAATGAAAGAAGATAAATTAGAAATTATACTAAGTCCTTTAGCAGGGGTAACAGATCGTGCATTTAGAAGTATATGTCATGATTATGATATGGATTATGCATACACAGAAATGGTATCAGCTAAAGGGCGTTTGTATTTGGATAAGAACTCCAAGGAATTGTTGGAGAAATATCCAGGTGAAATGAACCTTGGCGTACAAATATTTGGTTCAGAACCTGATATAATGGCGGATGTCATAAATAAAGTGGTAAACAATAAAGGATTATTTGATTCAATAGACATCAATATGGGTTGCCCTGCTCCAAAGATAGTAAAAAATGGAGAAGGTTCAGCATTAATGAAAAATCCAGAGCTAGTTAAAAGAATCATATATACAATTGCAGAAGCAACTGATTTACCTGTGAGTGCTAAATTTAGACTTGGTTTTGACGAAAATTCTGTGAATTATCTAGAAATTGGTAAGATATGCGAGGATTATGGAGCTTCAAAAGTTACTCTTCATGCTAGGACAAGAAAACAAATGTATTCTGGAAAAGCAGATTGGGATGCTATAAAGCTTCTAAATGAATCTTTGAAAATCCCAGTGGTTGGAAACGGTGATATTTTTACACCAGAAGACGCTATTTCGATGGTTGAAAAAACAGGAGTCAAATCTATCGCTATTGGTAGAGGGGCAATGGGTAATCCTTTTTTATTTAAGCAGATTAAACAATATCTAGAAACAGGTAGCTATGACCAAATCCATATAGATGAGATTATAGATACAATTTTCAAACATTATTATTTACTTTTAGAGTATAAAGGTGATAGAATAGCTATCAACGAAATGAGAAAGCACATAGCTTGGTATCTTAAGGGATTCAAGGGGTCTAATACTCTAAAAAATCAAATTAATACTACCAAAGACAAGCAAGAAGTTTTCGAATTACTAAATAGATTTCGAGAGGAATATAAACGCAATGAACAGGCGTAAAGTTAATTTATTAGAAGGTCCTATACTTAAAAATTTAATAATACTAGCTGCGCCATTGATGGCAACGGCATTTGTGCAGATGACCTACAATTTTGTAGACATGGCATGGTTGGGTCAACTTGGTACAAATGAAGTCGCAGCAGCAGGAGCTGGTGGTATTTATAACTGGTTAGCATCTGCATTAGCATCAATAGCAAGAGTAGGTACGAATGTTTTTGCGGCACAGTATTTTGGAGCTAAGGAAGAGAAAAATATGCAAGATACTATAAAAAGTGGATTGTATCTTGTGATTGGATTTGCAGCTTTGTATTTTACCTTAATTCAAATTTTTTCACCTCAGCTAATTGGATTTTACGAATTAGAACCAAAGGTTCACGATATGGGAGTTATTTACCTTAGAGCAGTGGCTATTGGTTATTTATTTCAGTTTCTAAATCCTTTATTATCTTCAATATATAACAGTATAGGAGATAGTGTAAGACCATTTAAGATGAATACGATTGGTCTAATCATAAATATAGCATTAGACCCTATTTTGATATTTGGATTTGGTCCAATACCTGCTATGGGCATACTTGGTGCTGCTTTAGCAACAGTTTTTGCTCAATTTGTAGTAACAATATTGTTTTTAATAGATGCATTTAAAAGTAAAAATGAAGTCTATGACGGAATCAAATATGGTGTGGCAAAGTTAGAAAGTATAGTTGATATATTTAAGATGGGTTTCCCAGCTGGGATGCAAAGTGCTCTTCATGCTTCAATATCATTAGTACTTAATAAATTCGTAGCATTATATGGCTCAATTCCTTTAGCGGTTTATACTATTGGGACAAATATTGAGTCAATCTCATATGTTACTACGGAAGGCTTTCAAGGCGGGATAATCGCATTTGTTGGACAAAACTATGGAGCAAGGAAATTTCACAGATTAAAAGAAGCTATTAAGAAATCTTTATTAGTAGTAGGTGGCATTGGATTATTGGCAACATTCATACTAATATTTTTTAGAAATGATTTATTCAAATTATTTTTACCAGATGATCCAGTAGCTATACAGATGGGAGCAGGGTTTTTATTGATACTTGGACTTAGCCAATTTTTCATGAGTATAGAAATCGGTGGGTCAGGGGTATTTCATGGACTAGGCCTTACGAAGATTCCATCAACTATATCTATCATATTCAACTTACTAAGAATTCCATTAGCTTTGCTATTAATGCAATACTTTGACTTTTATGGCGTCTGGATGGCGGTCACTATATCAAGCATATTCAAAGGAACTATATCAAACTATATAATATATAGAAAATACCATAATATGGGCTAAAAAAGGCTATATGAGCGTGTCACAGGTTATCTTCGATAACCATGAGGCTACATACAGCCTTTTATTTTTATCTATTTTTTTTGATCAGAAAAAGTTAATATAAATTCGGAACCTTTACCTAATACTGAATTAACTTTAATGTTTCCACCCATTAGTTCAACAAAGGTTTTTGTGATGGTTAATCCAAGACCATGGCCGCCAGTTTTCCTATTTCTATCATTATTGACTCTATAAAATCTATCAAAAATTTGCTTGATATTTTCTTTGGGAATTCCCACTCCATTATCTTTTATGTTGATAACAGATCTATTTTTGAATTTTGTTCCTGTAATTGTTATCTCACCATTTTCATCAACTGCCTTAATAGCATTTGATATCAAGTTATTGATGACTTGTATGAATTTGTCTTTATCAAGAACGATATTGAAATCTTCAGGAAAATTCAAGGTCAGATTAATATTCTTATCTTCTAATTTTAGCTTAAAGGATGCTATGGTTTGATTGATTAAATCCGATACATCGACTGATGTCATATCTAACTCTAACTTCTTATCACCATCATTAAAAGAAATTTGTAGGTTATTTACCATCGAATTTAATCTATTTACCTCATTTATCAAAAGGTTTATTACCTGAGGATCAGCTTCAATTATCTCATCTCTGATACCTTCTAAATGCAATAGCAGGTTAGTAAGGGGAGTTCTTAACTCATGAGCTATATCTTGTGCATAGCTAACTCTATAGTTCTCTTGTAAACTTAGAGTATTCGATAAGTAATTCAAGTTTCTGGATAACTCATCTAACTCATAAGTGTCATATTTCTTAATAGAAAGATTATAGTCTCCTGATTTGAGTTTTTTCGTAAACTCATTCATCTCACTAATAGGGCTTACGATTCTCTTTGAGAAATACATTACTATTAAGAATCCCATGATAAGTGAGATTATGATAATAATCGCATAGCTTCTAGCCATGCTTACATAGAAATTATTTATACTTTGATTGTATAAGTAAAGATTCTCAAAATAGGATATTTGTATATTACCGATTTTGACACCTGCGGCATTTACCAATGCAAATTCCTTAGATACCAATCTTTTTTGTTCTATACCTTTATCTCTAAGTCCATAAAATTCAGCAATTAGAGAATCTGTATTATCATAAACCTTTATATTGATGTTCTGGTTTTCTGAATACACAGCAAGCGATCTACTATCTAGAGCTGGTCCTATAGAATAGATAGTACTAATATCATTTGCTAGCTTTCTAAATTGTTCATCAACTTGTGCTTCTAAGTATGAGTCAATGGTCGCACGAAATGCAATGCTAGTGATCAGTACGGATAGTATAATCACTATAAAAATACTTATGGTAAAATAATAAAGTATTTTGTTACTTAACTTCATAAACTTCTCCAGCTTTATATCCTAGACCATAAACGGTTTTAATATACTTTGGATTTTTTGGATCTTCCTCGATTTTTTGTCTTATATTTTTAATATGTGTATCAATGGCTCTATCAAAGGCATCATAATCGTATCCAAATGATAACTCAATTATCTCATTTCTAGTAAAGGTTTTATTTGGATTTAGCAAAAGGGTATTGATGATAAGCAATTCATTTTTAGTAAGAGAAACTTCCTCTCCATTTTTTAGTAGACGGTTGTTTTCAACATCATATTCAACAATCTCATCTTTTGATTTAATTATCTTAGTATTTGAAGTATCATCAGACCTTCTTAATACAGCTTTTACTCTTTCTACTAATTCCATTCCAGAAAAAGGTTTTTTGATATAATCATCAGCTCCAAATCTAAAGTTTTGTATCACATCAGATTCATTAACCTTGGCAGTTACTACAATCACTGGAAGATTTGATTCTTGTCTAATTTGTTTTAATACTTCTTCGCCACTAATCTTTGGAATCATTAAATCAAGAACGACTAGGTGATAGTTGTTTTTTTCAAGAGCTTCTAAAGCTTCATTACCATCAACAGCTATATCGACATCAAAACCATTTTTAACCAGATAGTTCTTTTCCATAATAGCAATTCCATGCTCATCTTCAACTATTAATATTTTGTATTTGCTCATATATATCTCCTTTAAAAAACAATGAAGCTAAAATAGCTTCATTGTTTAATACTATTTCATTGTCATATTATTAATCGTTATTGTCGCTTTCTCCATCATCTGTACCTGGGTCTGGAACTGGTTCAGGTTCAGGTGTTGGTTCTGGCGTTGGCTGTGGATCTGGCTTAGGCGCGGGTGTTGGTTCTGGCTTAGGCGCAGGTTTAGTAGTTCTTTCTACCTTTCCATCAGGATACTCTACGACAGTTACTACAGTACCATCTGGTAGAGTAGTTACCTTAGTAATCACACCCTCAAATGATGTAGTGATAACTGTTGTTGAACCATCAGAATTTTTTTCTGTAACTGGTTTTGGATTAAATGCCAAGTTAGAATATTTTGTTGGCGCTTCATATTTCCAGTCGTCTGGGACTATATCATCAAATTCTTCGGGATTATATGCAGGGTCTCTTTGTACAAATACCTTCTTTTCTCTTAAGAATTTAGGTGTTTTGTTCGATGCCAACAGATTATTTCTTGTATCTATTTCTAACTCTACGTGGATTTCTGATACTTTTGTAGGTACAGTGCCTTCTGCAAAGTACTCACTAACTACCATATTGCCACGAGGGTCTTTTCTAGTTAATTTACTTGGTAAATCTCCAGAAAGTTTATCTACTTGCTCTCTAACTATAGTATCAGGCATCTCGAAAGTTTTTGGTTCATAGTCTTCTATGATAGGATTCATATATGCTGCAAAGAATTCTCTCATCATATTTGAGTTACCTGTTAATGAGATAGAGTTATTATCAAATCCAACCCATGTAGCAGCAGTAAGATATGGGTTATATCCAGCTATCCAATAGTCTCTTCTTTCATCTGATGTACCTGTCTTAGCAGCAACATCAATACCGAAATCATTTTGTCCTCTACCATAATAATCTTCTTTGATAGTATCTTGAAGAGCATTAGTTATCAACCATGCAGTTTCTTTTGATAAAACTCTCGTTTCTTCTGCCTTACCATCATATATAGTTCCAGATCTATTACTTTCTATAGAAAGAATAATACTAGTTTCTTTTCTTACTCCTTCATTTGCTAAAGCAGTATAAGCTGAAGCCATATCTTTAACAGTAAATCCTCTACTAAGTGCACCGATACCTAAAGCTAAATTTTCATCGTTATATGCAGAGTTTTCTTCACGTGAGATGAAATTATCTTTTGATGGATCTTTTTGATTAATTAAACCAAATCCTTTTAGATATTCCATACTTGTGTCTACACCAATCTTATTTAGTGTAGTAACGGCTGTTGTATTTATAGAGTCTACAAGGGCGTATCTTAGAGAAACGATACCTTTAAATCCAGCATAGTAGTTCTTTGGCCATATATTTCCTTCATGGTCTTTATTTGGTAAATCATCAAGTGCTGTTGCTAAAGTAAAACCATTTTCAAGTGCAGGTGCATATACTGCAAGTGGCTTTATAGCAGAAGCAGGTGGTCTAGTAAATAAGCTTGCTCTATCAATAGTATCATCAGGGCTGTTTCCTCTAGCGCCAACTAATGCTTTAATATAACCTGTATGTTGGTCTATGATTACAGTAGCTGATTGAGGTTGAACAGTACCTTTTTCTTCAATATTAAAGTAGTCTTTGCTTATATATAAAACGCCATCTTCATCAACTGTATAGAAATCAGGATGCTCATCTAAGAATCTCTTTTCTATACGAGTAGTGTAGTTACCTAGAGCTTCAAAATACTCTGTTGGTACCAATAGAGAACTAGCTCTATAAGTTACGATATTATTGTCTTCATTCAAATCATAAAATGACTTAACATAAATTCCATTTTCATCTGATGTAAGTCTTTCAGTCTCAAATACCAAATCGCCAGCATCATTAAAACTATATAAATGACTTCTAATCTTTAGTTTATTTTCTTCTGTTAGGAATGAATCTCTATAGAAGAATACTACTCTTCCATTAGGGTCAAGGATATTTCTACCATCATCAATCTTATAATCGGCTATAAGTGGACCACCTTCATTATATTGACTAAATATTTTTGTGAAATCCTCGTATGTTTTTTCTAATTTCTTTTGAATATCCCAATCAATAGTTGTCTTAATAGTAAGGCCGCCAGTATATAACATAGTTGAAGCATCTTCTTTAGACATTTCTTTCTTTTCCATCAGGATGTCCAAGGCTTCTCTTCTAATTAAGTTTGAGATATGGCTTGAATAATCAATTTGTTTCTTACTACCAGGTTTAACACTAGCAGCCACATCCTCGTTAATAGCTGAGTTATATTGAGCTTCAGTGATGTAGCCTAACTCTTTCATCTTTTCTAGTACATAGTCTTTTCTCTCGAAAGCATCTTCATTTAACACCGCTATTAAACTTTGATCTGCTACGTAGAAATCTCCAAGAATCTTTCCATTACTTGGTACGCTTTGTGGATAATAAGCACCAAATAGTGATAGGTTAGATGGTGACTTAACTATACCAGCTAATGTAGCTGCTTGAGCTATAGTAAGTTCACTTACATCTTTTGAAAAGTAAATCTTTGAAGCTGCTTGAACACCATAAGCATGTTGTCCAAGGTATACTCTATTAAGATATGCTTCTAGAATATCTTCTTTTCTTTCAATCTTATCTGTTACTTGTAGAGCTAAATACATCTCTACAATTTTTCTTTCCCATTGAACATCAGGACTTAAGTATATATTTCTTACAAGCTGTTGGGTGATAGTAGATCCACCTCTTACAATATCTCCAGCTCTAAAGTTATCTATAGCAGATACTATGACACCTTGAATATCTACACCATTATGTGTCCAGAATCTCTCATCTTCAACACTTACAAAGGCATCAATAAGATGTTTAGGCATTTGCTCATAAGTAACTATTTCTCTATACTCTTCTGATGCGATTTCTTCAATTAAGTTTCCATCTTTATCTAGAATCTTTGAGTTTTCAGCCAATTCCATTAAGATGGACTGAGGCTGAACATCAGGAGCGCTTTTTGCTATCTTTACGAAAGAAGCTCCTAACATACATCCAACAACCAATACTAGTAAAAATGCAACCATGACTACCAATAAAATTGTTTGGAAGAATCTCTTTATTATTTTTAATACCATATTTTCCTCCTAAATATAGTTTTTCAACCTTTAATTTATCTTTCTTATTATATCATAAATACACTAAAATTATTCACCGATATTTTACAATTGAAATGTGTCATAATTAAGTGCAAAATATGCATATCTGAAATATCGCATAGTTTAAGTATTTTCTGTTATAATAGGTTAGGTGATGAAAATGAATGAAAAAAAAGAAAAAGTGATTATCGTACATCTAAATTTAGGTGAAAGTGACCATATATTAGATGATAAAGTAAAAGAAATAGAAGAATTGGTTAGATCTAGTTTTGCAGAGGTTGAAGCAATAGTTATTCAAAATGCTGATACCATCAATGCCTCAACTTATATCGGTTCAGGAAAAGCATATGAGATAAAAGAGATGGCTGATAATATGGAAGTTGATACTATATTATTCAACAATGAGCTTACAGGATCTCAAATGAAAAATCTTGAAGAAATTATCGATAAGAAGATAGTTGATAGAACAGGTTTGATCCTAGATATATTTGCTAGAAGAGCAACGACAAAAGAAGGCAAACTTCAAGTTAAGCTAGCGCAACTAGAATACAGATTGCCTAGATTGGTTGGTTTTAGAAACTATTTATCTAGAGAAGGAGCGGGGATTGGTACGAGAGGACCGGGTGAGCAAAAACTTGAGATGGATAGAAGAAATATTCAAAAGGAAATAACTCAGATCAAACATCAGCTAAAAGATTCTCATGAACAGCGCAAGATAAAAAGCAATAAGAGAAAAAAATCAATCATGCCAATTGTATCTATCATTGGATATTCAAATGCTGGCAAATCGACAATATTGAATGCAGTTGTTGAAAAATATTCACTAGATAACAAGAAAGTATATTCAGATGATATGCTTTTTGCGACTTTGGATATATCTGCTAGGCAAATTGAGCTACCAAATGGAAAAGACATTATCATGACAGATACTGTTGGGTTTGTATCTGATTTACCTACGAAGTTGATAGAGTCGTTCAAAGGTACTCTTGAAGAGATAGAGATATCTGATTTATTAGTGATTGTAGTAGATTCTAGTAATGTGGATTATAAGATGCAGTTAAAAGCGACAACTAGCATATTAAAAGATATGAATATCAAAGATAAAAAGGTATTGTACTGTTTTAACAAAATAGATTTAAATCCTGAGTTTTTCTATGATAAAAAAGACGAACATTTCATAAAAATAAGTGCACATAAAGCAGAAGATATTGATAAATTAATTGAAAAAATCCAATATATGCTATATGAAAAATATAGGTACTTTAACATATTGGTTCCATACAGTAATATTGATACTTTTATGAAATTAAACCTAAAACTATATGATTCAGAATATCTAGATGAAGGACTAAGCGCTAAGATTTATATCGAAGCTAGTGAAGTTGACAAATACAAGGAATATTTACGATGAACTTACAAGAATACAAAACCGTCCTAGGTAAGGGTGAAGATTCGATAGAAATTAAAAAGTCCGAGTTTATAGGATATGTATCTCACTGTGATACTGAAGAAGAGGCTATAGCTTTTATTGATGAGATTCGAAAGCTAAATAGACAAGCCACCCATAATTGCTATGCATATATCATCGGAGAAAATAAACTGACTCAAAGGTATAGTGATGATGGTGAACCACAGGGAACAGCAGGGATACCTATCTTAGAAGTCTTAAAGAAAGAGGACTTAACAAATCTATGTGTTGTCGTAACAAGGTATTATGGTGGTGTAAAGCTTGGAGCTTCGGGGCTTATTCGCGCATATTCAAAAGGAGCGGTTATTGCCATAGAATCTGTAGACAATGTTTGGATGAAAAACTATAATAAAGTACAGGTTGATGTTGATTATACTTTGCTAGGAAAAGTAGATAATTTCATATTGACTAATGAATATTTTGAGATCAAACGAGAATATACAGATATCGTAAGTATCTTACTATATATATCTATAGATGAATATAAAGAGTTTGAAAATCAAATAATAGAGATGACAAGTGCTAATGCCAATATAGTCGTTTTAGAAAAATTGTTATTAGCATCAAAAAATAGAAAAATAATTGGAGTATAGTATGTCAGGACATAATAAATGGAGTAAGATAAAAAATAAAAAAGGTAAAGAAGACGCTAAAAGAGCTAAGGAATTTACAAAGTTAGGCAGAGCGATTATGGTTGCTGCTAAAGAAGGTGGTGACAACCCTGATTATAATGCTGCGTTAAAAACAGCTATAGAAAAAGCAAAGGCTATTAACATGCCAAACGATAATATTAACAGAGCTATTAAGAAAGGTTCAAGTGGTGCTGATGGGGCTAACTTTGAAGAAATCACATATGAAGGATATGGACCATCTGGTATAGCAGTTATAGTAGAGTGTTTGACTGATAATAGAAATAGAACAGCTCCAGATATCAGACATGCATTTGATAAACATCATGGTAATATGGGAACTAATGGTTCTGTATCATTTATGTTTAAGCATTTAGGGGTTATCCTAATTGATGAATCTAAATATGACGTGGATAAGGTTATGGAAGATGCACTATCAGCTGATGTTGAAGATGTGAATAATGAAGATGGTATGATAGAGATATATACGACAATTGATAATCTTCATAATGTTAAATCACATTTATCCAGTCTTGGATATGAATTTGTAGAAAGTGATATCATGTACATTCCTTCAAATTATCAAGCTATTGATAATGATGATGATATCAAATTCATGAATAAGTTAATCGATTTTCTAGAAGAAAATGATGATGTGCAAAATGTATATCATAACTGGGATATGCCTGATGAAGACTAAAAATAAAGTGAAAACTGTCGCTATTCATATATGGGCATTTTTACTGGCCATTGCTATTATCCTTGGTATGCTATTGATGTCTATAAGTCTTAAGTCGCAAGATGTTCAATTCTATAATAAATTTCAAAGAGAAAATAGTATTGATGAAGTAACTGGAAAGACGCATGATGAACTGGATGGTATTAATCTAAAAATTGCTTATTATTTGCAAACTGGGTATGATTATTTACTAGAAGATGATTTTAATCAAAAGGAAGTCATGCATATGCAAGATGTATGGAAACTTTTTGAATTAGCCTATAGAGTTATGAGTATAAGTGTGACAATAATTATCGTGAGTTTAATGACTTCAATATTTTTGAGAGTTAAAGATGAACTGATGATTAAAACACTAAGATATATTTTAGTAATTTTAGGATTAGTTGCTCTAATGGTTGCTATTATGTCATTTGATTTTAACAAGTATTTTGTGATATTCCATGAGATATTTTTTGATAATGATTTATGGTTATTAGATCCAAGGACTGATTTAATGATACAAATGATGCCACTTAATTTCTTTATCCAAATGAGTATTAGGATTTTAATACAATTCTTGGTATTCATGGGCGTTGTCATAGCGGTGATATTATTGAATCATTTTCTAATTTATAAAAAGAATAAGGGGTGTGTTTTATGCAATACAACGGAAGTAGAGTAGCATTTGAGATATTTGGCGTACAAATTTATTGGTATGCGATACTTATAGTAACGGGTATGGCACTAGCAGTAATATTTGCATCAAAGGAATTAAAAAGAATAGGCGGTAAAGAAGATCATATCTATGATTTGTCATTGATACTTCTACCACTAGCTGTTATAGGAGCTAGAATTTATTATGTCATTTTTGAATGGCAAAGATATCATAGCATTTGGGCTATGCTTGATATTAGATCAGGCGGACTAGCCATACATGGTGGAGTGATTGTGGGAGTTATCGTTGGCATTATCTATGCAAGGATAAAAAAAGTCAGATTTTTTACATTATCTGATGTCATTATGATATTTTTACCACTGGCACAAGCAATTGGTAGATGGGGCAACTTTTTTAACAATGAAGCATATGGTTATGAGACAGACCTTCCATGGGCATTGATCATTGATGGAAAAGGACATCATCCAACATTCCTTTACGAATCACTTGGAAATTTACTGATATTTGGAGTTTTATTATATTTCTTTAGAAATAAACAAAGAAAATTCGGACAAACTACATCTCTATATCTAATATTCTACGGAATCTTGAGGTTTATCGTTGAATCATTCAGAACAGATAGTTTGTGGATTGGACCATTTAGAACAGCGCAAATAACTAGTATATTATTTATAGTAGCAGGTGTGGCTATTCTTATGTACTTAAAAAAACAACCTGAAAACCAATACGAGTTAATGAAAAATAATGTAGTTGAAAAAACAACAGTTGAAGAATAAGAGTAAAAAGAAGATTGTGTAGCAATCTTCTTTTTTAGTTAAAAACAATATGTAATTTCACCGAGTGGAGACTGAATTTATTTCTAGTCTTCACTTTTTTTGCATTAATAAGAAAAAAAGTTAATAAGTTAGGTAAAATGCTGAAAACTGCGATGATTTTTAATCTTTAAGGGTTGAATATTATCAAATATTCATGTAATATTAAATCAAGTGGTGGATTATTAGTAATTTTGTGGGGGAAAGTGGGGATTCAAAATGTACATAGGTGAATACATCCATTCTACCGATGATAAAGGTAGAGTTATCATGCCTCAAAAGTTCAGAGAACAGTTAAGTCATACATTTTATATCACTAAAGGTATAGATGGATGTCTTTTCGTGTACGACGAAACTGAATGGAATAACATGGTAGAAAAAATGAAATCCCTTAAATTGACTTCTAGAAAAGCTAGAGAGTTCTCAAGATTTATTTTCGCTCCAGCTCGCGAGTTAGAAGTAGATAAACAAGGAAGAATCATAATCCCACAAAACCTTCGTGAGTTTGCTAAGGTAGATAAAGAAGTAGCCATTATAGGCGTATCCACTAGAATAGAAATTTGGTCGAAAGAAAGATATGACGAATACATCAATTCAGATCAAATCGATTACGATGAGATGATGAGTGAGTTTGAAGATTTAGATATATAGGAAAAATTATGGAATTTAAACATAAACCTGTCTTACTAGAAGAAACTCTAGAGGGCTTGAACATTAAAGAAAATGGAATATATGTTGATTGTACTCTTGGTGGTGGCGGACATAGTCTAGAGATTTTAAAAAGGCTTGGACCGAATGGAAGGCTTATCGCTATAGATCAAGATGAGGATGCATTAGTTGAATCTCAAAAAAGGTTAGAAGCATATAAAGATCAAATTACTTTTATTAAGAGTAACTATGCCTTTTTAGAATCTATCTTAGACTCTTTGGAAATCGATAAGGTTGATGGAGTTCTAATGGATATTGGTGTATCAAGTTATCAGCTTGATGAAGGCGAAAGAGGATTTTCATATCATCAAGATGCTTTGTTAGATATGCGTATGGATCAAAGTTCAGATTTGACAGCAGCATATATAGTAAATAACTATAGTCAGGAAGAATTAGAAGTGATTTTTTGGAACTACGGTGAAGAAAAGTGGGGAAAAAGGATAGCTGAATTTATCGTAGAGCAAAGACAAGATAAACCAATTGAGACTACTCTAGAACTAGTAGATATCATAAAGGCGGCTATACCAAAGAAGATTAGGATGCAAGGAAAACATCCTGCTAAAAGAGTATTTCAGGCATTGAGAATAGAAGTAAACAAGGAATTAGATGTGCTTGAATCAACAATAGGAATAGCGGTAGAAAGATTAAAAAAAGGTGGAAGGTTAGCTATTATTACATTTCACTCAATCGAGGATAGGATAGTAAAAAACAGATACAACGAATTGGCTAAAGGATGTACATGTCCACCAGATTTTCCAATTTGTGTATGTCACAAAACAAAAGAAATAAAACTTCTTAACAGAAAACCAATAACTGCTAGTCAAGAAGAGCTTGATGAAAACAGAAGAGCAGCTTCGGCAAAATTAAGAGTTTGTATTAAATTATAGGAGGGATTATGGAAGCGTATAGAGATAATGCTTTAGGTCTGTTTGAACAAACAAACGAATTACAAATTGAAAATCAAATAGAACAAAAAACAGTAGCAAAGACTAAAAGCAAAGTTAAGCCAATAAGTATGTTTTGGATTAATACGCTTATATCCTTAAGTGTTGTGATGATAATTTTCCTATCAATATTTTACTTTCTAGGTTATACTACTATGGTAAGAATAAAAAGTGATATAAAGGTAATGGATGGTCAAAACAAGGAACTTGACTTGGCTATAAATGATTTACAAATTCAACTTAAACCTTATACAGATAAGGCAAGAGTTGAGACGATTGCTACTAAAAGATTAGGAATGATATATCCTTCTACTAATGAAATAGTAAAGATTAAATCAAGTGTATCAACAGCTAATCATGTAGATGTAAATGTGGAAGAAGATTCCAATTTTCTATTTTCTTTATTGAATAAGATTTTTAATAATTAGGATAGTGGAGTAAATATGGATAATAAAGATAAAAACAAGGGCTATGGAACTAATAAAAAAATTCTAATTTTTATTTCTTTCATAGCTTTTTTTGTACTTTTGTACATAATTATATTAGTAAGACTGCAGATTTTTGATGTTAATTCATATAAATCTAAAGCAGAAAAGGTGATAGTAAATAAAGATGTGATTTACCCTGATAGGGGAGCTATATATGATAGAAATAGAAAGCCATTGGCAGCGAATTTGCAGTTTAATACTGCATATATCTCAGTAGCATTGCCAAGAGCTGAGAAGCAAAAACTTTTAGCTGAGCTACAGACTTTAGATAAATCAGATGTAAATTCTTTAGCTTTGGTTGAAAAATATGAGACGAGAACAAGTTTGCCGGATTATTCCTTCGATGAAGTTGAGGATTTGGCATCTATCTTAGGTATTAATACCAATGATTTACTACATATGTTAGAAAATGAGATATCTGGACAGATAGCATCTAAAGTACCTAAAGATAAGAAACAAGAAGTTGAAAAACTAGGGCTTCCTTATATCTATTTTAGGACAGAAAGTGAGAGATACTATCCAAATCAAGAGATATTATCATCAACACTTGGATATGTTGAAAATGGTGTAGGTGCTTATGGTTTAGAAAGATATTACGATGAGATACTAGCAGGTAAAAAAGGCTACGAAGAGTTTTTTAAAGCGATTGGTGGTACTACCTTAGCCTTTGAATCAGGAGAAAATATTCCTTCTGAAAAAGCAAAAAACTTAGTTACTACTATTGATGAAGATTATCAAAAAATACTTTATGATAATTTGCTTCAATACTTTAAAGATCAAACACCTATGTATGGAGCAGCGATACTAACTGATCCTAATACAGGAGAAGTATTAGCTATGGAGAGTCTTCCATCATATAATCCAAACTCACCAAGATCTTTAAATAGCGATATAGATAAATTATTTTTGAATGCTATAGACCAAAACGATAAAGATTCATATATGATTAGAAGGTGGAATAATATTAACGTATCTTCTGTTTATGAGCCAGGTTCAACATTTAAGGCAATAACTACAGCCATAGGATTAGATCAAAATCATGAGATTGAGCATAATGAATACACATGTAATGGCTATATTGAGATATCGCCAGGAGTTACGATTAAGTGCTGGAGAGCACATAATCCGCATGGGGTCCAATCTCTTAGAGAGGCTTTTAGCAATTCATGTAATCCGGCTTTTGTAGGTATCATTGATGATATTGGAAAAGAAAAGTTTGTTGAATCTACTAGAAGTTTTAAGTTTGGTGAGTTAACAGGAATTGATTTACCAAATGAAGTAGCAGGTGTTTTTAATGCGACTAAAGAAGTAAAAAATGTTGATTTTAGGCCTATGAGTTATGGTCACTCGATATCAACTACACCTATACAGCAAATATCTGCTTTGAATGCTACGATAAATGGCGGTATTTATTATCGTCCTCATCTAATTAAAGAAATTTTGGATGAACAGAACAATCTAGTAGCACAAGCTAAACCTCAAGAAGTAGCTAGAGTGTTATCGGAAAAAAGTTCAGCGACAATGCGTGAATATTTTGAATACAATGCTCAGCAGACTTCAGCACTAAAATCAAATGAGATTAGGATGGGTGTTAAGACTGGTACGACAGAGCTGGTAAGCGCATCTAGTGTATTTTTAGATAAAGATAATGAGTTTCCAAATAAGACGATTGTTTCAATATTTGCGACTTTCCCAAGTAATGCACCAAAGTATTCTCTACTAATTTTATTTTCTGAGACTCAAAGGGATGCATTAGGATCATCATTGTATCCAGTTACTAGAAACATCTTTGAAGAAATCGATAAGTTAAATAATAATAGAGCTTCAACAGAGATAGGGGTAGGAGACTTTATTAGGATTCCAAATCTAGTCGAATTACCAGTATATAAGGCTAGACAAATAACAGAACAAGAACAACTTGAATTGAAGCTTAGCGAAGGGAGTGTTAGTGAGTTTTCAATAATTAAGACTCAAATGCCTCAAGCCAATGGTTTTATGGAAAGAAAAGGATTTATAGAAGTTTTTACGGATTATAATTCTCAGTTTGAAGTTCCTAACATTATTGATATGAAATTAGAAGATGCACAAAAACTTCTTACAGAAGATGGAATAAATTTTGAAACTACAAATAAAGATGGTATAGTTATTAAGCAAAAACCTGATGCAGGAACTATAATTAATAAAAATGAAAAAATTGTGATTACGACAGATGAACAGTAATCTTAGGAGGAAATTGTGACAAAAGAAATTATATTGATCATATCTATTATATGCTCGTTAGCAGCTACAAAAATATTAATACCAATATTACAGAAAAATAAGATTGGTCAACCAATTAGAGAAGAAGGAAATAAAGAGCATTATGCAAAAGCAGGTACTCCAACTATGGGTGGACTTGCGTTTGTTACAGTATATATACTTTTAAATGCGATTTTTGTAGGTTTTGGCTTCGATACATTAATAGTAATACTATCTACTATACTTTATGGATTCATAGGTTTTATTGATGATTATGCGAAGATAAAAAAGGCAGAAAACTTAGGATTAACTGAAAGACAAAAGCTTGTACTACAAGTACTATTTGCATTTGTTATCGTGGTTGTTAGTTATGTTGTAAAAGGAAATTTAGGTTATTTATTGATTCCATTTTTTAATATAAACTTAAATTTAGGTATATTAGTGATTCCTGTGCTAATGTTCGTATTTGTTGGTACTACAAATGCAGTTAACCTTACTGATGGCATAGACGGTTTACTTGCGTCTATTTCAATACCTGTTTTCTTTGGCATATTTATGATAGCAAACTCAAGATCTGGCGATATATCAATATCAGCTTTGATATTTGCTGGAGTTCTAATAGGTTATCTAGGATTTAATTCAAATCCTGCTTCTATTTTTATGGGAGATACAGGATCTATGGCTATAGGTGGTGCTTTAACTGCTATGATGATGCTTATGAATCTATCGTTATTCTTGGTGATAATTGGTGGCATCTATATGGCTGAAGCTTTATCAGTAATGCTACAAGTGGCTAGTGTTAAGCTTAGAAAAAAGAGAATATTTTTAATGAGTCCATTTCACCATCACTATGAATTAAAGGGATACAAAGAGCCAAAGATAGTAGCAAACTTTATGATAGTAAGCATTATCCTGACTGCCTTAACAGTGTATTTGGTAGGTTAATATGGATATGCAAGCTTATGATGTAAAAAACAAAAATATTATTGTGTTTGGGCTTGGAGTTACAGGAATATCTAGTGTAAAAGCTTTGAGTGCTCTAGGAGCAAATGTATATATTTATGATGCTAATAAAAATGAAAAATATCATAAAACTATTGAGGAACTTTCAGATTCAAAAGTAAGTGCTATAAATGATTTATTGGATATTGATTGGAAGAATATAGACCTTGTCTTAAAGAGCCCAGGTATACGATTAGATCAAGAATTAATTATTAGCGCTTTAGAAAATAACATAGAAGTAATCTCAGACATTGAGTTGGCATATAGAATTTGGCCAAATATTAGTATGATTGGGATAACCGGTACTAATGGAAAGACGACAACGACATCATTAGTATCACATATATTATCTTGTAGTGGTACTAAGAGCAAGGTAGTAGGAAATATAGGTGTTGGCATACTTGATGAGGTGTTAACAAATGGTTTAGATACGACCTTTGTCCTTGAAGTATCTAGTTTTCAGTTGGCTTCATCACCGAATTTAAAGACCAAGTATGCAGCTATTCTAAATATCTCACCTGATCATATTGATTGGCATGGTAGTTTTGAAGAATATAAAAAATGTAAGATTAGATTGACATCTAATCAAACTAAGGACGATGTGATAGTCCTTAATAATGACGATAGTTATTTTTCTGAAATTTGCGAAAACACGGTTGCAAAAATTAGGAGAATTTCTAGTATAAATGCTGTTAATGAAGGAAGCTATTGCCTAGAGGACAACATCTATAGGGATGGACAAATCATCTCTATTAAAAGATCGGATTTAAAACTTGTAGGCGACCATAACACTCAAAATCTTTTATTTGCTATTGAACTGGCAATGGCTTTCGGACTTAGCGAGGATGATATTGGCAATGGTGTTAAGACATTTATGCCAATAGAGCATAGAATAGAACCTGTTAAGGTTGTTAATGGTGCTATGTATTATAATGATTCAAAAGGTACTAATGTCGATTCGACTGTTAAGGCAATTGGTGGTTTTAAGGAACCGATTATATTGATTGCTGGAGGTTACGATAAAAAGGCGACTTATGATGATTTATTTGATGGCGTGAAAAATCTAAAAGAAGTAATACTTTTTGGACAAACAAAATTTGATATAGAAGCAACTGCAAAAAAATACGGGATTCAAACTTTAATAGTTGATGATCTAGAACAAGCTGTGAAAAGAGCTTATGATATTGCTTTAGATAAAGACGTTGTGTTGTTTTCTCCAGCTTGTGCTAGTTGGGGAATGTATAATAACTTTGAAGAAAGAGGAAGACACTTTAAGGAGTTAGTCAACAAATTATAATGGTTAAAAAAATCTTACGAAAGATAACTTCATATGTGGGTAGTTTACCAACATTTAATTACTATATTATGTCTCTTACGATATTAATATCGTTTATTGGTGTTATGGTTATCTTTAGTGCTAGTTCAAATTTAACAATTAAATATAATACAGGACCATTTCACTATGTATTAAGACATGCTATGTTTTCTGTAGGTGGGGTTATCTTGATGCTTGTGGCATCTATTATTGACTTCAGATTCTATAAGCGTTGGTATGCGTGGATATATATTTTAGCTCTATTCCTATTAGGGGCTGCTCTATGGGCTGGACCTTTCAGGGTATTTTATAATGGATATGCAAAAAGAGGAATCAGGCTAATTGGATTTTCTTTTATGCCTTCAGATGTATATAAGATTGCCTCAATAATTTTCTTAGCTTCTTTCTTAACCAAAAGAGCAAGGTATGCTGGGGAATTTTTTAGAGGTTTCATTATTACTCTAATAGTATTATCTCCAAGCATAATGATTTTCATGCAACCAGATTTATCCACTTTTCTTGTAGTGGTAATCACGCTTGGTATCATGTACCTGGTTGGCGGATTTCAGAAAAAGTTTTGGTTGCCCGTTATAGGCCTGATGATTTTGGGCGTACTGGTATTTTATTTCTTTGGTAAGGGATATCAAATGAATAGAATTAGAGCATATCTTGATCCCGAAAAATATGCACAATCAATCTCGTGGCATATCATACATTCTTTATATGCAGTTAGCCGCGGAGGATTATTTGGAGTAGGTTATGGAAAATCAGTTTTAAAATATGGTTACCTAGCAGATGAAGTAAATAGTGATATGATTTTTGCCGTAATAGCTGAAGAGTTTGGCTTTGTTGGGTCTTTAGCTTTTATTTTATTAGTATTTGCTTTATTTATCTTAATTATTAGAGAAGCTATGAAAGCAAAGGATTTATATCCGAAACTTGTACTTGTAGGTATAGGGACTTTATACTTTTTCCAATCATTTATAAATATTGGTGTGGCAATTAATGCCATTCCTAATACAGGAATTACTTTACCTTTTGTATCATATGGTGGTACTTCAGTCTTAATCTATTTTGTGATGATGGGTATTGTTTTAAATATAAGTCGATATAATAACATGAATAAAATAGAAAAAAAAGTATCATTTAATAAAAAAACTAGGTAACGTTGTAATTTTTTTGATATAATTAGCGTATATTGATATAATAAGCTTAATATTTAGAAAATTTAGAATAATTTTAGATAAATTGAATATGTGGAGGAAAGTATGAGCAATTTTGATATGGAAATGAATAATACGGGATTAGCTAAGATCAAAGTAATTGGTGTTGGTGGTGGCGGTAATAATGCTATCAATAGAATGAAAAGCTCTGGCGTTAAAGGTGTTGAATTTGTAGCTATTAATACAGATAAACAAGCTCTTGATGCTATAGATTCAGATCAAAGAATTCAAATCGGACAAAAGTTAACAAGAGGTCTTGGTTCAGGTGGTAATCCTGAAGTAGGAGAAAAAGCTGCGGATGAAAGTAAAAGCGAGATAGCTGATATCCTTCAAGGTGCAGATATGGTATTTGTTACTGCTGGTATGGGAGGCGGTACTGGTACTGGTGCGGCACCATTAGTAGCTCAAGTAGCAAAAGAAATGGGTATATTGACAGTTGCAGTTGTTACTAAACCTTTTGTATTTGAAGGTAAAAATAGACAATTACAAGCTGAAAAAGGTATAGAAAAACTAAAAGATAAAGTAGATACATTAATCGTTATCCCAAATGATAGATTACTACAATTAGCTGAAAAAAGAACTACTATGGTAGAAGCTTTCAATATGGCTGATCATGTACTATTAGATGGTATTAGAGGTATCTCTGATTTAATTGCTGTTCCAGCATTAATCAACTTAGACTTTGCCGATGTTCAATCAGTTATGAAAGACCAAGGTATTGCTCATATGGGTATTGGTCAATCAAGTGGTGAAAATAGAGCTATCGAAGCAGCGAAAGCAGCTATTAAGAGTCCGCTATTAGAAACTTCTATAGATGGAGCTAAAGCGGTACTTATTAACATTACTGCAGCAGATATCGGAATCATGGAAATCACTGAAGCAGCTGAACTTATTAGAGAAACTATTGATGTAGATGCTAATATTATTTTCGGTGCTGGTTTAGATGAGACATTAAAAGACGAAATCAAGATCACAGTTATCGGTACTGGATTTGATGCTAATAAGATAAAGAAAAATAATACACAAAGTTACACAACTAATAAGAAAAATAATGATGACAATAACGATGGATTCGTTATACCACCATTTTTAAGAGGATAGTATGAGATGTCCATTTTGTAGTTTTCATGACTCTAAGGTTATAGATTCAAGACCTACAGAGGACAATGGAACTATTAGAAGAAGAAGATCTTGTCTTGAATGTGGAAAGAGATTTACCACTTATGAGCGATATGAAGATCAAACTTTTGTGGTTATTAAGAAAGATCAAACTAGAGAAGCTTTTTCTAGAAATAAGATTTTAAATGGAATGATTAGATCTTGCGAAAAAAGACCTGTATCAATATCTTTGCTTGAAAAAAGTGTTGACGACATTGAGATTGAATTAAATCACTTAAATCAAAAAGAGGTAACCTCTGCATATATTGGTGATTTAGTCATGCAAAAACTAAAGGATATTGATAAAGTTGCTTATGTAAGATTTGCATCTGTTTATAGAGAATTCGAAGATGTTGAGACTTTCTATGATGAGATAGAAAATCTTAGATATGAGAATTTAAAAGACGAATAGGTAAACTAGAAGTTATATTCATGAGCAAAGAATTAATTCTTTGCTCATTTTTTAAAAGTATAGGTGTTTTATGGATAATTTAAGTTTTTTTGATCAAAATAAAGAAGAGTTCTATTCGAAGTCATCTCCACTAGCTGTAAGGATGAGACCAGAAAGTCTTAGTGAGTACGCTGGGCAAAGACATGTACTAGGAAAAGATAAGCCTTTGTATAGAATGATAAAAGCAAATAGGATTTCTTCGATGATATTATATGGACCACCAGGGACAGGCAAGACCACTTTGGCTTATATAATCGCAAAGACATCTAATATGAATTATGAACATTTATCAGCTGTAGCTGCATCAAAAGCTGATATTATGGAAGTGGTTAAAAAAGCCCAAAATCATATGTCAATGTTTATGGAAAAGACGCTTTTATTTATTGATGAGATACATAGATTCAATAAGCTACAGCAAGATGTGTTGTTACCATATGTAGAAGATGGATTGATTATTTTAATCGGAGCTACAACAGAAAATCCTTATTTTGAAGTAAATAAAGCGCTTTTATCAAGATGCCATTTGATTCAACTAGAACCTCTAAGCGAAGAAGATCTAAGATTTGTCATCAAAAGAGCCTTAGAAGATGAAAATAAAGGATTTGGTAAACTTGATATCACTATAGATCAAGATGCTATAGATTATTTAGTTAATTCAAGTCACTCAGATGCTAGAGCATTATTAAATAGTCTAGAAATAGCGATATTATCAACAGATAAAAAAGATGGGAAGATATCTGTAAGTATTGATGATATGCGTAATTCAATTATAAAGAAAACATCTTACTATGATAAAGATGGAGATACACATTATGATACTATCTCAGCTTTCATTAAATCAATGAGAGGTTCTGATCCTAATGCTACGATATATTATTTAGCAAAGATGATATCAGCAGGTGAGGAAATTAAATTTATAGCAAGAAGATTGATGATTTTTGCTTCAGAGGACGTCGGACTTGCAGACCCCAATGCACTTAATATAGCTTCGTCAGCATTTATAGCTATAGATGCAGTTGGTAATCCTGAAGCGAGGATAATACTATCGAATGCAGCTCTTTATATGGCTTTAGCTCCGAAAAGCAATACTAGTTATATGGCTATTGATGATGCATTATCATTTATAAATAATAATCCACCTTATCAAGTACCTGATCATTTGAGAGATTCTCATTATGCTGGTTCAAAAGAATTGGGTCATGGACTTGAATATAAATATCCACACAATTATAATAATGGATATGTGATTCAAAACTACTTACCTGATAAGATAAGTGATGTTTCATTTTACAATGGAAAAAATGTTGGCTATGAGGCCAAGATTAATGATAGATTAAATAGATTAAAGGAATATGAGAGGAATAAAGATGTTAATTAAGGATTTACACAGAGATTACGAAAAACTTATTGGCCAAGAGGTACAGATAAATGGCTGGATTCGAAAGAGTAGAGAGTCAAAAAACATAGGTTTTTTAGAGTTGAATGATGGTAGCTTTTTTGATACGGTTCAAGTTGTTGTTGAGTCTAATTTAGAGAATTTTAAAGAAATATTTGCATTAGGTTTATCTGCTTCTATTAATGTAGTTGGTACTTTAGTTGAGGCTCAAGGTGGTAAACAAAAATTTGAGATTCAAGCATCTAAGATAGTTGTTTTGAATGATTCAGATAAGGACTTTCCATTACAAAATAAAAGACACACTTTAGAGTATTTGAGAACTCTACCTTCGTTAAGAGCTAGATCAAACACATACAACGCCGTTTTTAGAGTTAGATCTGAATTAGCATTTGCTATTCATAAGTTCTTTAATGATAGAGGATTTGTATATGTTAATACTCCAATCATCACAGCTAGTGATGCAGAAGGAGCAGGTGAAATGTTTAGAGTTACTACAATGGATATTGATAATCCGGTTAGAAATGATGAAGGCAAGGTAGACTTTAGTGAGGATTTCTTTGGTTCTGAATCAAATTTAACTGTATCAGGACAATTAGAAGTAGAAGGATATGCTATGGCTTACGGTAAAGTTTATACTTTTGGACCTACGTTTAGGGCTGAAAATTCTAACACTCCTAGACATGCAGCTGAGTTTTGGATGGTTGAGCCAGAAATCGCATTTGCTGAATTATCAGATGTTATGAATCTTGCTGAAGATATGGTTAAATTCATTATCAAATACGTGATGGATAAATTACCTGAAGAAATGAACTTCTTTAATAGTTTTATTGACAAAGGTTTAATCGAGAGATTAAATAATGTGGTTAATTCTGATTTTGCTAGAGTGACATACACTGAAGCAGTTGAGTTATTAGAAAAATCAGAAAAAGAGTTTAAGTATAATGTTGGCTGGGGATCAGATTTACAAACAGAACACGAAAGATATCTTTCAGAGGAAGTATTCAAAGGTCCTGTTTTTGTTACTGACTATCCTAAGGATATTAAGTCATTTTACATGAGATTAAACGATGATAACAAGACTGTGGCTGCTACAGATTTATTAGTGCCTGGTGTTGGTGAATTAATAGGTGGTTCTCAAAGAGAAGAAAGAATTGATGTGCTTGAGATGTTAATGAATGAAAAGGGTATTAATGTTGAAGATTATCAATGGTACCTTGACTTAAGAAGGTTCGGTGGTAACAAACACGGTGGATATGGTCTTGGTTTTGAGCGTATGGTGATGTATCTAACTGGTATGAAAAATATCAGAGACGTAATCCCATATCCAAGAACAGTAAATTCTATGCATAAGGACAATAACTAATGGGCTGTTGTATTACGATTCCATTTATTGTTTTTGTTATCATAGCGATATTAATAGCTCTTATAGCATTTGCTGCACATCTGGCATGGACTATATTACCATTAATCATAATAATCGCACTTATAGCATTTATCTATAAAGCGATAAAAGGAAACTAGATAAAGGAGTCAATATGAAAAATAGTATTTTTGGGATTATCATAATTATATTAGCGGTTATACTAATTTGGACAGTGATAAAAAGTTTATTTCAGTTTACATGGGCACTTATCGTAATAGCAGCTCTAATATTTGCTATTAAGTTTTTCATGGATAAAAGAAATACACCAAATGTTTAATGTTTACATTTGGAGAAAAATTTGATATTATCTAATTTATAAAGGCGTAGATTAAGAGTATTAGAGGATAGTTATCTTTCAGAGAGTTTGTGGTTGCTGTGAACAAACATTTACCTTACCTTGAACTTACTTATGAGCTGTACGGTTGTACCGTTAAAACTATTAAGTGGATTCTATTGAATCAAAAAGAGTGGTAACGCGGACCTTTCGTCTCTTATGAGGTGATAGGTCCTTTTTATTTGAATATTGGAGGAGAAAATGAATAAATACAATCCAAATGCCATTGAGAAGAAATGGCAAAAGATTTGGGATGAAGAAAAGACATTCAAAACCCAAATTAACAAAGATAAACAAAAATTTTATGCTTTGATTGAATTTCCTTATCCATCAGGACAAGGACTTCATGTTGGTCACCCAAGGCCATATAC
>JAAYEL010000110.1 GCA_012728755.1 Tissierellia bacterium | reverse complement strand
TTTACCTGGATGAATACGCATCCCGCGACCTACCATTTGCTGATATAAACTTCTAATCTTTGTAGGACGCAAAACAACAATACAATCTACACTGGGAGAATCCCAACCTTCAGTAAGTAACATAGAATTACAAAGCACATCATATTCACCAGCTTCAAAATCTGCCAGTATTTGTTCTCTATCTTTACTTTCACCATTAATTTCTGCAGCTCTTAGGCCGTGAAGATTTAGTAATTCACAGAACTTCTGCGATGTTTTAATCAGCGGTAAAAATACGACTGTCTTTCTACCTTTTGCATATTTAAGTATCTCAAGTGCTATCTGATTTAAATATGGATCAAGTGCAGATCCAACTTGACCTACTGCATAATCACCATTTGAAATACCTACTTCATGAATGTCTAATTCAAGTGGAATCATCTGAGCTCTAACCGGACTTAAGTATCCTTCTTTAATTGCTTGATGCATTGAATATTCATATGCTTTTGAGTCAAAAAACTTACCCAGGCTTCTCTGATCTGCACGATCAGGTGTTGCAGTAACACCTAGTATATTTGCACCATCAAAATGCTTTAAAACTCTTTGATAAGTATCACTCATTGCATGATGTGTTTCATCCACAACTATTGTCTTAAAATAATCTCTTGGATAAGCTGTTAACCGTTTTTCTTGTGAGAGTGTTTGAATGGATGCAACAGTTACTTTTTTTGATGAACCAATTGCAGTTGACTCAGCCTTTTCCAAGGCTGAATCTAAACCGCTAGTTACTTTTAATTTATCTGCTGCTTGATCTAATAGTTCACCACGATGTGCAATCACTAAAGCTTTGTCGCCATCTTTAGTTTCTTCTTCAATAACTTTTGAAAATACGACTGTTTTGCCTGTTCCCGTTGGCAACACCAACAATGTCTTTGCATTGCCATTCTTCCATTCATTACGAATAGCTTTTACAGCCTCATTTTGGTATGGTCTTAAAATCATAGTAGCCCTCCTTAAAATGGAAGATCATCTATAAAATTCGCTTGATCATAGTCAATGAATCTGTCTAAGTCGTTATAAGTTCTATCTTCACCACTTTGATTTGTATATGTTTTTTGTTTGAAGTAACCACGACCTTTTGAACCTACTACTTTATTCCAATCCATAGATAGTTTCTCACCATGTTTCTTTTGTCCGATTGATCTAAAGAATGCTGATAATTTCCACTCTAAAGATTTATATAAAAGTAGGTCGAATTTCACTGTTGCAACCCCTTCTTTTGAATCTACTTGAACAGTAATGGTTGCTTTATTACAAGGCGGAACTTTTGCTCCACCAGGAAATCTACCTCTTTCAAAATTTGTAACTGTAAAGTTGTACTCACCATCAGGAAGTAATATAAACTCCTGACCATCACTTTCAATTGAATCATTCCAATCCATTAACATATCTTTATTATTTTCTTGCATTTTTATTGTTCTCCTTTTTTATTTTTAATTGTTTCCAATACACGTTCCCAATTTGGAATAATCCATCTTGTAATAAATTCATCTGAATAATTTTGAACCAGCACACTTAATTCATAGTGTCCTTTTTCTGCTACTACTTCTTGTAATTCAAGTTCACTAATCCCAGCATCAACAATCATCTTGTTTAGTCTTTGAACAGTTAAGCTTAGTTCTGGTTCCTTTACAGGTTGTTCTAAGGCTTCAAATAAATGAGCAATTGATTTAAAATCAAGTTCTAACTCTTCTGGTAAATCAAAGCGGTTCTTTGCATCATATGTTGGATTATGAGTTGTATATAAAACTCTTTTACCACCTTGTGCTTTTTTTCTAT
>JAAYEL010000109.1 GCA_012728755.1 Tissierellia bacterium | reverse complement strand
TCACATCATAGTACATGATGCACCTAAATCAAACTTAATATAATGTCAGCTGCTTCTTGTTTAGACATTTTCTTGTATTCAACTACGCTATTTTTACCAATAACCGATATGATATTTGTGTCGTAGTTAAATCCAGCTCCATCCTTACTTACATCATTTGCGATAATATAATCTGCATTTTTTGTCATCAATTTTTTTTGCGCATTAACTATAACATTTGTCGTCTCAGCTGCAAAACCAATTATTTTTTGATGTGTTTTTATATGCCCAAATGTCTTTAAGATATCTGCTGTTTTTTTCATCTCAAATATAGTTTGTTCACTATCTTCTGTCTTTTTCAATTTTTGATCATGTACTTCTACAAATTCAAAATCCACAGGTGCTGCCGCCATAATTAAGCTATCTGCATCTGAGAATTCTCTTTGGATTGCATCGCTCAATTCTTGATTTGTTCTTACATTAATTCTCCTAACTCCAGCCAAATCAGGAGTTGTGACTCTTGCAGTTATATATATAACCTCTGCACCTCTATTTCTAGCTTGTCTAGCAAGTTGATAACCCATCTTTCCGCTTGAATCATTAGTGATAAATCTCACTGGATCCATACGAGCCATAGTAGCTCCACTCGAAATAATTATCTTCTTACCTTTTAAATCCTTCACTGTAAAATACTGTTCTAGATGGTCTATGATGTCAACAGGTTCAGCCATCTTACCTTGGCCAGTAGTGTTACATGCAAGTTGTCCTTCAACACAATCAATAAACTCATAGCCTAATTCCTTTAATGAGTTAATGTTTCTTTGTGTTATTGGGTTGATAAACATATTTGTGTTCATAGCTAATGTAAACATAACAGGTGCTTTTGAAGCTAATATGGATGATGTAAGTAAATTATCAGCTATACCTGCATTAACTTTAGCTATTGTGTTTGCTGTTGCTGGAGCGATAAGGAATAAGTCTACATCATTTGTCACATCAACATGAAGTACTTTTCCAGGATGAACCCACATATCTGTCCATACTTTGTTATCAGCCATTGTCTCAAATGTTATAGGTGATATAAATTTTGTGGCAGCTTCAGTCATAATTACTTCGACTATAGCTCCTTTTTTCTTAAGCTTACTTACTAGGTCTACTACTTTATATATTGCTATACCACTAGTGACACCTAAAAGTATCTTCTTACCTTTTAACATATTAGTCCTCTCTTTCCACTTTACCTGCCATAATTTCATTAATAGCTATAGTAACTGGTTTAACTCCTGTTCCTTTTACTAATGGTTTGTCACCATCAACAATTTCTTTTGCTCTTTTAGCAGCCATCATGGCTATTCTGTATCTACTTTTACTAATTTCTTCTAATTCTCTAAATGATGGATTTATCATAAGTTCCCCCTTAATTTTTTTTCATTATCTAATAAATCTATTAAACGTGTAGTAGCTATATCTACCTTGTCATTTAATAGGAAATATTCATACATAGTTATTTCTTTAAATTCATTCATAGCATTTTCTAGTCTCATCGATATCTTTGCATCGTCTTCTGTCCCACGATGTCTTAATCTTTCTTCAATATCTGACATTTTTGGTGGTAATACGAAAACATATATAGCATTATCAAAATTTTCTTTTATCTGTTTAGCTCCTTGAACATCTATCTCAAGGATAACTATCTTTCCTTCATTGATTTTTTGTTCGACAAATTCCTTTGGTGTACCATATTTGTTATTATGTACGATCGCACTTTCTAACAATTCACCATTGGCTTTCATTTGATCAAATTCATCTAGACTTTTAAAGAAATAGTCTACTCCTTCTACTTCGCCTTCTCTTTGATATCTTGTCGTAACTGAGATACTTAATGCTGTATCTTCTCTTTTTTTCAATAATTCTTTAACTATAGTTCCTTTACCAACTCCAGATGGACCTGATATGACACATAAAAAACCTTTCATCCTAACTCCTATTTACTCAATATTTTGAACTTGTTCTTTTATCTTTTCTATCACCGTTTTTTGCTCTATAACAAGTTCAGTAATCTCTCTTTTATTGGATTTTGATCCTATCGTATTTGTTTCTCTTAACATCTCTTGCGTTATAAAATCAAGTTTTTTTCCAATAGCTTCTTTTGAATTTAAGCTTTGATTAAATTGCTTTATATGGCTATACAATCTTGTTATCTCTTCAGCTATATCAGCCCTATCAGCGTAAAATACAATCTCATTAGCTAGTCTATCTTCATCTATAGGATGAGTGTTGTCTAATAACTTTGCGATAGATGCTTCAATTTTTTCTTTTTATTCGCTAGTAATGTTTGAAGCAAGTTGTTCTATCTTTTTAGTATTATCTTCAATCTTACCCAAAAGTTCTAAAAGAGCTTCCTTTAGATGTTCACCCTCTTGGATACGCATAGTATCAAGTATACTTAATGTATTATTGATAGTAGCTAATACTTTTTCTTTTAAATACTCTTCATCAAGATTTGGTGAATCATAAGTAAGTACATCGTCATTTCTAAGTATATCGTTTAGATTCACTGCTGATTTGATTCCAGTATGTTCAATAATAGCTTCTAGTTTTTCTTTCATCTCTAAAGCAGTATCTAAATCTACATTGATGTTTGATTTTGATAAATTCTTTTTACTCGTTCTTATAAATAGGTCAACTCTACCTCTTGCTATTCTATTTTTGATTGCTTTTCGGATAGCATCTTCAAGAAAATTTAGTTGATTTGGCATTCTTATAGATAGATCTAAATATCTGCTGTTCACAGATTTCATCTCTATATCTAAAGATAATGTCTCATCTAGAAAACTTTCCCTTCCATATCCAGTCATTGATTTAATCATAGCCACCTCCATTTGTTCCCATTTTAATACACAGAATTCTAATGTCAAGGATTTATTAAAAATATTTAACACTTAATCTCATTTTTTATGTTATCATATAGTAGATACGGAGGTAATTATGACTATAGATGGAATTATACTAAGTTCGATCATTGATGAACTTCAAGATAAATTAACTAATGGTAGAGTTCAAAAGATTAATCAAATTAATAAGCATTTGTTGATTTTTACTATTTATTCAACAAAAAACTATAAACTTTTGATTTCTTCAGATTCTCAAGCACCGAGAATTCACATAACGAATAAAGATTTTCAAAATCCTCAAACACCAACCAACTTTGCTATGCTTTTAAGAAAACATCTTAATAACTCTAGGATTAAAGAGATTAAGCAAAATAAACTAGATAGAACTGTTGTTATATACTTTGAGACTAGAAACGAATTAGGTATACAAGTTGATAGAAAGCTTAGCGTTGATTTAATGGGCAAGCATTCTAATATTGTATTACAAGATGAGAATAATAAGGTACTTGACGCTATCACAAGGGTCTCACATGACATGTCACGTGTTAGAGCTATATACCCAGGGACGATATTTGAAAACTTTGATACAGACAAGATTGATATCTACGATAAAAAGCCGTCTCTTAAAGACTTAGATATTCCTGATAATATGCAGGCATTCAAAATATTTTATACTTACATCACTGGATTTTCTCCAGTAATAGGTCGTGAGATAGCTTACCAAAGCAATATTGATCCAAAGATGCCTTATGGAAGCCTATATAATCTAGATATTGAAAAACTAGATATATCGCTTCATAACATAATCGATTTAATACGTGAAAAAGACTATGCACCTAACCTAATCTATAGAAATGGTAGCATATTAAACTTTTATGCATTAAACCTAACTCATTTAGGTAATGATGTTAAGTATTATGATAGTATTAGCGATGTACTTGATGAGTACTATATCGTAAATACAAATGATGATTCTCTAAATCAGTCAAGAAATTCAGTAAT
>JAAYEL010000108.1 GCA_012728755.1 Tissierellia bacterium | reverse complement strand
GTAACCATGGTACTGACAGCATTTCACAAAAAAGCCACCAGCTAATCTAGTGGCTCTTTTTATCTAATAAATGTTTCTTTTATCTCTCCATTTTCCATCTTAATTAATACTTCGTTTGGATTATTTTCTTCTACAAAATGATAGACTATATCTGTTCTAAAAGAAGAATGATATTCTTTGGCTTTTGTAGCGAATCTTTCAAGATAAGTATTAAGTTTTGTTTTCAACTCATCAGTTGGATTGGTCTTCAATTGATTAAGGGTCTCTGCAAATTCACCTTTTGGATATATCAGAAATACACCTTTCTCACCCACTTGAGCTGTAGCTATATCTTTATTATCATTTTCGACAATCATTACTATGGCTTTACTCAACACTTCATCCACTTTTACTTCGTTATTATCTCCAATGACTAAATCACTATCATTATCTTGACCAGGACCTGGCTTCGGTTGCAAGTCATTGGCATTATCTGAAGCTTTTGTATCGTCATTAGGTAATACTCCCTCATCATCAGGTGTTTTGTCATCCTTTGGATCTTCCTTAACCATATCGTCCTCATTTTTATCTTCAACTTTTGGTGTAGTTGGTTTTTCATTATCTGTGCTTACTGGTTTGTTATTACATGCTACTAGTGCAAAAAGCATAAGCGCTAATATAACCATCAATCTATTTATTTTTTTCATTATTTACTCCCTTCTATCAACCACTCGATAATATAACCGAATAGATAATAGATTTGTGACATTATTTGTTCTTTAAGATCTCCTCTTCAATGAACTTTTCCATCAACTTATTTACATAATCGGGCTTATCCAAATTTGCACAATGCCCCGCATTAGGTATTATCTCTATAGGTAGCCCTGCTTTTTCTGCCCAAATTCTGGAATATTCCATTACTTTACCCACCGTATCATATTGACCATACATCAAAAGTCCAGGACATGGATACTTTACAGTAATCCTATCGTCCAAGAAGGCATGATACTTGACCTGAAGCGTTTTTCCAAACTCCTCTTTATCCTCATATAGACTCATCATATCATTCATTTTCTTCAGCGCAGTCTTTGTCAAAACTGCATTTTGAGCGACATATTTTTTCGTCTCATCCAATGGATAAATGCCATACATTTTTTCAACCGATCTAAACCATAGTTTTTCAAAAAATGTATAGTAGCTATTATCATGTGGTATACTTCCTAGAAGAATAAAGCCCTTAATCTTATCAGGATGACTTGTCATAAAAGATTGAATATCGCTACCGCCCATAGATTGGCCAACTGCAATAATCTCTTTAACAGAGTTTCCCTTCATAATTTGCAATACATCCTTGCTATTATTTGTAAAGGTGAAATTCTTGTAAGGTCTCGATTTACCATACATCGGAGCATCCCATACTATTAAATTGTATTTACCCTCAAAATATCTCATCTCACTATCGAAAAGTGTATGATTTTGTGTTAGTCCATGAAAAAAGAATATGGTTGTTCTATCTTTTATCCATTGATCAGATATCCAATAATAAACCCTTCCTCTTGCATTCTCAATGTATTTTTCTTTCATCTTATCCTCCAAGCTTAAACTTAATCATCCTACTTAAAGTTACCTATCATATATTAATGCTATTATACCCGTAAATGAAAGACTATTCAATTGCGTGAATTATATATTAGGACAAGATTAAAAAGCATTTTACCTGTATCATCATTGCCTTCAAAATTCCCATCCGACTTAAAGCCCATCAATTTGCCTTTAACTACATAAAAATATATAATATTAGATATAGATATTCAATCTATAAAAATCAAAATGGATAGGAGAGAATATGAATAATTTAAGAATTGATAATTCAACACTTTTATCTGGGAAAATTAGATTAGGTGATGGAAGTTACATAGCTCAAGGTTCGATGCTTCGAAGTGAAGATGATTCAATCACTATTGGAAATTCAACTTGGGTATTAGAAAATACTGCAATCATAGGTACAAAGGAATATCCTGTAAATGTCGGTTCTAAAACCGTATTTGGACATAAATGTATGATTGTCGGCGCCACTATAGGTGATCTTTGCGAGATAGGAAACGGCGTTATCATGCTTGAAGGTTCGAAAATCGGAAACTGGTGTATATTTGGTGAGGGAACAATTATCCCAAAGGATGCTATCATTCCTGACAATTCCGTAGTTATTGGAAGACCTGGTCGTGTGATTAGATCTCTAACTCAAGAAGATAAAGATATGATTGCCAAGATGAGAGGCAATGACACAAGTATTAGTGAATATGTAGAAAATATTATAGACAACGAAAGAGGTATTAATATGGGAAAATTATATGAGCTAAATGGCAAGACGCCAGAAGTCGCTGAAAGTACATATATAGCTGAAACAGCAGAGATAAATGGAGATGTTATAATAGGTGAAAATTGTAAGATAGCAGGTGGAGTAAAAATCGTAGGTAATGCACATGGTCCCGTAATCATAGGCAACAACGTACATATATTAGAAAATAGCGTGTTACATCTTCTACCAGACAATAAACTTATCATCAAAGATAATGTAACAATCGGACCTGGAAGCATAGTTCACGGAACAACACTTGAAGAAAATGTAGTTATAGAATCTGGCGCCATCGTATGCGACTACTCTCATATCGGAGAAAATGCCACAATCAAAGCAGGCAGTCTAGTTCAACAAAGAAAGACAGTAGAAGCAAACTCAATCGTAGAAGGCTTCCCAGCAAAAGAAATAGGAAAAAACGAAAAGACACAAGAAAGACCGAGTTGGTCATTTAGGTAATTTAAAAGAGCTTCAAAGAAGCTCTTTTTTCATTCCCACAAAAAACACCAAGGTTTCCCTTGGTGTTTCCCCAAATATATCAACCACTAAGTGGCAAAGTTTAGGGCTATATCATATCCGCAATCTTCTTATAGTGACAATTTCCTCTTCCATTCACCTTATGGAAGTTACAAAATAAAATTATGAACAATATAGCTCAAAGCAAATCCTGTTAGGATTCCAATGATTCCTGCTATTATATATTTCTTCTTTTTTGTCATCTTATCCTACTTTCTATTACGATTACTATATTAGAACTTAATATAGATCTCAGAGTGATGATACTTTTACTTAGCGATATCATGGTTCAGAAGATTTAAGATATTGATATATATATATCATATAATAAATTTACAACAATTACAAATTATCCCCATACCTCTTTTGTATGTTTGATTGAGTCAATCATCATTTGTTTTAATACGTCTAGGTTAATATCTGCAAGTTTATTTACATAGATGCAGGCTTTTCCCATCTTGTATTTACCTAATGACTTAAGTAATTCATCTTGCTTTTCTGTGCCTGAGTATACATATACTGATATGGCTGCCTTTCTTGGTGAAAAGCCTATGACAAACCAGTCTCCTTCTTGCTTGCTTCTATTTGACTTATAATGATACTTACCAAAGCCAATCATAGTTGGCCCCCACATTTTTGGTGGCTCTCCTGATACTTCTTGCATCATTTTGATCAGCTCATAACTATCTTGTTTTTTTCTTTCAGTGTTTGCAAATGATTCTATAAATTCATAGACATCGACATCAGTTACTTTTGTTTTGATTTCAGACATTTTTATCTCCTTGAAGTTAATATACAAAGATTGTATTAGTGTCTTTATACCAATCTTAACAAAATCCTAAACAATCCCAAAGCTTCCCATTATTACAATAACAGCTGTTGCTATCAATGGAATAACACAACAAACAATACCTATATCAAAATATGAATCCTTATGTTTTAAATTACATACACTTAATAGTGTCACAACTGCACCACAATGTGGTAGAGTATCTAAACCTCCACTTGCTACTGTAGCTATCCTGTGAAATGCTTCTGCAGATATTCCTGTCGCTTCTGCAATTTTAAGATATGTTGGTGCTAATGCTTCCAAGGCAATTGTCATCCCACCTGATGAAGAACCAGTGGCACCAGCAAGGGTAGTAATCGCAACGGCCTCAGATAAAAGAGGCGATCCACCAAGATTAAGTAAATATCCTGTTAGCGCTGCAAAGCCAGGGACAGCTCTTACTACACTACCGAAACCAACCGCTGCTGCTGTATTCATGATTGACGATACTGAACCTTGCGCAGCTTCATTTAGAGTATTGGCAAACTTTTTGTACTGATTGATATGAAATACGGTCAATATGATGATACCAATTCCTATAGCATATATAGCAGTTAGTTTTAACACATTAAGTGATACTACAACGCTAACAAGAGCCAATAGACCTATTGCCCAATGGGAGGATATCTTTTCAGAATCTACCTTAACTCCTTTGTTGATACTCTCTTCAAAATGTTCACCAGCATTTCGAAGTTTTCTCTCTCTATATTTAAGCCACAAATAGCCCAATATAAACATAATAATACTTGCTGTGATACCAAGAATAGGTGCTGCCATAGTGTTTGTTTTCAAATACTGTGATGCAATTAGATTATTAAGTTGAGGACTTCCAGGAAGTGCAGTCATGGTAAAAGTAAATGCACCTAAAGCTATAGTTCCTGGTATCAACCTATTTGATATATCAGCTTCTCTAAATAATTCTACTGCCTTTGGATAAATGGCAAATACTACAACAAAAAGACTTACCCCGCCATAAGTAAGGGCTGAACATGCTATGACAACCGCAAGAATTGCTCTTTGTGATCCAACCAAATTACGAATCATCAAAGCCACTGCCTTAGCAGATCCAGTTACTTCCATCATTTTACCGAAGATAGCTCCAAACAAAAACACTGGAAACCATGACTTCGTAAATGAAACTAGACCATCCATATATGTTTGCGTATAAGCTGTAAATAAATCCAATCCTCCAGTCAAAGCTACAACTAATGCAGCTATCGGAGCTACCCATACTATGTGAAACCCTTTGTATGCTAATATAATAAGGACTACAAGTCCTAAGAAAATTCCTAACATTTTTTCCTCCTATTCTAAAGTCAATCCCATGCATGCATGGTCAAATATTTTTGTATCCATTACTTTTAAGTCGTCAGAAATTTGCGGAGTAAATTCCATTTGATTCAATATATCTGTTTGCAAATCTACACCTGGTGCTATTTCAGTTAAAAGTAGACCGTCTTTTGTAAGCTCAAATACAGCTCTCTCAGTAATATATAGTACTTGTTGACCTGTTTGGATGGCGTATTGTGCTGAGAATGTTACTTGTTCGACTTCTTTGACAAATTTCTTTGCACTGCCTTCGTTTACTATCTTTAACCTGCCCTCACCTATTTCTTGCTTTAAACCACCAGCAGTGAATGTACCACAAAAAACAACTTTCTTTGTGTTTTGACTTATGTTAATGAATCCTCCACAACCTGCTATCTTTGGTCCAAATTTAGATACATTAATATTTCCTTTCTGGTCACATTGAGCAAGTCCTAGAAATGTGATATCAAGTCCACCACCATCATAGAAGTCAAATTGCTTATCCTGATCAAATATCATATATGGATTTATCGCCATACCAAACTCTCCACCTCCAGCAGGCACGCCTCCATGAATACCACTTTCTACTGTTAATGTCATCTTATTTCCTTGGCCTTCTTCATTTACTACTGCTCCTACTGCCTCTGGAATTCCTATACCAAGATTAACAACCCAGTCTTTTTTCATTAGCATAGCACCTCGTCTTCCAATAACTTTCCTATTATTTAATGCCATAGGTGCCACACTTGATAATACTTTTCTCTTTTCTCCATTGTAAAATGGTGAATAAAAAACATCTAAAGTTTGTCCATGGTAAGCTATCTCATCACTTGTTTTTACTACTATGCTAACCATAGTACAAGGGATTTTTACAAGTTTAGGATCAAGACTTCCGGCTTGAACAATATCTTTTACTTGTACTATGACAATCCCTCCGTTATTTTTGCAAGCTGTGGCCATACTGGTAGCATCCAAAACTGCTCCTTCATGCTCCAATGTTATATTACCAAGCTCGTCTGCATATGTACCTCGAAGTATTACTACATCTATCTTGGGTGTCTTGTAAAATAGATATTCTTCTCCTTCTATTTCAATTTTCTTAACTATGTCATCTTTTGTTATCTCGTTAAGCTTACCCCCTTGTAGATCAGGATCTACAAAAGTTTGCAAACCAACTTTTGTATATGTACCAGGTTTTTTTGTAGCTGCATCTCGATACATATGTGTGATGACCCCTTGAGGTAGGTTATAGGCTTCGATTTTATTTTCAAGAGCCATTTTACCAATCTCAGGCACCAAGTTCCAGTGCCCACCAATTACTCTTTTGATCATACCTATATGAGCAAAATGATTTAGCGAACGATCTTTTCCATCTCCTTGACCTGCTGCATACACAAGAGTCAAATTTCTAGGATGAGATTGTTCTAAAAATCTTTTTTCTAGTTCACTCTCAACTTCTTCCGCTACGTTTACTTTCACAAAACCTCCCGTAGCCACTGTCATATTATCTTTAATCCTACTAGCTGCTTCTTTTGCTGTTAAAAACTCTACTGCCATGATTCCTCCTACTCATAAATAATTTAAAAAATGGCCTTACATTTGAGACCATTTTATGAATTATTCTTTTTTGAGTAAAACGCTTTCTTTTCATCATATCAATATCTTTATTTCATATTAAAATGTATTTTCTTGTACAAAATCACTGCTGATTGATATTTTTTGGCACATAATTCCAGAATTCTTTCATAACATGACTAAAGTTTTTTTTCATATTTGCACACATAACTATTTCCCAAGGATAACCATTTCCACCAAAAGGTATCACTCGAATGTTGTCTAAATGAAACCTATAAAGTATTGGTCTTGGCAATATACTTATCCCATAATTATTACTAACAGACTCACAGACATAATCCCACAGATGGCTAGTGCCGATAATATTTGGTGTGAATCCTGCATCATTAGCTCTTTTTACTATCTGATGGTACAGAAGGTATGTATCATCAAGTAATATGAAGTTCTCATCTTTTAGATCCTCAAAAACAACTTTCGTCTTTATGGATAACGGATGGTCCTTATTTACCAACAAAACAGCTTCATCTCTAGCTACTATTTCACATTTAAAGTTTTCATTATGTATTGGATTAATCAGCATAGCTATATCAACACGTCCATCCTCTAATAGCTTGGTTAATGAATATGCACCAGCCTCAATGACTACAAGCTCGATATCTGGATAGTCTCGCTTAAATTGGTGAACAAAACTTGTAAAATATACAGTGGATATGACAGGCGCTATACCTATCACTAGCTTTCCAATTGATCCTGAAAGAGTATCATTGATTTTATCAACGTCTTTGGCGATATCATCTAGTAATTTTCTTCCCATCTCATAAAGAATCTCGCCTTTATCAGTTAGCTTAAATTTTCTACTTGTTCTATCTATCAATATATGGTCTAATTCTTCTTCTAAATTCTTTATCGATTTTGATAATGCTGACTGCGATAGAAATAATAAGTCTGCAGCTTTTGTAAAAGAATTATTGTCACAAACAGCTATAAAATATTCCAAATTTTTTAAATTCATATTTCCTCCTTTATATATTAATATTGTTAAAATACTATTTTTATCTTCTCTAATATCTTATAATATCTCTAATATAAACATTATATATAAATTTCATAAGTATATTACTTTTTTCATATCATAAGAGATTATTCATCTAAATACACGTTTTACAAGAAAATTTGTTATGATTTTTTGTTATGAAGATGCATTCATGTATTAAAATATTGTCTAAATTTGATAACACATAAAAAATTAGCCCCATACTATAAAGTATGGGGCTAGTTTTAGTTAAAGTTCATTTCAGTTGAATCTACGATATATCATTTTACATATAGTCTTCTTTATAGATCTTAATAATTGTCCATACAAGCCCTACAGCTAATGTGATATGGCCAAGACCACTTATACCATCGATTGCAGCTCTATTAATTGTCTGTTCACCAAGACCTACGACTTCATATATCCCGATAACCATCATATTTGTTATAGTAAATATGATTCCAGCCTCAAAAATATATATAGGCTTTTTTAAAGATTGGATTTGATTTTTCTTATATCCTTTTGTAAGCATGTAGATTATTAACATCACTATAAATCCTAAAACCAAAGAATGCACATGGACTATGCTTAAATGTGAAGGTTTAGTATATCCATAGAATTTTGTAAACTCTCTATAAAATACTCCTCCTATTAATCCCATAATAAGATTTGCAAATGCCATTCCTAGAATGTTTTTATGCTTAAATTCTCCCACAAAATATCTATAACCAAGTACAACGATAGCTAGATAAGCCGCAGTTTTTGGCATCATCAATGCTCCAACTATTGGATATTGTTCACTCAAAAGTACCACTGGTATATAGAACAGGAAGCTTAGAAGAATCAACCACCACATATTTTGTAGACCAGATTTAGACTTTTCTTTCTATGACCAAAAAATCAATGCAAGCCCCATTAACGCAAAAGGAATATTTCTAAGTATACCGAACACATAGTCACCTGGTACCTGTCCCCATTTGTTTTGAGGTAATAAAATCAAAACTACTCTCAAAATAGCTAAAACATAAATAGCACACATCTTAGCTTTGCTCTTATCACCGCTTTGATGCCTATAGAAATGGTAAAATAACACATAAAATATAGTCATCGTAATACTTGTGACAAATTGTCCCCAAGATAAGGCAAATGCATGCCCTTCAAAACCCAATGGGCTCAAATGAGATATTATTCTTGGTACCAGGTGAAATGCATCCCCAACTCCTAACAAAATGGCCATTAATCCAAACAATTTGGCTTGCTTTGTATTTTCAAGCAATAGTCGAACACCTAGCCCTATAACTACCGATAAATACAACACATCAAAAATACTTTCAAATATAACCACTAATTAACTCCTTTTATCAACCAATAAATTTGTTTCTCATATTTTTTCCTAAACTCTTTTTTATCCCAATTCTCTTGGAAGTTACGTTTAATAATCATATGAATGACACCTTTTATATAGTGCATTTTTTCCGAGTCCATATCATTAGAGTTATCACTTAATATTCTTACCTGACTACTATGTGCTTTTTTCCATCTTTGACTTAAGGTCTCATCCCAGTAAAGATAGATGTACTTATAAATGGAATAAGTATTTTCAACAAACAATACCTCTTCTAAAGAATTTCCGAAATCCATCAATGTAGTTTCCAAATTACCTTTGTTTTCATTAATCAATTTAGCAAAAAGTCCATGAATATCAACCAGTTCTCTATTAATTATCTCAAAATATGCATCTTCAAGATCTTCAAAATATTGATAGAAACTCCCCCTAGCAATTCCTAATTCATCCACAATTTCTTTAACCGTTACCTTGTGAAATGGCTTTTGGGCAAATACATGCTTCAAAACTTCCAGTATTTTTTCTTTCTTATCATCCTTAAGATTGTAAAACGTATCCTTTCCCATATTTCCTCCTTATTTAATGACACCGTGTCACTTGTTATTATAGATGACACGCTGTCACTTTGCAAGTAATATTAACATAATCGAAAAAACTCCCCACCAACATGGTAGGGAGAACATCTCTAATTATTATTTCATTTTAGATACATAATCTACATTAACGTTCGCCTCTTCAATAATGGTTTCAGGATATCCTAAAGTTGCTAAAAGCTTTATCGCATTACGTG
>JAAYEL010000107.1 GCA_012728755.1 Tissierellia bacterium | reverse complement strand
TCATTTTTAGTCAATAACTCAATCGCATACTCATCCATTCTATAGCCTTCTTTATAGTAGATTTTAGATATACCGGCTTGAATCAAAGCCTTCGTACAGTTCAAGCAAGGAAAATGAGTCACATAGCAAATAGCATCCTTTACACTTATACCTTCTTTAGCACAATACAATAGCGCATTCATCTCAGCATGGATAGTTGCTATACAATGTCCATCTCTCATGGTATGTCCCACTTCATCACAATGCTTATTGCCAGAAATTGAACCATTGTAGCCAGTCGTTATTATCCTATTGTCTTTGTTTACCAATACGCATCCTACATATGCTCTATCACAGGTACCTCTTTCAGAAACACCAACAGCTAAATCCATAAAATACTGATTCCATGTTTTTCTCATATAATCCTCCTAATCTTATTTTATTTTAACAAATTATAGTAAAATTTGCTACAAATGTTAATTTTGAGGATATTTGAGTAATAAATCGCTAAATATGGTATAATAAATGCGTAAATTTTAATACGTAAAAGTTAAGAGATAATAGATTTAAGTTAATAATTTAATAATTTAGATTGTTAAAGGTTTAAAATTTACACAATTATGCCGAGGGGGTAAGATGGAAATGTTGAATAAGAATAACCTTAAACAAGAATTTAAGGTTAATGTAGAAAAGTTATATGGTAAAAAGTATGATGGTGCTTCCAAAAGAGAGAAGTACGGCGCTTTGTCTAAAACGATAATGGAAAAAATCCAACAAGACTGGATTGAGACAAACGAAAAAAATAAAACTAGAAGAAATGCATACTATTTATCAGCAGAATTCCTTATAGGAAGATCAATGGGAAATAACTTACTAAATCTAGGAGTACTAGATGAAGTGAAGGAAGTTCTTAATGAATTAGAAATTGACTTTGACGAATTAGAGAATTTTGAAGATGATGCAGCACTTGGAAATGGTGGATTAGGAAGATTAGCTGCTTGTTTTATGGAATCAGGAGCTACAGAAGGACTATCACTACAAGGATATGGAGTTAGATACTCACAAGGGATCTTCAAACAAAAATTCGATAAAGGATTTCAAGTAGAAGAAGGTGACAATTGGACTGAGCACGGAGATTTCTGGTCAATCAGAAAAGAAAGTGAGATGCAAGTTGTAAAGTTTGGGGACTTTGCAGTAAAGGCGATACCTTACGATGTTCCAATAGTTGGTTACAAGAATAATATTGTAAATACATTAAGATTATGGCAATCAGAACCGTATGGAAATGGTGGATTTGATTTTGCTAAATTTAATAACTTTGAATATGATGAATCTGTTAGAGAAAAGAACTGGGCAGAGGATATCACTAGAGTGCTTTATCCAAACGATATGCAAAGAAGAGGAAAGCTTTTAAGACTTCTTCAACAATATTTCTTCGTATCAGCTAGTATGCTAGATGTCATAGATAAATATAAAGCGAATTATCCAGAAGATGTTAAATTTTCTGAGTTCCATAAATATCATGTATTCCAACTAAACGATACACATCCAGTTATTGCTATTCCAGAACTAATAAGAATATTATTAGATAGAGAGAATCTAGGTTGGGAAGAAGCGTTCCAAGTAGCTTCTAAAGTATTTGCATTTACAAATCATACAGTACTTCAAGAAGCACTTGAAAAATGGCCTCTTGAACTGATCGATGAAGTAGCTCCTAGATGTTTAGATATCATAAAAGAAATTGATAAGAGATTCAACGGAGAGTTAAGAATCAAGAATTACACTCAAGAAGAGATCGACAGTTATAGAATTATCAAAAATGGTCATGTTGAAATGGCATTTTTAGCTACTTACATTTCAACTAGCATCAATGGTGTTGCAGCTATTCATACTGAAATATTAAAAAAAGACACATTAAAACAATGGTATAAGCTAGCTCCAGAAAAGTTTAATAACAAAACTAATGGTGTGACGCCTAGAAGATGGCTTCAATACTCAAATCCAAAACTTACTGATTTAATTGATGAATTGTTAGGTAGTGAGGATTGGAAGCATGATATGATGCTATTAAAAGGCTTGGAAAAATTTAAAGATGATGAATCAGTTCTAAGACGTTTAATAGAAATAAAAAAAGAAAAGAAAGTTGAATTAGCTAAATATATTTTTGAAAATGAAGGTATTGAGATAGATCCTAATTCGATATTTGATATACAAATAAAAAGGTTACATGAATATAAGAGACAATT
>JAAYEL010000106.1 GCA_012728755.1 Tissierellia bacterium | reverse complement strand
TTTGGATATGGGCACTAGCTGATGGCATGGACGATGGTGGATATCCACATATTGAATTTGAAGGCGGTTACTATCTAGTATATAACTATATTGATCATGATGAAGAAGAAAATGCTCGTTTATTCAATGAAGCTTTGGCATATATCAAAGAAAGTGGATGCTTTGAATTAGATGAAAGACCAGGTCACTATGGAATGGGGCACATTATCACCCCAGTTGAGATAGCAAAAGCACAAGGCTTTGCAGTAATGGAAACATTTATACCAATAAAGGTAAAATGATAAGACATAGGATTTACCCATAGCCTCAAGCTAAATAAAAAATAGGTGGATTTCGGGAACGAAATCCTTCAAGATAAAGCGAATTACATGCTAGTTTTGGATTTTTGCCAAACTAGCATGTAAATATGGTCATATAGAAAGACGGCGACCAATGGTCGCCTTCATTTTTATGTAAATTGGTAAGTTTTCGTTTGCGAAAACTCTCTTTCTTTTCAAAACTTTTGCTGAGAAAGCACTTTTTCTCCGAAATATACTTTTGCGTCCCAAGCTTAATACTTTTCCGCAGAAAAGTCCGACGCGAGGAATCCGCAGACAAGAAGCGTCATTAAAAAAGCGGCCTGCTGTACTGACCTTTTCGAAGTATTCCATAACCTTATCTATAGGTCAGTTTAAGCAGGTCGCATATCAATCAGAAGCTTCGCCAGTCGAGGCACGCAGCTAGGATCTTTTCTGTGGAAAAGACTCAGCTCTCGAAAAATTTGGAGTCGAAAAGACACTTCAGCTAGGATCTTTTCTGTGGAAAAGTTTATTTTTCCTGACAATCAGGGCATATCCCTATAAATTCAAATATATGATTTGTTATTTTGTAGCCTGTTGATTTTTCTATATCATGTTGAAGCTCATGGATAGGGCAGTTTTCAATAGGCATTGTTCTTTTACATACCGAGCATGTCAAATGATGCTTATGTGTATGTGTATTTAACTGATAGTATGCAAAATTATCGATGCCTACTATCTTTGTAAGTATATTGCTTTCAACTAGTTGTGATAAATTTCTATATATGCTAGAAAGTTTTGCACCTTTATCTTGTAATTGCTCAAAAATATCATCTGCAGTCATTGGGTCATTTTTTTCTAATAAATTTAAGATATCAAGTCTTGCTGCTGTAGCTCGTATACCATGTTCTTTAAGTAAGTTATCCATATTTCACCTCGTTCGAAAATATTATATAACAAATGTTGACAAATGTGAAATATCATATATAATAAATGAGAATGATTATCATTCTATGAATGAAACTGAAGGAGGAATTATGAGAAAATATAAAATAGTAGTTTTAGCACTAGCATTGTTACTGATGTTTACTGCTTGTACAAAGCCTGTAAACAATGAGGTGGAAAATGCGAAGAATGAAGAAACTATAGAAAAAGATGATAATAAGAAAGTTGAGAAAATCAACGTGGTTGCGTCATTTTACCCTGTATATGACTTTACGAAGAAAATCGGTGGAGATAAAGTTGATGTAGTGAATTTGACACAAACAGGTTCAGCACATGGTTATGAACCAAGTATTGATGATATGAAGAAAATAGTTGATGCAGATTTAGTTGTCATAAACGGTGGTGGATTTGAATCTTGGGTGGATAGTGTTAAGTCAAATAATCCAAAATTAGATATTGTAGATATGTCTAAAGATGTTGATTTAATAGAAAGTGATGCGATCCATGCACATGATGAACATGAACACGAAGATGATCACGACCATGAAGAACATGAAGATGATCATGATGAACATGAAGGACATAACCATGGTAAGTATGACCCACATACATGGCTAAGTCTTGATAATGCAGGTAAAATGCTTGAAACAATCAAAAACAAGTTATCTGAAAAAGATCCAGAAAATAAAGAATATTATCAAGCAAATTATGATACAATAAAAGAAAAGTTTGAAGCTCTTGATGATAAGTATGAGGATTGGTTTGAAAAGCATAAAGGTAAATCATTTGTAGTACCTCATAAAGCATTTGGATATTCGGCAAAGGATTATGATTTAAAGCAAATTGGTATCGAAGGTATTAACTCTGATACAGAACCAACTTTAACAAGAATTGGCGAGATCGTAGAGTTAATGAAAGAAAATAAGCTAAATACGGTGTTTTATGAATACGGTAAATCTGATAAAGTCGCTAATACCATTGCTGCAGAATTAGGTGGTAATGTTAAGCCAATTTCTACACTTGAAGTTATCGGTCAAGAAGATGTTGATAAAGGAAATGATTATTTGAGTCTTATGGAAATGAATTTACAAAATATATTAGACTCATTTGAAGGAAAATAATGAATAAGATTTATGAAGTAGAAAACTTGAGTTTTAGTTATTCTAATACTGATGTTTTAGATGAGATAAAATTTAATATCTACGAGAAGGATTTTGTTGGAATCGTTGGAGCAAACGGTTCTGGCAAATCTACACTTCTCAAAATTTTAGTATCCGAGCTAAAGAATTTCACAGGAAATGTGAAGATTTTTGGGGAGGATATTAGGTCGTTTAAAAGATGGAAGAAAATTGGCTATGTCCCACAAGTAGATAGGGACAAGTCAGTAGCATTTCCTATAAGTGTTAGGGAGATGATAATGCTAAATTTGTATAGCGCTTTTAATGTATTTAACCATCCAAAAAAGATGCATAAACAAATGGTTAAGGATGTCCTAGATATGTTTAATTTGTCTAGTTTTGCTAATAAAAACTACAATGAGTTAAGCGGGGGACAAAAGCAAAGAGTTATGATAGCTAAAGCGATGGTTCATAATCCAGATGTTTTGATATTTGACGAGCCTACAGTGGGGATTGATAAGAGTAGTAAAGAAGAGTTTTTCCATATTCTTGAGCACATCAACAAAGATCATGGTATCACAATTATCATGGTAACTCATGAGATGGAATTAGCCGACCAGTATTTTACAAGAAAACTTGTACTTAAAGATAAGAAATTAGAGGAAAAAAATGTTTCAATATGAGTTTATGAGAAGGGCATTTATTGCCGGAATATTAATAGCAATTATGATACCTCTAATAGGAACTGTCGTGGTAAATAGAAAGACTTCAACTATAGGAGATGCACTTAGCCACACGACTTTAGCTGGTATATTTTTTGGTATCATTATCGGGATAAATCCACTTTATGGTGGGATAATAATTTCTGTAGTAGCTGCATTTTTAATAGAATTTTTAAGAAAGAAATTTCCAAAAAATGGAGATATGGCAACAGCTATCATTATGAGTTTGGGAGTTGGGCTATCATCCATCCTTTCAGATTTTGTGACTGGTGCTCAAAATTTCGAATCATTTTTATTTGGTTCGATAGTTTCAGTGACAAGAACTGACATATATACGATTGCCATCACAACAGTGATAACTTTAGTGGCATTTTACTATTTATATTATGGGCTATTATTTATATCTGTAGATAAGACAAGCGCTAGATTATCAGGCGTAAACATCAGGGTAGTAGAGTATGTATTTACATTTTTGCTAGCAGTTATCATGGCAATATCTGCAAGAGTGGTAGGGGTCCTAATTGTATCATCACTGATGATATTACCTGTAGCTTCAGCCATGTATATAGGTAAAAACTACAAACAAACAGTATTATTATCAATACTATTTGGAGTGATATTTTTTATAACAGGATTATTGATCGCTGCTTACATGAATCTAAAACCAGGTGGTAGCATCATAGTTGTATCAGTTATAGGACTTTTGATAGTTTTATTATTTAGGAAAAAAGATTAAAGAGCTTAAATCAAGCTCTTTTTTTTGTAAAATGACCGGGGTCCTAAGAGTTTGTCGAAGAATCAAAAGTTCTTAGGACAAAAAAATGACTTGGGTCCTAAGAGTTTGTCAAAAACTGAGAAGTTCTTAGGACCAAAAAACGACTTGGGTCCTAAGAGTCTGTCAAAAACTGAGAAGTTCTTAGGACAGAAAAGGGAGTTTAGGTCCTAAGAGAATGTTGAAAAATACAATACTCTTAGGACCTGTAGGTGATTTCAATCCTAAGAATTTAGCAAAGTTGGCGATACTCTTAGGACCGGTGGCCGATTTTGGTCCTAAGAGATCAGAAAAAACTTCGATACTCTTAGGACTCTACATCAAAAGAAGATTTCACCTAGGTGAAATCTTCAATACTTTTTCTATTTACTATTATCAGATATAACTTGCTCGATATCAGTTAGCGTATAAGTCTTACCTAATGCTTCTTGTTTAAAAGATATAGATGTGTCTGTATCTTTTGTTATCAAACTACTTTTTTGATAATCTCCATCAAATTCTAAGGTAGAATATGCATCCATTATATTAAAAAGTGTTTCTGTATTACCACCATCTAAGAATAATACGTAAATTCCATCTTTTTTAAGATGTTTAAATTGAGCAGGATACATTTCCACATAAGTATTTGTCAATTCTTCTTCAGATAATTTATCATAACCTGCTTTTTCATTAGATTCAGGTAAGTTTTTATCTGCGTACTCTTTAAGTGTTACTATCCCTCCAGTTTGAAGAAATGATTTAATATTGACTTTGTCATCGCCTTTAAGAATCTTTAAGGTCTCAATCTTAATAGGTGTTTGAATTAATCCACCGACATTATCTATAAAAGATTCACCTTTATCTAAAACTCTTGCTAATACAATATATTTTGAATTATCAGATATTGATTTTAGTTCACCATCAATTGCATAAGAAGGTGATATGTCTATTTTTTCCAATTTCATACCTGTCGTATCAGGCTTAAAAGAAACAAAATCTTTATTAATATCTGGTTCAGGATTATCTGTCACTTGATCTGTTTTATTCACATCTTCCACTTTATCATTAGGTTTACATCCAGTAAATACTAAACTACATAAAAGTAAAGCTAAAATGATATATACATATTTTCGTCTCATATTGTCCTCCTTAGATTCGCATTATTCAAGTGTCTACAATCTGATGAGCTGAGTATGTCACAATGTGTAAGTGATATACAAATGTTATTTTTTTTTCTATATCCATCGTATCACCTTGTTCATGGGATCTCAAGTTACAATATTATTACGATATATGATTATTTATTAAATATATCTTCATAATTTAAACTTATTTTAAGACTATAATTCTAATTATATAGGAGGAGTTATGAACAAAGTAATTATTAGCACTGATAGCACCTGCGATTTACCCCAGGAGCTTATAGAAAAATATGATATAAAAATTCAACCTCTTCATGTAAATTTAGACGATAAAGACTATTTAGATGGAGTTGATATATTCCCAGATGACATATACAAAACCTATGATGAAAAGGGGATATTACCAAAGACTTCTGCACCAAATATAGGTGAGTACTTAGTAAGCTTTGATAAATATCTAAAAGAAGGGGAGAGTGTGATCCACATTAGCCTTGGTTCAGGCTTATCATCATCTTATCAAAATGCAGTGGCTGCTGCATCTAACTTTGAAAATGTATTTGTGATAGACTCAGGCAATCTTTCCACAGGCATAGGATTGTTGGTATTAGAAGCAGTTGAATTAGCACAAATTGGCTTAAAAGCTCAAGATATTGTAGAGAGAATATTGGAAATCAAACCAAAAGTAGATGCGAGCTTTGTGATCAATAATCTTACTTACTTGTATGAAGGTGGTAGATTATCAGCATTAGAAGCATTTGGAGCAAATGTATTTAATATCAAACCACAGATAGTTGTAGATAATACGACTGGAAATATGAAAGTTGGTAAAAAATTTAGAGGAAAATATCAAGTAGTACTTAAAAAGTACATCAATGAAAAACTTGCCGAAGATGGTGACATTAACCATAAAAGAATCTTCATCACACATTCAGGATGCGATGATGAACTTTTAGAAATCGCTAAAGATTCATTAAAAGATTATGGTAAATTTGAAGAGATTTTGGTATCTAGGGCAGGAAGCACTATTTCAGCACATTGTGGCTATAATACCTTAGGAATATTATTTATTAGAAAATAGCAATTATAAGAAAACGGAATGTCTTAAACATTCCGTTTTTACGTTATTCCTTGCTTTCCTTAAAACCATCAGGCTTTTCTTCAAGATTTACTCTTATAGTCGTAAAGTCATTATAATAAACCATGCCTGGCTTAGCTCCCTTATTCTTGAAAACATTCTTTTTCTCAGTATAGTCAACATCAAGATATTTTTCATCGCTATATTTTGAATGTGTTGCTGCAAGATAGGCAGCTATTTGAATATCATTTTCTGTAAAATGATTAGAACCATTTTTCATTATTACATGAGATCCTGGTAAATCTTTAATATGGAAGAATAAGTCTTCTTTATTTGCATCACGAAGAGTTATTTGCTCATTTTGCTTGTTATTCTTTCCGACATAAATGATACTACCATCTTTTGTATCAAATCTATAAGGTATTGAGGGTTTATCCTTGTTTTTCTTTTTATGCTTACCTACAGAACGTATATAGTCACCATCGTATAGTTCTTGGCGAATCTCAGCAAGCTCGTCATGAGTATCAATAGTAGACAATTGACGATTAATATCATTAAGATAATTAATTTCCTCTTCGATTTGTGGGATAGAACTACCTAGCATCTCAAAAGTCTTTTTAAGCCTCTTTGAATTTTTGTATTTAAGCTCGATATTTTGCCAAGGAGTTTTTCTTTCATCTAAGGAAATTTCCATATTCTCATTAGTATAGTAATTAAGCAAATTAATCGACTTCATGCCTTTTTTAATCTGATGAGTATTTGCAGAAAGGATATCGCCCTCGATTCGATAAGTGTCGTAATCTTTAGCATTATTTCTATCTTGTGCCATTAAATCACGCTTATGAATTCTCTTAGTGATAATCTTCTTAACATTATCGATTACTGAATTTCTTGACTGATTTAGAGAATCATCATTTGTATTTACGATATAGTACTCATCAAGTACATCGCTAATACTATCATAATATTTAACATCGTTACCTAAATGAGTTAGGTTTAATGCATAAAAGTCTAATATGCTACCATTTCTATAGATTAGGTTAGGTGCATAGGCTTTTTCACGTATTAAATCGATTATGTTATGAAGTGATATATCAAGTTTTTCAACATCTTGATCATCTAGGCTTCCATAAGGCATCTTTGGATCAATATTACTTTGATATGCTATCTCACGACCTATTACTGGAGAAAATCCAGTGATGTAAGTATAAAATATTTTGAATGCCTGCATATTATCAGGAATATCTAAGTCTTTAAGAGAC
>JAAYEL010000105.1 GCA_012728755.1 Tissierellia bacterium | reverse complement strand
TTAGAAAATATAGTAGATGTATCAGATCCAAAGATTGAAATTGGTCTACCTTGTGTGTATACAAGGGTTAATCCCCTTAAAAGTGTCATGGTACCAAGGGTTGCAATAAAGGGTTGTAATCTACCTTTACTTATAAGCAAACCGTTAAGAAGGCCAATTGTAAGACCTATTAGTAAAGTTATAAGTATAACCAGAAAAACATTCATACCACTTGCGACAAGTGTTGCTGCAATTGCACCTGATATGGCAAGAACACTACCAACTGAAAGATCAATTCCACCAATAAGGATGGCAAAGGTCATACCTGTAGCAATAACTGCATTTATTGAAGTTTGTCTAAGAACGGATATTATATTTGACCAAGTAAGAAACCTGTCTCTTAGAAGAGACATAGCTATAAGCAGTACCAATAGTACAATAACTGGCTTATTGTTTGATATAATTTTTTTCCAACCTTTGTTTTTCAATGAAAGTTTACCCATTTAGTTCACTTCCTTTCCTACGGCATAGGTCATAATTTTTTCCTGGCTCGCATCCGCAATGTCCATTGTGCCGGTCACTTTTCCTTCATGCATTACCATAACCCTATCAGAGATCCCTAATATTTCAGGTATTTCTGATGAAATCATCAAAATGCTCATACCTTCTTGTTTATATTCGTTTATCAGTTCATAAATCTCTTTTTTTGCCCCCACATCAACACCCCTTGTGGGTTCATCTAGAATTAGTATTTTAGGATTTGCATCCAAGTTTTTGGCTAGAGCTACCTTTTGTTGATTTCCTCCACTTAGAAATTGAAGGAGTTGTTTTTTACTTGCAGCTTTAATTGACATGCTTTTAATATAGCTATCTGTCGATTTTTCTTCTTTTTGTTTATCTATATTGCCCAATTTTGTTGTATATTTATCGAGGGAAGAGAGGGTTACATTTTCAATCAGATCCATACCAAGTATAATGCCATTTCCTTTTCTGTCCTCCGAAAGGTATGCTATTCCATTTTCAAGGGCATCTTTAGGGCTTTTTATGTTAACGGCCTTATTATTTAGTATTATTTCTCCTGAATCTGGATGGTAAACCCCATAGATTGTTCTTGCAAGCTCTGTTCTCCCTGCACCTACTAATCCAGCAATTCCAAGTATTTCACCTTTTTTTAGTTCAAAGGATACGTCTGTTATAAATCGGTTTGTTAGCTTGTTGACTTTAAGGACTACATCCCCGAGTTTTGTATCTACTCTTGGGTACTGTTCGCTTAGCTTTCTACCAACCATCATTTCGATTATTTTATCTTCGTTTAAATCTTGGATAGGCTTTTCACCTACCAAAGCACCATCTCTTAAGACTGTCACATGATCACAGATTTCAAAGATTTCATTTAGTCTGTGAGAAATATAGACAATACTTTGTCCTGCATTTTTAAGCTCTTTTATTACTTGGAACAGACTGTCAGTTTCTGATAATGTAAGAGCTCCTGTTGGTTCATCCATAATTATTATTCTTGCATCGAGAGAGAGTGCTTTTGCTATCTCTACAAGTTGTTGTTTTCCTACACTAAGATTTTTAACAAGTTCTCTGGGATCTTCTTTAAGTCCAAGTTTTTCTATCCATACTTTGGAATCTTCAAAAAGTTTTTTCCATTTGATTCGCCCACCTGTACCAACAGGTTCGCGGCCAAGATAGATATTTTCTCCTATGGATAAGTCTCGAACAAGGTTGAGCTCCTGATGGATTATTGCAACCCCATTGTCTTGTGACTCTTTTGTAGTTTTGAATTCTACAGGTTTTTCATCTAAGTATACTTGACCTGAAGTTTTTACATATACTCCGGTTAGGATTTTTACTAAAGTTGATTTGCCGGCACCATTTTCACCAACAAGTCCCATTACACTACCTTTATATATGTTAAAATCAACATTATTCAGAACTCTCACACCTGAAAACTCTTTGATTATATTTTTCATCGACACTATTTTTTCTGTCATGGAGAACTCCTCCTTTCAAATAAAAATAATTAGAATACAACTCCTGATACTAAAATAATATTTGAATATGGAG
>JAAYEL010000017.1 GCA_012728755.1 Tissierellia bacterium | reverse complement strand
TGATATCAATTTTTTCTTAAAAATGTCTTCGTAAGTATATCCAGGAGAATCAGCATTTGCTTCTATTTCTTTTTTCTGTTTCGGATCAAGTTTGATACCAGCATTATCATGACTTCCCTTTATTAATCCAAGGATCCTAGCACGATAATCTTTTTGTACCCCTTCTAAATCACTTTTCTTGATAGAATCGCCAACTCCATTATATGCTATTTCCAATTCACTCCAATCAAAGTCTATATCTTGCAATTTTGTTTTAATAAAGTATCTGTAAAAATCATCTATTGCATCTTTTAAGTATGGATATTCTCTATTCATATCGAAATCTTTATCCAACAATTTAAGATTTTCGATAGTTTTGTCTGTCTTGCCTTTAGGAATTAATCTAAATCTTAATGTTTTGGATATTGGTTTAAGATTCGTTAATGTGTTGTAAAATACCGTGTTTTCACTTATTTTTTCCATAATCTGTATCCTTTCGAGTTGAATTTTTTACACTATTTTTTCTTAGTGTATGTATATATTACTACTGTTAGATTCATCTGTCAATACCATATGAATACATTTTCCAAATCTTTACATTTCCCCTTTCAAACACAAAAAAAAGAGCGACTCCTCACTCTTCTTCCCTCCCCATCACTTCATTCACTATCCTTCTCAACGACTTCCTTTCAAATATCTTAGCATCGAAGGCTTCTGATATCGTATCAAAGCGTTTTAACTTTCCGAAATATCCGATTAGGATATCTCCATAAACGACACTCACTACCGCGTCTTTGCCATTATACTTAAATTCGAATCCAGACTTGAAGGCGATCCAATCTTCTAGTGTTACTCTCGTTACATTATTTAGGATTCTCTCGAAATCTGTTAATAAGTAGTCCGTAAAGTACTCATCGTCTGATATAATAAAATTTGTTTTCTCTGGATGTTTTGTTGAGTAATAAGCAAGATTATAGGCCATTTCAAGATTTGCTATTTCACTTGCTTCTATGATAATATTTGGATCTTTTGTTTGTTTTTGTATTGCATTCTTCCATAGGGTTGCTCTTTTTCCAAAAATATTAAAATATTTGAAATCATTATTTACGAGTTTTCGTGCCCCTTGTTCGATTATGTCTAGGTCCTTTAGATGATGCCCTATGATGAAGCATTGTTGGCCTGTTATTGGTTCGAATGTCATGTTATGGTCATTAACTACATATACATTATCTGTAACCCACTCCTTCGAAAACCAAATATCACCCCTCATACAAATAAATCCTCATCTCTAATTTCACCCAGTCACCTCGAATTTCTTTGCTGTGAATCTTGCCAAATAGGAGTTTTCCGGCGTCCATTAGGCGTGAAAAGATTAGGTTATCTTGTTGTGGGATATAGCCGATTTTTTGGCCGTCTGTGGTCTCGACTTTGATTGCCTGTGGGTCATATTGGTTGTCTGGTTCTCTAAAAAAGATAAGTTTATTTCCAATAAGAAGAGTAGGCTCGATGTCTTCCATATCTTCGATATGAGTCGTTCCTGCTACGTAAGTGTCGAAAAGGTAAATCTCACGTTCAAATGGTTTTGGGATATCAAGTCCCATCCCATGGTTATCTATGGCCGAGCCATGCCTGTGGATAAATTCTAGAAATCCATCTTCTTTATTTGCTAAATCACTCATATTTTTCTCCTAGTAGTTTTTTGATATATTCTTCAATGGTCTTGATAGCTTCTGTATAAGCGTTTAATTGAGTTTTGAGCTCCTCTTTTTTCTCTTGTTTTTTCGATTCGTCATCAAGATAGATTTTTGCATTGTATGGATATTTAGATTTTATCCATCCAATCTTTGCTTCCATCGTTATTACTAGGTCTTCTAATCTATCGCGCTCTTTTTGTAGCTCTTTAAGACTGCTTTTTTCTAAATCAAATGGTTTTGCATTCTCGACTACCTCATTAATCAATCGAAGCATCTCTAAATTACCTTTTTTGTAATATTCTATAACACTGTGAAATAATCGAAGCATTTCATCCGTCATGTCTTTGTTTAGGTCTGGATGTAGCTTTTTTACTAGGATTCTGTAAAGCTTATTCAGCTCTTCAGTATCAGCTTCGAACAAAAATTCACCGTCTTTTCTCTCAACTGCACTGATGATGTCGGACATCTTTTGGTCAAGTTTTTCCTTGTATTCGATAAACTCGTTATCAAGGGCTTCTTCAATTTCTTTAAGGTTGATTTCCTCTTGGCGATTGATTTTCTCTTGAATGAGATCCCTTTTTCTACGAAGTCGATGATATTTGGAGTAAGCTTCAAATAGATTGTATTCGAGCGCGCCAAACTCCAGAGCATACTCCATCCTAATATTTTCACATACCGTGTAAATGAGATGATCATGTTCAAAATAGTATTGTTCAAGTTTTTCTCTAAATTCCTTAATCTCTTCTTTTAACTTTTTATGGTCTGGTAACTCGATGATATTTGACATAATCTCCTCCTTTGTGGTCGTATTAAGATGATTATATCATGGTTGAATTAAGGTAACAAAAAAAGACGGTCTCCCGTCTTATTTGTCTAATAACCCCATATACTCTAGCGTCTTTTCAACTCTATTAAGGCCCTCTTCAAGTTTTGCTCTTGGACACCCTATGTTAAGTCTTAGGAATCTGCTGTCTCCATAGACTGAGCCTGACATGATGCCTACTTTACCATAGTTGATTAGATTTTCTGATAAAGTGTTAGTATCGCAAAGTTCATCAATCTTAATCCACATTAGATAGGTTGAATGAAGATTAGTGACTTTGATTTTTGAGTTCATTGATTCTAGACGCTCTTTTGCATAAAGGTAATTATCATAGATATATGCCTTAAGCTCTTCAATATAGTAATCACATTCATCATAACCTACCATCAGTGATTTGATACCTGGTAATGATGCTGAATTTACGAAGTATTTATTTCGAAGAAGTTCGATGAAATCTTGTTGTGTTTGCATTGATTTGAAAATCGCGTATGAACCACCAAGTGATGGTGTATTGAAAGTTTTGCTGGCTGAAGACACTACCACTAACTTCTCATAGGAAGATGTAGTCCCAAAAAGTGATGTAAAGTTTGTATCATGAACCATATCTGCATGAATCTCATCCGCGATTATCCAAACATCATGCTTTTCACATAGATTTATCATATAGCTTATTTCATCAGGAGTCCAAACCTTCCCAGTAGGATTATGAGGAGAACATAAAAGCAATATCTGACTATTCATAATCTTATGTTCAAGTTCTTCTTCATCAAAGGAAAATTCACCATTATCAAAATTCAAGTCTACTTTTGTTAGATTTCGATTATTGTTTTCTACTACTTTGAAAAAAGCATCATACATTGGGTTAAATGTTACTACTGAATCATTTGTTTTTGATAGCACCTCAAACAGTATGGCTATACTAAATAGTACTGATGGTGAATATGCGACATATGTATCTGAGATATCATCTCCATAATAGTTTTTGTAGTGATTTTTTATGGAGTTTACAAAATCATCGTGATTCCATCTTGTATATCCGTAGATACCAAAATCTACTAGTTCTCTTACCGCTTCAATTATTTCTTTGGGGGCTCTGAAGTCCGTATCAGATATTGAAAAAGGAAGGATATCATCCCTACCAAATCTATCTTTAATGTAGTCCCATTGAGTAGAGTATGTTCCTTTTCTATTAATTAATTCGTTAAAGTTTATTTTTCCCATTCGTACTCTCCAAGTATTTTTAATAGTTTAATCGTATTATTTAAATCTTTTAAATCGCCAATAGCATAAGGCCCATGTCCATATCTGTTAGGTATAGCTATCACTAAAGATTTAACTCCTGATTTTGATAGGTGGACTGAACTTGCATCGGTTGACCCGCCCGAAAACATATCTTCTTGATATTTAATATTTGAAGAATCTGCTAGGGATTTTACCTTATTTAGGAATTTATAGTTTGGTATCATTCCTTTATCATAATGAAGTATCATTGGTCCTTTGCCAAGTTGTCTGTTGTTTTTATATGAACGGTCAAATTCTGATTTGCTACATGCCACATCAACAATAAACGCATAGTCCGGTTCGATTAAATAGGTAGATGTTTGAGCTCCTCTTAATCCTACCTCTTCGCTTGAAGAAAAGACATAGTAGATCTCATTTGGAGTTTGCATATTTAGTTTTATTAACTCAATCAAAGCGGCTACACCACATCTATCGTCTAGAGCTTTTCCCATATATCTGTTTTCATTGATCATATAAAACTTAGAGTCATAAGTTACCATATCTCCTACTGATATTTCTGAGATTGATTCTAAATCGTCTGCTCCTAAATCTACATATAGGTCGTCTGTAGATGTATTTGGTTGAAGCATACCTTTGAATATTTTTCCTTTTGATGTTGTCACATTTACTAATTGATTAGTCCTAGCATTTTCTCTAACTGCTCCAATAGGTATGACATTAAGCATTCCTTCAGGTGTTTTGTTTTTTACCATAAATCCCACTTCATCCATATGCGCATAATACGCTACTTTTATAGAGCCTTCTTTTCCCTTTTTCTTTAATATTAAGGATCCAATATTATCCCTGATGATTTCTAGGTTAAAGTCTTTTACTTCCGAAAGTATTAGTTCGACTATTTGTTCTTCATTTGATGCGATGGCATTTGTTTGTGTTAATTCTTTTAGTACTTCCTTCATGCTATTCTCCCAAGCCTATTATATGAAGCTTTTTATCAAGTTTTGTTAATGCCTCAAGCCCATATCCAGTAGCTAAGACTGTATCTTCAATTCGCACGCCACCAAGACCATCGATATAGATGCCTGGTTCGTTTGACATAACCATATTATTTTGAAGTAGATCTTTTACGCCTTTGGCAAACCTTATACCTTCATGAGCTTCTATTCCTATACCATGTCCTAAATGATGAATAAAATCATCCCCATATCCTTTATTTGATATATATTCTCTAGCGAGAGCATCTATTTCTTCCATAGTCATACCAGGTCTTGCTTCTTGTAGAACTTTCTCATTGGCTATTCGTACTATCTCATATATTTCTTTTAATTTTTCGTTAGGTTGTCCGAAGAAAAATGTTCTCGTACAGTCAGATTTATAGTTTTGATAATTCGCTCCAAAGTCTATCAATACTATCTCTCCTTTTTCTATAATCCTATCAGATGTTTTTCCGTGAGGAAGTGCTGTTCTTGTACCTGATAAAACTATTGTCTCAAATGCTTCTCCTGATGCTCCCAGTCTTCTCATCTCATAGACTAGGATATTTGCTAAATCTGATTCTCTCATACCCAATCTAGCTTTTGATATCATATTTTTAAATGCCTGATCAGATATCTCACAAGCTTTTTTTATTAGTGAAATTTCATTATCTTCTTTAATCATTCTCTCTTTATCAAAAGATATATTTTTTAATGACGAATGTTTAAGGATTT
>JAAYEL010000016.1 GCA_012728755.1 Tissierellia bacterium | reverse complement strand
GTTAATGGCTTGTTTGTATTTTTGTTCATTACTGTTAATGTTAGAGTATATTCTTTACCTACTATTAGGTTTTTATACTCTACATTATCTACAAACTTAACTTTACCTAATGCTTTAACTGTCTTACTTCCATTTACATCAGCAAATTTTGTCTTTAATTCTGGTTTAGGTACACTAATAGTTTGGTCTTTATCTTCAAGATCTTCATGTGTTGCTATTTCGATACCTTTATATAATAGTTTTTCAAATGCTACTATTTGAGTACCTTCATAATCAGATAGATCAACTGTTATCTCAACCTTTTCTACTCCATCAGGTTTAGTTGCTGTAAATGTATGTGTTGTCATTACAGTATATGCTTCACCTTCATCCATGTAGACTAATGGTCTATTAGTTTCTTTATCCATTACAGTTAATTCAAGAGTATATTCTTTACCTACTATTAGGTTTTTATACTCTACATTATCAACTAATTTAACTTCACTCAATTTGTGAACTTCTTTGTTGCCTTCAAAATCAGCAAACTTTGTTTTGATTTCAGGATTTGGAAAATCAATAGTTTGGTCTTTGTCGTTGATATCTTCATGGATGACTATATCTATACCATTATGTGATAATCTTTCAAATGCTACGATTTGAGTTCCTTCAAAACTTGATAGGTCTACGATAATCTCAACCTTTTCTACTCCGTCAGAGCTTTGAGCTGTGAATGTATGAGTTGTAGTAACTGGATATTCTTCTCCATTATATGTTGTAGTTAATGGTTTGTTAGTATCTTTGTTCATTACTGTTAATGTTAGAGTGTATTCTTTACCTACTATTAGATTTTTATACTCTACATTATCAACTAATGTTGTTCTTTCTAATCTATAAACTTCTTTGTTTCCTTCAAAATCAGCAAACTTAGTTTTTAATTCAGGTTTAGGTACATCTACTGTTTGGTCTTTATCTTCAATATCTTCATGTGTTGCTATTTCGATACCTTTATATAATAGTTTTTCAAATGCTACTATTTGAGTTCCTTCGTAATTTGATAAGTCTACTGTTATAGTTACTTGCTCAACTCCTTCAGGACTTTGAGCTATAAATGTATGAGTTGTAGTTACTTCATTACCTTCTTTATCTAATAAAGGTTTTCCAGTTTCTTTACTCATTACTGTTAATGTTAGAGTATATTCTTTATCTACTATTAGGTTTTTGTACTCTACATTATCTACTAAAGTAACATCTTCTAATCTTAATACTTCTTTTCCACCATTTATATCAGCAAACTTCGTTTTAATTTCAGGCACTCTATGGTCTGTCATTTCAAATGTCTGCATTTCAGATGTTTCTAGTATAGTTACATCTACATCATCAGCTACTAAATATCCTTCTGGTGCTTTAAGTTCTCTAAGAGTATATGTCTTTCCTATTTCTAATTCTTTAATGATAAATGGTTCTTTTGTAGTAGTCCACCTAGTAACTTCTATTTCACCATCTAGTAATTGAAGTTCAGCTCCTGCAAGTATTTCTCTATCTACGTTATATTTAATAAACTGCGCTTTTGTTGATTTGTTTTCAAGTGTTTTATTTTGAGCTAAATGCACTCCAGATTCATCAGGTGTAAATGTCACATCAACTGTGTTTTCAAGTAATAGATAGCCTTTTATAGTTGAAATTTCTTTTATTTCATACGTTTTAGGATTATCTTTGTTTGCTCCAAGTGGTAGGTTTTCAATATTAATCTTACCTTCTGCATTTGTCTTAACTTCTGATAATGATGAGTTGCTATCATATAGATATTTACCATTTGAATAGGCAAATGTCATGATATCGCCTGTTTCTTTATCAGCTATTTGGAATTCTACTCCTTCTAGTGTTTCATTTTCTTCATTTACTTTAATGATTTCTAAATGCCCTAGTTGTTCATAGTTATTATATCCACGTCTGATAGTTTTGTTAGGTTCAATAGTTGCATAGTAGTTAGCATATTCTGTCATATCTACTTCAAGTCCACCACCTAAATACATATTAGGTGCTAAGAATCCTTTAGGTGATCTTAATTCTCTAATTTTGTATGTGCCTAGTAGTAAATCTGTAAATAGTATAGTAGATTCTTTTACTGATATTATTTCTGTTACATCACCTTCTGGATCGTATGTGTATCTTGTAGGTGAAATCTTCCTAAATTTAACTACTTCTTTTGAATCAACTGAAATTAATTCAAATACAGCTCCATCCAACCATCTTCCGTCTGGTGTTTGCTTAAATAGTCTTAGATATCCACCAGCTTTATCGTTTTCAACTGTTCTTTTAGTATTCGGTCTTGTAGCTGTTAAGTTAATAGATATTGGATCTTCAAGTAGGTTATATTCAGCTAGAGTTTGTATCTCTACTAATTTATATGAACCTAGTGGAAGATTTTTTACAGTGATAAGTCCTTTAGAGTTTGTAAACATATTATATTTAGTAGATGATACACTATATTCATAATAATGTCCGTCAGTATCAAAGGCTGTTCCTTTTCCAACTATACCTAGTTTTTTACCATTTGCATCATGTATTTCAAATTGAACTGATCTTAAAGGATCTTTAGTTTCAGAATCAACTTTTTCTACAATAACTTGTGTAGGTATTTTTCTATTAGCTAATTTTCTAGTTTGATTTAATACAGTTTCAGTAATATTTACATCTATCTTATCTTCTCTTAACACATATCCGTATGGTGCTTTAAGTTCTTTAATATAATATGAACCTAGTGGGATATTTTTAATATCTATCTCACCTTTATCATTTGTAAACATATGATATCTAGTAGAAGATTTATTTACAGTGTAGTAATATCCATCAGTATTAAATGTTCCATAAGGTGATACACCAACTTTCTTATTAGTAGCTTTTTCAAATAGTTCAAATTGAGCATTTGCTAAAGGCTTATTTGTACCACTTTCATACTTAACTATTTTTAGTGATCCAAAACCTACTTCTGTTTTTACATTGATATTATTTGTTCTAAGGTCAAGTCCGTTAATAGTGGCAACTGCTTGATAAGTTGTTGGAGAAGATTTTTTTACCCAAAATAGAGTAGTACCGTTAAGTGTAGCTCCACGAAATACTTCACGTCTTAATTTGAAATTTGTATTTCCAATTCTAGAATTATTACTCGCACTTATAGTAACTGTGTTTCCTGATTTAGCTACACCAACCCCATTTATATCACTTCTTTCAAAGAAATATTTGCTTAATGTATTAGTAGTATCTGTTAAGGTCTTAGTTTGACCTTGCCTTAAAGTAACTGTTTGACCATTAAACGATAGGTCTGTATTCAATACTGTATTTACTTGTTTATTTATATCTTTTTCAAACTGATTATATATTGTTCTATCTGACGAGCTTTCAAAATTAACACCTACTACACTAGTTTTCCTTCTAGCTCCAGTAGAAACATCATATAAAGGAATTACTGGTATGGCTTTTAATACTTCTTTCCAAACCATAACTTGCGTCAAAGCATAATCTTTAGGCTCCTTAGCTGAATTAGTCCATCCAAAGTATACTATTAACTCTAATCTTTTCTTTAGATTAAGGTTGGTGTCAATTTTCTTCATGTATTCAGTAGTACCAACTACCACATCTATATTTGCCCCTGCTGGTTGAGAAGGTTGTAAACAAAAAGCTAATACATCTTTACCATCTACATTGATCCATCTTTGTGTCATAGATTCAGAAGCTAATGGATATGGATATGCTCCATTTGTATAATCTGAGTAAGAAGATACTGTCTTAAATCCACTAAGTTTTTTCTCTTTTGTATAGTTTTCAATACTTGCAAATTTTTGATTTGGTTTTTCTTCTGGAATCTCTAGTTTTTCTTCTGTTAGTAAATCTAGGTTTTTTTCTACTTCTTTAATGATTTCTTCTTTAGTTAAATCAGAAGGTTTTTCTTCTTTAGGTTCTTCATTAACTTCTTCTAAAGGTTTTTCTAGTTCTATATTTTCAGGATTTTTTTCTGTATTAGTTTCAGTTTTAGGTTCTTCTAAAACTTCTTCTTTAGGTTCTTTCATAGCAGGTTGTTCATCAATAACTGGTTTAGGTTCTTCTTCTGTGTCAATAAAGTCTTTAGGTTCAGTTTCTAATGAATCTTCTAAAGGTAATTCTTTATTTTCAGTAGTTTCTTCACTCTTAGGTTCTTCCTTTGTTTCGACCTTAGTTTCTTCTTTAAGTTCTTCTTTAACTTCTTTCATTTCTACTTCAACTACTTCATTAGGTTTATTAGGTTCAGTATTTTCGGTAGGTTTTTCTTCTGCTACATTAGATTCATTTGGATCAACAGCATATATTAATTCTTCACCGTCTACATTTGCTGTCTTTATTTCTAAAGAATCTTCATTTGCAAAACTTAAACTTGGTATCGCACCAAAAATCATAAGAATTGCTAATGCTAAACTTAATACTCTTTTAATCTTATTATTCATTTCTACTCCTTTAATTAAATTTTTGTATTAAAAAAATCATAACCGTAGTTATGATTTAATTTATATATTTAGTTACTAATACTATTTACTTTTATCTATACCATTGGATAGCTCCACCACTTATATCTATTCCATTAACCGTGTAAGTGTATGATCCACCTTGATATCCTGTGTAGCCATTTTTGTTTAGGAAGTGTTCTGGGTTGTCAATTTCCCAACCATCTTTATCTTTTATCCACTTGGATTCACCATTTTGATCCACTGTTCCATAAAATATTTTTTCAGCCCATGCTTCTGCTTCTGCTTGTGAGCTAAAAAAGTATGTGTCATCACCTATAAAGTGAGCATAGTAATATTTAGGTTTTGGTTGTTCTACTTTTGTGCCAACTAATACTATCTTATTTACTGGTTCTTTTATAACTGTACTAGAGATTTCTTCTGTTTTGTACTGTTCTCCATTTTTATAATAGTACTTAGTTTTAGTTTCCCTAGAACCTACTTGACCGTTTTGAGATACTTTTTCTACACCTTTATCAAGGTCTGATGTTTCTTTTCTTACAGTTTCAAAATCAATGTTTTGATAAGTAGTCTTAATTTCTTCTGTATATACATCTTTAGGTTCTTCTTTAACTACTGGCTTTGGTGTTGGTTTAGGTTGTTCAACTGGCTTTGGATCAGCCTTTGGTTGTTCAACTGGCTCTGCCTTTGGTTCCACCTTCGGTTCTTCCTTCGGCTCTTCTTTTGGTTCTTCTTTTGGTTCTTCCTTCGGTTCCTCTTTTGGTTCTTCTTTTGGTTCTTCTTTTGGTTCTTCCTTAGGTTCCTCTTTAACTTCTACTTTTGGTTCTTCTTTAACTTCTGGTTTCGGTTTCTCAACTACCTTTGGTTCTTCTTTTGGTTTTTCAGGAGTTTTCGGTTCTTCCTTTGTGACCTCTTCTTTTTTAACAACTTCTTTAGGTTGGGCTTCTACCTGTTCTTCTTGTTTTGTCGAGTCTGAATTTTTTGCACAAGAAGTTAGGGATAGTGTTAGTGCTAATAGTATTAGTATTTTTTTTCTTTTCATATCTTTCTCCATGTATTTTGGTGTTAATAACTTCTATCATCAATATATCATAATGTAGACATATATTAAAGAAATTATTCGCCTATTTCATACTCTCTCCATATTAATATATTAGCACATTGCCTATGCCATGTCAGTGACAGCTTGTGGACAGATCAGTCATTTAATTGCTCATGAATATTCTCGATGGCCTTTTTAATTATTCTTCTAGCCGTTCTTTCCGAATAATAGTCAATTTCTTCTAATGGCACATCATATAGGTATCTATCCTGAATGTATTTAGCCTCTCTTGTAGTTAATTTAAGACACCATTTATTTATGATATCTGCCCTTTTGTAAAATTCCTCTTCGTCATATTCTATCTTTTGTAGTATCGACTCTTCTTTCATTAAATTTCTTTCAAAAACCATAAACTTACCATTACTTTTTTGCACTCGTTCGCTATAGTAATTTGACCTTGTAGAGTACTTTGTCACCTTTAAGAATTCAAGTTCCGACTTAGCTTCCTTTATCTGCCTTACCAATGCAAGAGTCTGATTCAAATAATTTCTGATATCCATGTTATTATCTATGTTGAACATATTTACCTCCTTATATATAAGCTATCATATTTTACGGTGGCAAAAGTTTCATAATTGTTACATAAATTTAAAAACCTACCGAAAATCGGTAGGTTTCTTTTATGAAAATATAGATTTAATTTTGTTCCATAGCTCTTTGAAAAAGCCTTCGCTAGATTGAGCCTCTAATCTAGTTGGCTCAACATTAGTGATATCAACAGGTACAGGTTGTTCTTCAGTTTCGACAATTTCTTCAATTTGCCTACTTAAGTACTCAGGCACGTAGTGAATCTGAAAATCATGCGAGTCAAAATATTCGCCTTCAACATTAATATATTCGCCAGTTGGCAAAAGTCTTTTTGCGTTAACTGTATCTTTGAATTGTTTGTCCAAAAATTCAAGTAAATATCTACGGATATCTGGATCAAGTACGGGAGTACCTATCTCTACACGTCTTTGAGTATTTCTAGACATTAAGTCCGCTGATGATATATATATTTGCGCTCTATCACCTTTTCCAAATTGGTAAATCCTAGCATGTTCTAAGAAACGACCAACAAGCGAGATAACATCGACGTTTTCTGTCGCTCCTTCAACACCTGGAAGTATACAACAAATTCCTCTTACGACCATATCTACCTTTACTCCATTTTGAGAAGCTTCAGATATTTTTTCAATGATACCTTTGTCGGTAACGGAATTGCATTTAAGCCTTAAATATCCCTCTTCACCTTTTTGTATTTCCTTATCCATTAATTCTAGAATCGTTTGTCTTAATGTAGAAGGTGACTGGATTAGATAATCGTAGGCATTATCTATCTTTGATATTTGAAGGTTGTTAAAGAAGTTATTTGCATCTAGCCCTATTCCATTATGAGCTGTAATGATATTCATATCTTGATAAAGTTTGGCTGTTGATTCGTTGTAGTTACCCGTCCCAAGATGTGTGATATATTTAGTTTGATTGTCATCTCTATATGAGATTAGGCAAACCTTCGAATGTACCTTAAAGTTTTCAATGCCGTAAAGGACATTAACCCCACCCTTTAGAAGTTCTTCCTAATAGTCGATATTATTTTCCTCATCAAAACGTGCTCTAAGCTCCATCAAGGCAGTTACTTCCTTGCCTTCATCGGCTGCACGAAGCAGATATCTAACTAATTGCGAGTTGGATGCCAACCTATAAATAGTTACCTTGATTGAGAAAACTCTAGGATCTACAGCTGCTTCCCTAATAAGCTTAATAAGTGTATCCATCGACTCATACGGATATGATAAGAATACATCTTTTTTCTCAATTTGAGCCATTAATGATAGGTCCTCATCTACCATATTCGTCTTTCTTGGTGTAAATTTATTATGAGCAATTTCTGTAAAATGCTCCGCCCCCAAAGTATTTGGCAATCCCCATACATATCCTAAATCGATAGGCGATGAAGTTATATAGATATTTTCTTTTTTAAGTTCTAGATTCTTGATTAAAAACTTCTCTACTTTATTACTTAAAGTCTTATTCACTTCAAGCCTAACCGCAGCTAGCCTTCTTCTATTTTTAAGAATCTTCTTTACATATTTCTTATAGTCTTCATCTTCATCTGAGTTTTGTTCAAGATTTATATCTGAGTTTCTTGTAACTCTAACTATGAATTTATCCTTGATTTGGTAATTAGGAACCAAAGACTCAGCAAAGTTTAGTATCACTTCTTCCATCATGATATAGTTAGTAGTGCCATCAATCTTGATTAGCTTTGGTATATTTCCTCTTATAGGTAATATTAAGTAACAAGTCTTTCCTTCTTTATCGACTAGCTCTGCTACGATATGTATTATCTTATTTTCCATAAAAGGAAATTGATGCATCTTATGAACAACGTTTGGAGACATTAAAGGATGAATATGATTTAGATAGTAGTTATCAACCCACTTTTTCTCCTCCACATTCAATTCATCATACTTTAAGTTACTAATACCTATTTCTCTAAATCTCTTTTCTACTTCATAGAAAATTATGTCTTTCATGGCATAAAGAGGTCTAACATCTTGATAAATTCGATCAAGTTGTTCGCTAGCACTCCATCCCATTTTATTATCTCTAGGCTGATTTTTAAGTAAAGAAAGGTCCGTTAAACTGCCCACTCTTACCATAAAAAACTCTGTAAGATTTGAATCAAATATACTTACAAACTTAAGTCTTTCATAAAGAGGAAGCGTCTCAAGCTTCCCCTTTTCTAAAACTCTTTCATTAAATTTAAGCCAGGATAACTCTCGATTTTGCATATAGTTTATATCACTCATTTTTTATCCTCTAATTTCATCGATAGATAACCAGCTCTAACACCACTTTCACTCACTAATATCTCTTTTACATTATAGTGATCGCAAAGCTTTAGAAGTATTAAAGTTCCTGGGATGATTAAATGAATTCTTTCTGGTGCTAATCTCAAAATTAGCTTTATGACATCTTTATCTTTTGAAAGTATTAAATCATAAATCTTTCTAAGTTTTTTCACCTTAATTATGTTTTCTGTGTCTGTTCCATAATAGCTAGCTATAAGTCGGTTTAACATTCTTATCGTGCCACCAACACCAGTAATCTTTTCTTGCGTGATATTTGCCAATCTCTCATCAACTATATATTGGTCAACTCTTTGCTCCATCCTTGCCAATTCTTTTTTTGTTGGAAATATTAATTCAACATATTGACTGTAAAATGAAAGTGCCCCATCAGTTAGTGATTTTGATATCTGAAATGTACCATTTTCATATACAGATACTTCAGTCGAACCACCACCAATATCTATATTTAGACCACTTTTTATACCAAACTGGTCTGTAACTGCTCTAAATCCAAGCTCAGCTTCCTTTTCACCAGAAATCAAGTCAATCTTATGGCCGATACTTTTTTCAACTTCATCGATAATCTCAAGTGCATTTTTCGCATTTCTTATAGCTGCTGTGGCAAATATATATAGGTCTTTAGTACCGATATTTTGACATATACTTATATAGTCTTTTAGTACTTCGATTGTCTTTAACATGCCATCTCTTTCCATCACGCCATCTTCAACATATCCGGCTAATCCTAGAAACTCTTTCTTTTTGAAAAATAGCTCGATGAAATTCTCATCTACATTATATATTTCTAGCCTAACAGTATTCGAACCTATATCAACTACTCCGTATTTATCCATACCTTCCTCCTATATCTTAATTAAATATCATATCTTTCTTTTAGACCCTTTTTGAATCTTTCTAAAAACTCACTACATTTATGAGGAGGCATGCCAATATTAATACGCATAAAATACTCCCCTTCTTCTCCAAAGTTAATCCCATGATGTACGAATATATCGTAATCTTCAAGAAAATCATAAATCTCTTCTGATGTGATGCCTACTTTTTCAGCAAATTTTCGATAATTAACCCATGCCAAATAAGTAGCTTGAGAATCATAGAGTGCAAATAAATCACCATAATTTCCAAAGAATTCTTTAAGCAAACCAAAGTTATGTTCAATAGTTTTAATAACTTCTTTTAACCATGGCCTAGAATATTTATATGCTAGTTCTGTTGCTTTCATACCAATCATATTAGCTCCCATGATACCTTGAGAAGCCATTTGGGCTTGATATTTATCTCGTAGATTTGGATCTTTAATAACTAGATTTGCGCATTTAAGGCCCGCTATGTTAAAACTCTTAGATGCCGCAGACATCAATACGCTATTTCTACAGCTGTGATCACTTATACAAAAATATGGATTGTGTTCATTTCCATAAAGCATCAAATCTGAGTGAATCTCATCTGATAATACTATGATGTCATTTGCTTTACATATATCATCAAGCCTTGCTAGTTCTTCCTTTGTCCATATTCTTCCAGAAGGATTATGAGGATTACAGAAGATCAAAAGCTTATTTTCTTCTTTTTTAGCCAACTGCTCAAAAAGTTCAAAATCTATAAAGTACTGATTATCTTCATAAACTAAAGGACATGCCACAAGAGTTCTATTAGTTTGTTTGATTGCGTTACTAAATTGTGGATATACAGGTGTAAAAATCATTATCCCATCATTTTCGTTAGTAAATGCTCTTAAGCATGAAAAAATTGCTGGAACAATACCTGCTGATGTCACAATATGTTCTTTTTTTATAGTTGTCTTAAAGTTTTTCTCATAATAATCGACAATCGTATCAAGATATTCATCTGTCGCCAAAGTATATCCTAATATCGTCTCATTAATATATTTACATAGCCCGTCTTTTATAGCCTGATCTGTCTCAAAATCCATGTCAGCAACAGTCATCGGTATGATGTCATCACCAACTGTTGGTTTTTTCTCTCTCATAAGATGCCATTTAACGGAACCTTCTTTTTCTCTGTTATGATAAATATCGAAGTTCATAATTCCTCCAATCAATCTCTACTATCTTCTTCTTAGTTTTTCTTTTCTTGCGATTTCTTTTCTAGTCAAATCAAATTGATTATCTTCAATTGAGTTTAATTTGTTAATCCAGTTTAAAGCCTTACCAGCTCCTCTAACTACAGATGTTAATGGATTTTCATCAACATGAACTTTAATTCCTATCCTATCTTGAATCTTTTCAGCAAGACCGCTAATAAGTGCGCCACCACCTGTTAAGATAATGCCTCTTTCATAAAGGTCAGAAGCTAATTCTGGCGGAGTATTACTTAAAACTTTATGAACAGTCTCAACTATACTCTCAATAGGTCTAGACATAGCAAATTCGACATCTCTAGGTCCTAATTCAACTTGAGTAGGTAATCCATTAAACAGGTTTCTTCCCTTTGCTCTAAAACTAGATCTATCTTGATTTAATGTAGAACCCAAAGTAATCTTTATTTCTTCTGCTGTCCTATCTCCAATAATAACATTATGTGTTTTTCTAACAAAATCAATAATTGCTTGATCACATGCATCTCCCGCAGACTTGATAGATGCAGATACGACAATACCACCCATCGATATAACTGCTATATCTGTAGTACCACCACCAACGTCAACTACCATGCTGCCACCTGGATCAGATACTTGAATCCCTGAACCGATGCCTGCTGCTAATGGTTCTTCTATAAGATGAATGTTGTTTGAACCAGCCTTACTAGCCGCTTGCATGACAGCTCTTTTTTGAACCTGTGTTGCTTCTGAAGGTACACAAATGATAACATCAGGTTTTATTAGTGATTTGCCCACTGACTTTCTTAAAAAATGCTTTAGCATCTTTTCAGTAGAATTATAGTCAACTATGACACCATCTTTCATAGGTCTTATCGCCGCGATATTTCCTGGTGTCCTGCCAATCATCTCTTTTGCTTCTAATCCAACCGCTACGATTTTATCTGTAAACCTATCATAAGCCACAACTGATGGCTCTTTTAAGATAACTCCCTTTCCTCTCGTATAGACTAGTACGGAAGTAGTTCCTAAATCTATCGCGATTTTTCTTCTTAAACTTAATTTCATTTTGTATCCTTTAACTTTCTATATAAACTTATTTATTCTAATTCAACTACCTTACAAAAAGCTTTATTGCCCACTTTTTTGTAAAATAATATTGCTAATCTTCTACTTTTTATTATAGCATAAGCAAGCATCTTTTTATATTTTTGATTTTTGTTTTTAAATCATATATCATACCTTTATAAGGAGAGTTTATGAATAAAAGAAAATTAATTTTTGATATGGATGGTACCCTTCTAGATACCATGGATTGGTGGAATAATTTCATCAAAAACTTTCATGAATTTGACAGAGCTAAAATCGATGAATCCTTTTCACCCGATTTAGTAAATAGCTCATCGCTATCTTATTCAGTATCTATGCTAAAAGACTACCTTGACGAAGTGATCACTGACGAGAGACTAGCTATGGTTATTCATTCATTTATTAAAGAATATTATGGAGAAAAAAACAGAATAAAAGATCATGTAAGAAAAGCCTTAGAAACTCTTGAAAAAAATGGATATCAAATGTATGTAGCCACTGCGACAGATTATCTTTATGCAGTTGAAGGACTTAAAAAAGCAGGTATTTACGAGCATTTCACCAAAGTATATACGCCAGATAAGGTAGGATATAAGAAGCATTCGATAGGTTATTATGAGAAGATTACTCAGGATATCGGCGTTGATGCTAAAGACTGTCTATTTTTCGATGACGCAAGCTATGCGCTTGATTTGGCTCAAAGTCACGGCATGATCGGCGTTGGTGTTTATGATGACAACACATCAAATCTAAATGAGGTAAAAAGAATCGCAGATTGTTTTATTGAGGATTTTACTGAGATTGAAAAGCTATTAGAGAATTTAGTTTAAGAAAACTTTTAAATGTAAAAAGAGCAGATGGCTCTGCTCTTTTATTTGGAGTTAATTATGATGAAAAAGAATAAACAAAAGTTTGTGCCAGTCTTAAACTTATCTTTCTCTTACAATGTAATAATAAACCATGTAAAATGTTTTGTCAACGTTTTCCTAGATATTATTATAAGATATTTTTGGATATTAAATTAATTTAACTAAATGTTAGGAGGCCTTATGTTATCAGCAAATATTGAACAAGATCTACTAGAAAAGCTAGAGGTCCATGCAAAAGAAAACAATATCACAGTAGATGTTTTATTAGAATCAATTCTATATGAATACTTTGAAGAATTAGAAGCCAATGGCGCTAAATTAATTCCTGTAAAAGATGAAGTAGGATTAGCAGCATCTTTAGGTGATGATGAATTTAATGATGCTAATTATGAATACTTAAGAAAACAATTTGGTATGTAAGCATGAAAAAAGCCACCCTTTGGTGGCTTTTTGTGTTCCATTAATATCTGTACTCTTCACCTTGATCTCTTACTTGCTTAGCTCCATAAGTGTATGCACCAGGTATTGCTAAAGCTAGTAAAGTTTGTAGAGTTATCCCATTTGCTAAAAGGCTAAATACAGCAAGTACTAATAGGATGATTCCGATAATAAAACATCTTCTAGCTCTATTAGAATCATTTTCTTTTGCTGTCTTAAGTCCTTGAACTCCAGCATATAGCTGCACTAAACTAGAAATTGATGCTAGTAAAGCTGCGAAAGTGGCAACTGCTCCTGCAAGAAGTCCAATACCTCCTGCTCCTTCTACCTGTGATGAAACCACTCCAGCTAAAGCTCCAAAACCTATTAAGGCCATTAAGACCAAAAATAGACCAATAGCTGCAAAAATTATCATAACAATTGAGCTAATATATAGAAACATATTCTTTTCTGGAACTCTGCCTCTCTCAAATACATCACGAGTATTATCGTAATCGCCATTATTATTCATATTATTCATAATAAACCTCCTTAATAAGATAGTTATATGTTAGCATGGTATCATATAATTAGCAAGTTTTTTTAATAAATATTGAAGATTTATTCTTGTATTACTATAAAAAGCCACTGTTCAGGTGGCTTGTTTTTCTTAATACGCTAATTCTTCCTCTTGATCTTTTACTTTTTTTGCTCCATAAATATATGCAGCTAATACTAATAAGCCTAATATAGATGAAATATCTGAGGCTTTGTCTGCTAGAAATTCTAACAGAGATATTATCAATAATATAATACCTATGATAAAGCATTTTTTTGCTCTTTTAGGGTCATTATCTTTCGCAGTTTTGATTCCTAGATACCCAACATATATCTGTACTAGATTTGCGACAATAGCAATCATTAACACCCCAATTACTATCCCCGCCGCTACTCTACCAGCAATTGGATCTATGTTTATCTCCGCTGAGATTATTTCATATGAAGCTCCAAGACTAAATATTGTAGTCAATGCAACAATACTGCCCAACACTGCGACGATAATCATCAAAATCGAACTTACATAAAGAAACATATTCTTTTTTGGCTCAATTTTTTGTTCATAAACCTCTCGATTATATTCGTAGCTGTCTTTATCATTCATATTATCCATAATGCCCTCCTAATTTATTTGACTTAATATTATCACATTTTTAGATTTTACGCAAGTTTTATATTTAATTTGTTATTAATAGGCATATAAAAAGCCTTTCGTATTCTGAAAGGCTTTTTATATTATAGTTTTTCAATTGTCTGAATTAGTTCTGAATTGTTTTTGCTATTTCTTACAAGCTTTAATATTTGTGACATTCCTTCGTAGGCTTTACTGCCTTTGTTTAAGCTTCTTATCTTAAACGAAGCTTTTTGTTCATCAGCTGTAAGTAGTAGATTATCTTTTCTAGTACCTGATTTGTAGATATCTATAGCTGGAAAAATCCTTAATTCTGATAGATCACGGTCTAGGTGAAGTTCCATATTTCCGGTACCTTTGAATTCTTCATAAATCATATCATCCATTCTTGAACCAGTATCTACTAAACATGTGGCAAGTATAGTTAAGGATCCCCCATGCTCAATGTTTCTAGCTGCACCAAAAAATCTCTTAGGTTTATATAATGCGATTGGATCAAGACCACCAGATAAAGTTTTTCCGCTTGTTGGCGTGATGATATTATATGCTCTTGCCATACGTGTTATTGAATCAAGTAATATAACTACATCAGTTCCCATCTCAACATATCTTTTAGCACGTTCTATAACGATCTCAGAAAGTCTTACATGGTTTTCAACAGGTTCATCAAATGTTGAAGCTGCTATCTCAGTTTTCATTTGTTCAGATCTATCAGCTGTAAATTTATTTACCGAACGCTCGATATCAGTTACCTCTTCAGGTCTTTCATCAATAAGTAATATGAAAATCTTAACATCAGGGTAATTTTCTTCTATGGCATTAGCGATAGATTTAATGATCGTTGTCTTTCCTGTTTTTGGAGGAGACACGATAAGCCCTCTTTGTCCCTTTCCTACAGGTGCAAATAGATCAATCATCCTATTTGTGATATCTGATTTTTGTGTTTCTAAAGTTAATTTTTGTGTTGGGTAAATTGGTTTAAGATCTTCAAAATTTAATCTCTTATATGAGTTTTCTGGAGAATTCCCGTTGATTTCAAAAACATAGATTAATGGAGCATATTTGTCTTTCTCTTTATTTTTTCTGATAAGACCTTTGATATAGTCTCCTGTTTTTAGTCTAAATCTTCTAATTTGTACTGGTGATACATAGACGTCATTTTCACCTGAATCGTATTTATCATGTCGGATAAATCCAAAACCATCATCCATAACATCTAATATACCTTCGATTGTTTCTTTTTGTTCGTCACCTTGTGAAGAATTTTTATCTTCTAAATTTCTATTATCTAAGTTGCGATTATCATTAGCTTGATTATCGTTTCTTAGTACTTCATTTTCTTTTGAGTTAATCTCAATTTGCTGTTGAATTTGTTCAATTAACTCTGCTTTATTAAAACTAGTAATCTTATGTACACCTAGCTTTTGAGCCATTTCTCTTAATTCAGTCAGTTTTTTTTCATTTAATACACTGCTATCCATCTCTCACCTCTTAGTAGCATATAGGTAAAAAGAGGTAGACAAGTCTACCTCTTAACTTTACTTATGCTTGATTTACTGAACCAAATATTTCCATTTTTTCTTTAACTGTATCAATAATCGCTTGACTACCACCAGCTAAAAGTTTTCTAGGGTCAAAGCCCTTACCTTTTTGATCTGCTCCGCTTTCGATATATTTTCTAACAGCTTTAGCAAATTCGATTTGAATTTCAGTATTTACGTTAATCTTTGATACACCATGAGATATAGCTTCTTTAATCATATCTTCCGCGATACCTGTACCACCATGAAGAACCATTGGTAAGTCACCAATTTCTGCTTTGATTTCAGCTAAAGCTTTCATATCTAGGCCTTCCCAGTTTTCTGGGTAAACACCGTGGATATTACCGATACCAGCTGCTAAGAAGTCTACTCCTAAATCTGCAATCATCTTACATTCTTGAGGACTTGCTATCTCACCCTTACCAACTACTCCATCTTCTTCACCACCAATTGAACCAACTTCTGCTTCAACTGAAATGCCTTTGCTATGTGCTAATTCAACTAATTCTCTAGTCTTTTGAACATTTTCTTCTATCGGATAATGTGAACCATCAAACATGATTGACATAAATCCAGCTTCAATAGCTTTTTTAGCTCCTTCATAACTACCGTGGTCTAAGTGTACTGCTACTGGTACTGTAATGTTTAAGTCTTTGATTAATCCATTAACCATACCTACTACTGTATTATATCCACCCATGTATTTACCAGCACCTTCAGAAACTCCTAAGATAACTGGTGAATTTGATTCTTGAGCTGCTATTAGAATGTTTTT
>JAAYEL010000015.1 GCA_012728755.1 Tissierellia bacterium | reverse complement strand
GTCTTGGAGTGGAATATTCTTCGCTTGGATACTATTAAACTTTGCATTATTGATGAAATGGATATGATGTTTGACTATGGATTTGTGGATGATATCAATACGATTGCGTCGCGCATGATAGATGCTACGCGCTTTATGTTATTTAGTGCTACGTTACCGCAGTCTTTAAATGTATTTATTAAGAATTATTTAAATAAGCCTATTCAAATTCAATCCGCCGATGTTGTTTTTAAGCCTCAAATTGATCACATCCTAGTTCATAGAACGCATAAGTCCTTAGAAGAGAGTGTCTTAGATGTTCTCGCATCGATTAACCCTTCTTTAGTGATCGTATTTGCGAATACAAAAGATGAGGTTGTGGGTATCGCTAAGTATTTACGTGAATATGGTATTGAATGTGTTGAAATCCATGGTGATGTTAGCGATAGAGGGCGTACTCAGATTATTAAACGGATTAGAAGTGGTCATGTTCGCTATATTGTCGCTACAGATTTAGCGGCGCGGGGTATTGATTTACCTGAGATTAGTCATGTAATTAATGCTAATATTCCTACGCATGATTTAACGTTCTATACGCATAGAGCCGGTCGTACTGGTAGAACCGGTCGTCAGGGATATTGTATAAGTTTTGTTGATGACTCGGATCAAAATGCGATTTCGCGTTTAATGAATCAAAATATTGATTTTAAGTTTATGAGAATTAGAAATAATCAATTACTCGAGGCCCGTCCTTTCTTTAATTTTGAAAAGAGAACGAAGCGCATAGATCCTGAGATCTTATCTAAGACTGCTACGAAGAAGAAAAAAGTAAAGCCAGGATATAAGCGCAAGCGTAAAGTGGAGATGGAAAAACTAATGCGTAAAAAGCGTCGTGATACCATTCGTGCTGATATTCGGGCTCAAAAGAAAGAACGCGCTAAGGCACGTCAAAGGTTACACGACCAAGATTAGGTGGATTTATGAAGTGGTTTAAATTTAATGTTAAGAAGGAAAATACAAACTATGATGGTACCAGTAAGCACTTGCGTGAGGATCTAAACCTCTATAAGGCAATTAGCACGCGTATTATCATTTTTGTGGTGGTGATTGGTTTACTTGCCAGCCTCCTAATCGGGAGATTATTTTCTGTGCAAATTATGAATTATGCCTATTATGAGGATTTAGTAGCACGGAAGGAGTTATCACCGGTTAAGCTTGATAATTCACGGGGTATCATTAAAGATAGAAATGGTGTTGTCTTAACAACTAATACGCCGTTTAATAATATTACATACCACTCTGTTGGTAGAATGAATTCTAAGACGCGTTTTGAATTAGCGAAGAAGTTTGCGGCTCAGTTTAAAGGCGATTATGAATTAAATGATTTTGAGAGTCGTGATTTGTATATCTTTTTAAATAATAATGGTGCTGATTTAGTTACAAAGGAAGATACTAAAGGATTGAGTGCTAATGAAGTAAATAAATTAAAAAGGGAACGGGTTAGTGATGCCATGCTGGCTTCTTTAACTAAGGAAGATATTGAGGGTTTTTCTGTTTACTTAAAAATGGGAACTGAGACCAGTACCAGTGCTGCTTTAGTTCTTGAGGATGCTAGCGATCAAATGATTGCTTATTTGGTTGAACATCAACAAGATTTTGAAGGATTTGGATGGAATACCACTTGGAAACGTGAATATACAGGCCCCGAGGGCTATGAGTTTCTTATCGGTAAAGTACGAGATATACCATCTGAGAAGTATGAGTATATGATGGCTAAGGGTTACGCGCCCAATGATAAAGTGGGTATCTCGGGGCTTGAGTATATGTATGAAGACTATTTAGTAGGGACTAAAACGCTAATGCGCTATAATGCAACTACTAAAACATACGAGTTAGCTTCTGAAGGTAAAAAGGGTAATGATGTTGTTTTAACCCTTGATATGGAGTTGCAGAAAAAGATTGAAGAGCGTGTGATGCGTGAGTATCGCAGTGCTAAGGGCGTTGCCCGTCGTGATTTGATGAATAGCCTTGATGTGGTTTTAACCGATCCAAATACTGGAGATATTTTGGCTATAGTTGCGATTCGTGAGGATTCAAAAGGTAATTT
>JAAYEL010000014.1 GCA_012728755.1 Tissierellia bacterium | reverse complement strand
GAACATTAAGACCTTGTAAAGAGGAAAGCAAGGATTGGGATACTACCCAGAATCTTTACATAGAGGGGGATAACCTAGAAGTGCTAAAGCTTTTACAAAAGAGCTACCATAGCAAGGTTAAGATGATTTACATAGACCCGCCCTATAATACGGGTAAGGACTTTGTTTATCCTGACGACTTTCACGACAGTCTTGAGAATTATAAGAAACTTACAGGACAAGTGGATAGTGAGGGCAATAGAATAAGTACGAATACAGAGGCTAGTGGACGCTATCACACCGACTGGCTTAATATGATGTACCCAAGATTGAGACTGGCGAGAAATTTGCTTACGTACGATGGGGCTATTTTTATAAGTATTGATGACAATGAGGTTGAAAATTTGAAAAAACTATGTAATGAAATTTTTGGTGAAGAAAATTTCATTGCTAATTTAGTATGGCAACAAGGCAGAAAATCTTCAGCTTCAACTATTGCAACTAATCACGAATATTGTTTAGTTTATGCAAAAGATAAAGATAATATATTAAGAATAAATAATGATTTAAATAAATACTGGCAAGAAAAAAAAGAGGGTCTCGATTTAATATATAAAAAGGAAAAAGAGCTTAAAAAAAAGTATCTTAATGATTATAGTAAGATGACTATTGAGTTAAGAGAATTTTACAAAACTGCTGGAATGGAAAGCCCCGTATACCGTCATAAACACTATAATTATATCGATTCAAGAGGGATTTTCTTCGCATCAGATACTTCGGCGCCTGATAAACCTGAATCAAGAAGTCATAAACCATTAATTCATCCTATTACTAAAAAGCCAACAGCTGTACCAAGAATGGGATGGAGATATACTGATAAAACGTTAGAAGAATTAGTGATTGAAGATAGAATTCACTTTGGTGATGATGAATCAAAAATTCCCTGTGTTAAAAGATATTTGAAGGAAACTGAGTATGAAGTTGCTCAGAGTGTATTTTATAAAGATGGGAGAGGAGCATCAAAAAGATTAGAAAACTTGTTAGAAACTAAATGTTTTGATTTCCCTAAGGATGAAGATATAATTTCTCAATTTGTGAATTATTGTATAGTGGATGAAGAAGAAAATGCTTATATATTAGATTTCTTTTCAGGATCGGGAACAACAGCTCATTCGGTAATTCAAGTCAATGCCATAAATGGGGGAAATCACAAATTTATTATGGTTCAGCTACCAGAGCCAACAGATGAAAAGGACGAAGCTTACAAGGCTGGCTATATGAATATATGTGAGATAGGTAAGGAGCGTATTCGTCGTGCAGGTGAGAAAATTAAAGAAGAAAATAAAGAAAAAGAGAACATAGAAAACCTTGATATAGGATTTAAGGTCTTAAAACTAGACACTTCTAACATCCGTAAATGGCAACCTGACTATGATAATTTAGAGCAATCTTTATTGGATTATGTAGATAACTATATGGAAGGAAGGACGGAATTGGATGTTGTCTATGAGATAATGATTAAATATGGTCTTGACCTAACCTATCCCGTTGATGAGTTTACTCTTGCACAGAAGAAGGTTTATTCTATTGGCTTTGGTATGCTGATGATTTGCCTTGAGGATGAGATTACAACAGAAGTTGCAAAAGGCATTTTAGAAAAGGTAAAGGAATTGGCACCTGAGAGCACCAGAGTTGTATTCAAGGATAATGGATTTAAGTCAGACAGCAATAAGACCAATATCAAGGAGATACTGAAGTCCGGTGGAATTGAAGAATTTATAACTTTGTAAGGGGGGTGCACATATACAAAGAGATATGGATTTAATGAGAAAAATACTATTTAAAATAGAAGAAATATTCCCAGCTGGAAATCTATTAATTCACGGTGTTCCAATAGACGGATATGATATGGCATTAATTGCAGACCATTGTCAACTATTATATGAAGCTGGACTTATTAATGCGTACAAACCTCATCGTGGCGGACAAGGAGCAAAGGTCTTATTTTATTCTGTTGGCAACTTAACAAATAGTGGGTATGATTTTCTAGATAAAATTCGAGAGGATACCATTTGGAACAATACCAAAGATATTAT
>JAAYEL010000104.1 GCA_012728755.1 Tissierellia bacterium | reverse complement strand
GATATACTCTGCATAGAGGTTTAGATCGAGTAAAAGATGAACTTTACCTCTTGTTTGGTTGCATGAATTTGAAGAAGTTAGCAAATAGATGTTGGAATGCAGATAAGGAGTCTATGATTTTTTATGAATTTATGCAAGTATTGCAGAAAATAAATATCTTTGAACATTTAAAGAGGCATTTTAGATTAAAACATAAATGGGAGTGTAAGATAAACTGTGTAAGTGAAGATGCGTACGACTTCACCTACACAGTTTTTTGTATTAAATGGGTAGATATGATTTGAATGGAGGAATATCGATGACTAAGATAAAAAGAAATCCTAAATCTAAAGAATTAGCAGATTTAATCATTCAGAATTATGACATCGAAGATGCTCAAGATATTGATGAAGCTTTAAAAGACATATTTGGACCAATATTTGAAGCTATGTTAAAAGGCGAAATGAACCATCATCTTGGCTACGAATCCAACAATAAAGATTTTAAAGAAACAGATAATAGAAGAAATGGATACGATAAAAAAACCTTAAAGACGACTAAGGGGAATGTGGAAATAGAAGTTCCACGTGACAGAGATGCGAGTTTTGAACCTCAGATAATTAGTAAGCGACAAACCGATATCTCAGGCATGGAGTCCAAGGTAATAGCAATGTATGCAAGGGGAATGAGTCAACGAGATATATCAAAGACCATAGATGAAATATATGGCTTCTCAGTATCCCAAGAAATGATATCTGATATAACAGACGCTATACTTCCAGAACTCGAAGAGTGGCAGACAAGACCTTTGGAAAAATGTTATGCGTTCATGTTTGTTGATTATATGTATGTAACAATTAGATCAAATTACGAGGCAAAGGAGTTTGCAGTATACACAATTCTTGGGGTAAATCTAAGTGGAAATAAAGAAATACTTGGAATGTGGTTATCAGAAAGCGAAAGTAAAAGCCAGTGGATGCATATATTTGATGAATTAAAGTCAAGAGGAGTAGAAGATGTATTATTCATATCAATGGATGGTGTAAGCGGTCTAGAAGCCGGTGCTAAGTCCATATTTCCTAATGCCATAGTTCAAAGATGTATAGTTCATCTAGTTAGAAATTCGTTAATATACGTACCGACAAAAGAATATAAAAAATTTACAGGAGGACTTAAGAAGATATATGGTGCACCTAATTTAAAGGCAGCGCAGAATGCATTTGAAACATTAAAGCGTGACTATAGTGCTTATCCAGGGGCAATAGACGTATGGGAGAGAAACTGGAAGCATGTGGAACAATTATTTGATTACGGCTCAGACATAAGAAAGGTAATTTACACTACAAATGCGATAGAAGCAATACATTCCAGCTTTAGAAAAGTAACTAAAAAAGGAGCATTCCCAAATGAAAACGCCCTTTTAAAAGTACTCTATTTACGTGTTTTAGAATTGCAAGAAAAGTGGAAGAATGGTACTATCAGAAACTGGGCTATGGTATTAAACCAGTTACTGATTAATGACAAAATCTCAGAGCGACTTAAAAAGTACTCGAAAATTTAATATCATAAAATATTACTTACACACTTAACTTGACAATCCCAAAAAGATAATGCAAGTGCATTATCTTTTTTTTAAATTCTGAGACTACTTTTATATGGAATTTTCTCTCCTAATATCAGAGCCAAGATTGACACTGCCATAACAGAATATATATGGTCCTTATTCCTTGAATTTATCTC
>JAAYEL010000103.1 GCA_012728755.1 Tissierellia bacterium | reverse complement strand
GTAATAGTGTAGAGCAGCTATATCAAGCCAAATATCGCCCTTTACGAAGTCCAGCATAAAATGGTTTTCTAAGAATTCATCGCTTGCCCCTTTCTGCAATATTAGTTTCTCAGCTATTTTCGAGTATTCACTCATTCCGTTGTTCTCCATCAACTTGGAAACAATGATAACTGTTTTATTAATCTTTCCTCGTTTCAATATTGCCCGGATCACTTCCGGAGTGAATATGTCTTTGGTTGTAACTTGTATATCTTCTATTTTGTCAGGTACTATTAAATTATTAGATTTAACTGCGCTCATTTATTGCTTCTCCCTTCAGAATTAGCCTCACTTTTTTATTACTTCATCATTAAAAGCTTTATTGCATCTTTAAACCCTTGCATATAGCATAATTCCTGTGATAAAGCTTCTAATTTGTAAGAAACAGCCTCATACTCATCATCAGCGTAATCCAACTCAGCACATTTGCTTTGCAGTTCTCTGTATTCTTCGTTTTTAGTAAGTACGTTTTCGATTCTATTGTATACAAATTGCATAAAATCCTTTTTCATTAGCAAGCCCTCGCTTTCCTGCTTGATATATTTATTCTTCTTAAATCTTCCAGCGAATAGAGATATTCAACTAAAGCAAGAAGGGCGGATAAGTTATTTCCCTTGTAGTCACTTTTGATAAAAACTAAGTCTTTTTTCATTTGTTCATTTAAATCGGTGCTTTCTGTAATGTGATCTATTATCTCTTTAACAATCAAGTAGTGCTTGCAATCCATATTAATTAATATAGAGTTTCCTGAGTTATCCCAAAAGAAAGGGATATTGCACGTTTGAATGCCTGGGAGACAACGCTCTAAAGCTTTTTGCATATCGTCTGTCGCTTCAGAAAATTTGATTTCTTTAAAATCATTAACCTTAAACATATAGTTCTCCTTTCCTATTGCGCTGGAGACTATTTTATGGTATTATAATTGTAATAGCTCCAGCTATATATTGGTTTTATTATGTGCTATTGATAAGTTGCCGCTTATTCAATAGCTTTTTTCATATAATCTCCTTAATGAATTCAGCATTTTCTTCTTGCGCCTTCTTAACTCGTATAGACACTTCCGGTAATATCAAAGGTACCGTCATTTTGATTATTCTGTCAGTTACTCGCTTATCAATTTTTAGCTTGTCAGCCTCTATATTGCTTGTAAATATAGTAACAAGCTTTTTAGACATTCTGTAATTGATTAGCCGGTACAATACAGTATCTACCCACTCTTTATTCATCTGGGTACCTATATCATCAAGTACAAGTAATCTTGTTCCGAATATGGAGTCTGCCTCTTCGTTACACTCCTCATATTTAAAGCCGTTTTTGGTTAGCTCGATAAAATCAGGTACCGTAATGAACTTAGCATTAATAGGTCTTGTTTCTATTAATTCATTAAGCAGGCAGCAGGCCAGCATCGTCTTGCCAGAGCCGGGTATTTTCGAATGAATATATAGTCCTTTTCCTTGAGCTTCAAACTTCTCAAAATTTAAGATGAAAGCATTGGCTATTCTTTTGGGAAGTTCTGTATCACAGCCATATAGAGTCCAGTCAAAATCTTTAGGCTTTACACCGATATGCTCAAATGGAACCATCGCACGCACTTTTCTGAATTCTCCGTCTGTTCGCTCTTCCAAATGAACATAAGCCGCTTCTCCATAGTTTTCAATGTCGTATGTATTCCAAGTGTAATTAGCTCCGTTGCTATGTACCTTTTCTGATTTAATTAGTCTCCTGTTTGGCCTTTTTGAATTGGTCGTAATAGGACATTGTGTACCAGTTTGATACGTCATAGGCATTGTTTTGATCCTCTCCTTTCTTCTTGGATTTTGCTTCATCTTCCAGTACCGCTTTTACCACCCACTTTCTTATTACAAGATAATGGTTTTTATACTTTGGCCGCTTTATCTCGATATACTCATCAAGCTTAGTAATGCACTTACCAAATATATCTTGTCCGTATTCTGCGATTAGCTTGTCCTTTTCTTCATCTGTGAGTAACACGTTTTTGTACTCGCCATATCTCCTTTTTTGCAGGCGTGGCTTACTTGTATTATTATATTGTTTTAATGATTGTTTATCTTGGGTGGCATTTTCCCCACCACCTTTACTATCATTTTGATTCTTTTCTCCACCACTTGTGGTGTCATTTTTGCTCTGTGGTGGTGAATTTGCCACTAGGTGATAATTTAATGCCCAGGTGTCATAATCTTTATTAAAGGCTATAACTCTTGCATCACTAAACGTGGCATTTGATATAATGTTAATTACATTCATATCAATTAGCTTGTTTAGTTCTCTTTTAACTGTTCTACTATCTATCCCTATAGCCTCTGCTATAAAATTCACGGATAGCTTAGATTCTTTTCTTGAAAATCCGTATGTAAATCTCCAGATAACCATTAAAATTCTAAATTCCGTGCCATTCAATTTAAGCCGGTATACTTTTTCCAATAATTCATTTGCCACCGGTGTATAACCGTTTTCTTTTTGAGGATTAGCCAAATTATCACCTACTCACATACTCTGCGTATTTTCCCGTAATCTATATTAGTTGAATTTTTTTCTTCTTGTATTTGTTCACCATTCAAATAGTTGATCAACATGTCTTTATTTATAAGATTTTTCACCCCAGTTTTAAAAACGCCTATTTCTTTTGGACGGGTTTTTACTAGCATTCTAAGATAATTCATTGAAATACTACTTTGCGGATCTTCCTCTTTAATTTCTTTGTATACCTGGGCTAACGTTCTCATGTGT
>JAAYEL010000102.1 GCA_012728755.1 Tissierellia bacterium | reverse complement strand
TCTGTAGCTTGACCTTGATATCCGCCTAAAGGCTGATGAATCATAATCTCACTATTAGGTAGAGCAAAACGCTTACCTTTTTCTCCAGCTACCAATAAGAATGCGCCCATGGACGCCGCCATGCCCACACAAATGGTGGCCACTGGGGACTTAATGTAGTTCATGGTATCAAAAATCGCCATACCTGCAGTAATAGATCCTCCTGGACTATTAATATAAATATAAATATCCTTGTCAGGATCTTCACTCTCTAAGAAAAGAAGCTGGGCCACTACTAAATTAGCCGTCACGTCATTAATCTCTCCAGAGAGCATAATAATTCGGTCTTTAAGCAACCGGGAAAAAATATCGTAAGAACGTTCTCCTCTATTGGTTTGTTCAACAACCATTGGTACTAAACTCATACTATAACCTCCATATTTATCATTCGTGATTTTTATTTATGTTTATCTAATCTGCATTTATTATACCCAGACAAAATTAAAATCAACTTAAAGATTATCAAAATAAATTTTAAGCAATTTAATTGCATCTACCCTTATTGTACACTAAGGACACAGAAAATCAAATAGGCTAAGAAAAAGTCATAAGATGAAAGAATTGCCAGAGTGAATTCACGCCCTGGCAATATCAAGTCCATCTGTTTCATTCCATTGAGAAAAAAGTTTATTCTTCTTCGCTGACTTCATGACTATGGTCATGGCTTACCGTAATTTCTTTTTCAGTTACGTTAGCATGTTCAAGAAGTAGATCAAACACTTTACCGGTTTTCACTTCCATCTCTACACCATACCGATTACTCTTAAGAAGCATTTCCTTAATTTCTTCTTTTTGGTCTCCATACATCTCAGCAATTTCTTCTACCTTAGCGTTAACTTCCTCTTCAGAAGCTTCAATGTCTTTAACTTCCATAATTTTTTCAATGATCAAGTCATTTTTAACGGTGGTCTTGGCATTGTCTCTAAACATTTCCCGAATAGCCCCTTCGTCTTGACCTGTCATTTGAAGATACATTTCTTTGTTGATACCCTGTTGAGCAATTCTTTGTTCAAAATCTTGAACGCTTCGGTCAATTGTTGACTCTACCATGGCCTCTGGAATATCAATTTCTACTTTTTCAGCTACTGCTGTAATTAGATTTTTCTGAAGCTCATTTTTCGCTCTTGCTTCTGCATCTTTTTCTAGACCTTCTCGAATATTAGCTTTTAATTCTTCTAAAGTTTCAAATTCGGATACTTCAGATGCAAATTCATCATCAACTTCAGGATATTCTTTTGCTTTGATGTCATGAATCTTTACATCAAATTCTGCGTCTTTGTTTTGTAATTCTTCCGCATTGTAGTCTGCAGGGAAAGTTACCTTAACGGTTTTTTCTTCTCCAACTTTTAAGCCGACTAATTGATCTTCAAAATCACCAATAAAGCTACCTGAACCAATTTCTAGTTCAAAGTTTTCTGCTTTTCCGCCTTGAAAAGGCACTCCGTCAATTTTGCCAAGAAAATCTAAGACAGCAACATCGCCCTTAGCCAATTCTGCTCCTTCTTCTTTTGACTCTATACGACCATTTTTCTCCACCATGTGTTCAATCTCATGGTCCACATCATGGTCAGTTACCTTAATTACAGGCTTCTCAATGTTAAGACCTGTAAGTTCTGGTAGGTCAAACTCAGGATAAACATCTACTTTTGCAGTGAAGATAAATTCCTTACCTTCTTCTAATTGATTGATGTCAATCTCTGGATGGTCTACAGGTTCTACCCCTGCTTCTTTAAGAGCTTTGGGGTATGCTTCTTGTAAAATAAAGTCTGCTGCATCATCAAGTAGAACTTCTATGCCATAAAACTGTTTAATGATGGCTAAAGGTGCCTTACCTTTTCTAAAGCCTTGTACGCTTAGACTTTTTACATTTTTCTTGTAGGACTTTCTGATGGCCTCTTGAACCTTTTCTTGTTCTACAGTCACCGTAAGCTTAAATGATT
>JAAYEL010000101.1 GCA_012728755.1 Tissierellia bacterium | reverse complement strand
TTCTTGGGGGGTTTTAGCTCTTTTTTTAGCCCACCATGATTTCACTTTTTTGAGCTTCTTGGGGGGTTTTAGCTCTTTTTTTAGCCCACCATGAATTCGCTTTTTTGAGCTTCTTGGGGGGAGCGGCTAGATTTATTATTTAGATAGCAACCTACCGGTTGCTTACCGGCTTAATAAAATAGATCGTGGTCTTCGCCAACTTTCCTAAAAAAATATAGAAGCTTGCGTAGCAAGCTACAATTTAATTTAATTTTTTAGATGATTTGACTGTGAAAAACCACTTATTTACAGGGTTTGAGGAGCATTGAAAATTTTTTCAAAAAACATTTGACAAAACCCTTAAAACCTAGTATAGTATTAAGGTAATCATTTCCAGTGCTCTGGTGGGTATGGCCTAGTGGTTAGGGCGCCAGATTGTGGCTCTGGAGATCGTGGGTTCAAATCCCATTACCCACCCCATGCGGGAGTGGCGGAACTGGCAGACGCGCTAGACTTAGGATCTAGTTCTTCGGAGTGGGGGTTCAAGTCCTCTTTCCCGCACCAACAAAAAGAACGTTGAGTTATCAACGTTCTTTTTTTATATTTATTTGCATTAAAAAAGCTTACTAAAATTAGTAAGCTTTTTGCGTTATTAATTATTTTTATCAACATTGATATCTTGTTCTTCAAGTAATTTAAGGATTTTATCATATTTTTGCTCAATATTTTTCACCGAAGTATGGATATCTTCTATTAAAAGTTCACTTTTTACATTTACAAAAAAGTCAGATGTAGCTTTTTCCTTATTTCTTTCTTCTTCCCTATTTTGACTCATCATTATTAATGGAGCTTGAAGTGCAGCCACCATTGATAACAGCAAGTTTAGAAGTATAAATGGAAATGGATCTACAGGCTTTGTAGATACTATATTAAATATAATCCATCCTATCAATAGGACTACAAAAGATATAATAAATAACCATGACCCAGCAAATGCAGCGATAGAATCAGAAACCTTATCCGCAAATGTATATTCTTTTCTTTGTTTACCAAATGAAACATTAGCCTCTTTGACAAGTTGGATTAATTCTTCTACCAACTTTTCATCTCTACTTTCAATGATTTCTTCTATTTGCTTTCTATCAAGATCTTTCATGATTCTCCTTTACAAACACTTTTACTCTGTTTGGTTTGATATGCTTAATGTCGATTTAATCTGTGATTGAACACTGTCTATACTTTCTTGACTTGGATCGGTCATATATAGTTCCCACCCTGGCATAGCATAAGATGGCAATGACATCGATGGATAACCTTCTATAACAGCATTATCAAATGACCAAGATTTATTGTTTTCTATTTGTGCATTAATTAGTTCAATTAGTTTAGATGTTGGCATATTAGTGTCCATAGAGTTATACATCTCATCCATTAAACTATTATAGTTAAATAGTATAGATGGACTTAAGGCCTTTTTGATTATCCCTTCGATTACCTTGATATGATTCTTACCACGGTCATTATCTCCACCTGGAAGATTTTTTCTCTCTCTTGAAAATGTTAATGCTCGCTCACCAGTCAAGTATATATCTCCACTTTCAAAATAGTCTCCATTAAACGCTGAGAATGACCTATCATTTTGTACATTAATACCACCTAGGATATCAACAACCCTAATTAATGAATTAAAGTTTACTCTTGCATAGTAGTTTATATCTGTATCTAAGAAGTTTTCTAGGGTTTCTATCGAAGCTTCTATTCCATAAATCCCAGAATGTGTAAGCTTGTCCCCTTGGTTATTTCCTCCACCTGCTATAGGCATATAAGTATCTCTTGGTATTGAAGTGATAAGAATTTTTCTAGTAGTTGGGTTTATTGATAATACTAAGTTTACATCCGTTCTAGCCACTGTAGATAATGAACCATAAGTATCTATACCTGATATATAAACATTAAATGGAGCTTCGTACTCAACATGACTTGCCTTTTGAGGATTGACTTTCTCAGTTTCAAAGTTTACTTCCTGTAGTACACGCGTATTTTCAGAAAACTCAGGTAGTTGCTCTTCTACTACTGCCCTATGGCCTTCATTAAATAAGATAATCTCCGTTTTCTTGTCTAGTAAATCCTTAGCCATTACTATGAATTGGCCACCTTCTTTTAGTGAAATACTCTTATTATTTGACTCTTTGAATTTTTCCAAAAACGTCCTTATACTTCTACCATCAGTCTCTAGTGCTGCACTAACCTCAGTAGAACCAACATCGTCAATTGTCTGATAACTAGAATCTTTATTAACCACAAGTGAATAAGTAATGCTCTCACTGCCTTGTTTTTGACCTATTCTATCAAAAATACTAACTCCTTTATTTAAGTACATAAAAACTAGTAGTTGAAATACTAATAGCAATATTAGTATAAATGCTATAATCGAGAATTTAATTCTTGTTATCCTTGCAGTTGAGATAATAATCTGAAGCAACACATATATGACTATAAGTGAAATGATTCCAGTAAATCTCATATTTGTTGGCAATATACTGTATTTAAGCAATATAAATGTCAACATAGCAAAACTTAAGAAACTTACAACGAATAAAAGCATAAGGATTATTTTTCTTCTTTTTTCTTTTTTATATGCTGTATCTATAGCATTTTTATTATCCATATAATCACCTTTTATTATTTTTCTATAATTCTTTCTATTCTGACATCCTTATTTGTGATATCCATAATCACATATGAGGTATGTCCATCCCCTCTGCTATGAGATAACGAACCGGGGTTTAAAAATCGAATACCTTCGGTTATTTCATAGAAAAATGAATGTGTATGTCCATACATAACAATGTCTGCTCCTACTTCTTTCGCTCTATAAAACAAAGAGTCTACACCGAAATAGACATTGTATCTATGTCCATGAGTAAGCCATACTTTATGACCTTCAAGGTAAATAACCTTATCAAGCGGCGCATCAGAGCCAAAATCGTTATTTCCCTTAACATAAATGACAGGAATACTAAGCTCATCTTTAATAAGCTCGGCATCCCAAGCAAAATCTCCCAAATGGATGATCTTATCAATATCATTTCTTTTTCTCATTTGAGATAGAAAATATTCAGTTTTACCATGTGTATCAGATAAAATTGCTATTCTCATTATAAATTCCTTAACATTTCCTTAAAATTAGCTATGGCATTAGCTCTATGACTAATTTTGTTTTTTTCATCATCTGTCATTTCAGCTAAGCAGACATTAAATCCTTCTGGTATAAATATTGGATCATATCCAAAACCATGCGTGCCTTTTTGTTCAAAACCAATATGACCATACATCCTACCTTTTGTAAAATGCTCTTTACCATCTTCTGTTATATAGCATATAGCTGTCTCAAAGTACGCTTTTCTTCTGGTGATATCATCTACTTGTTTAAGTTCTTCAAGCATCTTATCAACATTATCTTGATATGAACATCCTTCACCGGCATATCTTGCTGCGTAAACACCTGGTTTGCCATCAAGATACTCTACAAAAAGTCCTGTATCATCAGCTAACACATTTGCTTTAGAAAGTTCATGAATGGCGCGCGCCTTAAGAAGTGCATTCGCCTCTAAAGTGTCGCCATTTTCCTCAACTTCTATATCATCATAACCAGCATCAGCTTTTGTTACTAGTTCATATTCATTACCCAATATAGCTTGAATCTCAGCTAATTTATCTTTATTTGATGAAGAAACAATTATTTTCATTATCTTTTATCTAGCTCCTCTTTAAGAATAGAGTTTACTTGTTGAGGATTAGCTTTACCTTTTGACTTTTTCATGATTTGTCCCATAAGGAATCCTAAAGCTCTATCTTTACCAGCTTTATAGTCTTCAATTGATTGAGGATTTTCATCAAGAGTTTCCTTAACTAGTCCATCTAAGAATGATGTATCTGATATTTGGATTAGTCCTCTTTCTTCAACTAGTTTTTCAGGGTCTTCATTTGTATCAAAAATGTCTCTTAAAACTTTCTTACCTACATTGTTAGAAATCTTATCGTCCTTAACAAGTTTTAGAAGCTTAGCAAAGTTTTCTATAGATAGTTTCATCTCACTTGCATCTATCTCATATTCTTTTAGACGTCTCATAACTTCTGTTTGAATCCAATTTGCTACAAGTTGTGGGTCATGGATAGAATCAAGCGTTTGTTCAAATAAGTCTGCTATTTCCTTACTTTGAGAAAGCACATTTGCATCATAATCTGATAAAGCGTATTCGTCTTTATATCTTCTTCTTTTCGCATTTGGAAGTTCTGGTAGATTATCTTTGATATTTTGAATGAATTCATCCTCTAATACGACTCTAGGAAGGTCGCTATCAACTGTAAATCTATAATCATTTTCATCGTCTTTTTTTCTCATAAGAATAGTAGATTGAGAAGCGTCATCCCATCTTCTAGTTTCCTTAGTACCGATTTCTTTTTCTTCAAGCATCTTAGCTTGTCTTTTTTCTTCAAATTCTATGGCTCTAACCACTGCTCTAAAAGAGTTTAGGTTTTTTATTTCAGCTATACCTGTTCTATTACCTTCATCGTCTTTGATATTAATATTAACATCACATCTCAATGAGCCTTCTTCCATCTTAACGTCAGATACACCAATGAATTTTAGTCTTTGTCTAAGATTTTCTAAAAATTGTCTAGCCTCTTCTGCTGAACTCATATCAGGTTTAGAAACTATTTCAATTAGTGGTACCCCCGCTCTGTTATAGTCTAGTAAAGTATGACCATCATCAGTATGCGTTGATTTTCCTGTATCTTCTTCTAAATGTATCCTTTCGATTCTAACTTTTTTAACTCCATCTTCAGAATCGACCTCTAGATATCCATCTGTAGCTATAGGTTCATCTTGTTGCGTTATTTGATATCCCTTTGTTAAGTCAGGATAGTAGTATTTTTTCCTATCAAATTTCATGTTTGTTCTTATATCACAATCAAAAGCTAATCCAGCTTTTACTGCATATTCAACGGCCTTTTTGTTAATTCTTGGAAGCGTACCAACATGTCCTAAACATACTGGACAAACTACAGTATTAGGAGCTTGTCCGAATTCATTCTTACAAGAGCAAAACATCTTTGTATCTGTTGCTAACTCAACATGTATTTCTAAACCGATTATAGTTTTCATTAATTTATGCTCCTTTCGAATATCTCAGCCACATCTAATAGCTCATAGTCATTTTTACGTGTTCCAATAAATTGAACAGAACCAACATGTTCTTTATCTACTGGTATTGAAATTGACGGTAGGTCAATGATATTTGCAATTGTATTAAACATTCCTGAATCATAAGCTGCATTTGCATCATCAAGTTTTGAACCAACTTCATAAGGAAGCTGTGTATTTGTAGGTGAGATGAAATAATCATATTCACTAAATAAGTTTTCAAACATTTCTTTAAGAATCGTACGCACTTGCATAGCTTTTCTATAATGTAATTGTCCACTTTGTTTTGAAGCAAAGTAATTACCTAGAGCTATTCTTCTATTGATTTCTTCACCAAAGAAGTCCGATCTATTTCTTCTATATAATTCATCAATAGTTTCAGTATCAGTATGACTGCTTCCATATCTTATACCATCTACTCTTGCCATATTTGAGGCAACTTCAACACACATGATGATAGTATATACTTGAGAGATTCTCGTTAGATGCTTTAATTCAACCTCTTCAAGAATTGCTCCTTGTTGTCTTAGTACATCAAGAGATTTTTCGTAATGCTTAATTATCTCTTCATCCACTTGATATTCATCCAACATCTTAGCATAAGCAATCTTAACGCCTTCAAGTGACTCAATCTTTTTCGTGTCATTTATCTCAACAGAGGTAAAATCATTCTCATCCAAGCCCTTAACGGCATCAAATAAAACTCTTACGTCTGATACAGTATTTCCTAATACTCCAACTCTGTCAAAGCTATTAGCCATAGAGATAACGCCATATCTTGATATTGCTCCATAAGTTGGCGCAAATCCTACAACGTTACAGTAGTTTGCAGGGTTTCTTACAGATCCACCTGTATCACTACCAAGGCTTACCACCACTTCATCTCCAGCAACTGCAGCAGCTGAGCCTGAAGAAGATCCACCTGGTATCATTTTCTTATCAAATGGATTTACTGTACTTCCATAATATGAAGTTTCTGAAGAACCACCCATAGCAAATTCATCCATATTGGCCTTACCTATTAATATAGCATCTGTTTTATTGATTTTTTCCATAACAGTAGCATCATATACAGGGATGAAATCATCTAAAGATTGCGATGCAGAAGTTGTTCTTAATCCTTTAGTAAGTATATTATCTTTAACAGCTAATGGCACTCCAAATAAAGGAGTTAACTCATAACCTGATTTTAACATTTCATCTAGCTTTTGAGCCTTTTCTAGGGCTTTTTCAGTATTTAGAGTAATAAAAGAATTCAAATCATTATCTTTAATCCTTTGTAGGACCTCATTAGTGTATTGAACTACAGTTTTTTGACCACTCTTATATAATTCATGTAATTTTTTTATATCCATATTATTCTACTACCTTTCCAAGCTTAAAATATCCATATTCACGATGCTTAGTATTAGATAAAGCTAATTCTCTATCTAGTGATGCAGCAGGTACATCTTCTCTTAGCGGAGAGATATTTTGTGTAGTTATCTCATAATATTCAACACCTTCAGTATCTATCTCAAATATTGAGTTAACTCCTTCTACTACATCCTTAAATTTTCTAATCATATCTTCTCTTTTATCTTGTGGTAGTTCTAACATAGAGTCTTGATAAATCTTATCTACGTCAATTTTTTCTACATCAATCTTATTCATTATTACCTCTTAAATTTTCTTCTAAAAATTCGTATAAATCATTTCCTTCATAAATCTTGGTATCAAAGCTACGTGCTTTTTCTAACTTAGATCCCGCACTTTCGCCAGCCAACAATATATCTGTATTTTTTGATACAGAACCTGATACTTTAGCTCCTCTTAGCTTCAATTCATTTTCTATTTCTTTTCTATTGTAACCCTCAATCGTTCCTGTGACAACTATAGTAAGTCCATTAAGATTAGTCCCTTTGGATTGTTCAGCTTCCTTAAAAGTAATTCCTTTAGAAAGCAGTCTATCTAAGCCATCTTTAATGTGTTCTTCATTGAAGAAATTCTCTATTCCTTCAACTGTGATATCACCAATATTTTCGACCTCTAATAGCTCCTCTATCTTTGCATTTCTAAGATTTTCAAAACTTCCAAACCTATTTGCTAAATCTGAAGACGTTTTTTCACCTACATTTGGTATTCCTATGGCATAGATAAAGGCACCTAGACTAGGATTTTTTGACCCCTCTATAGCATCAATGATATTTTGTGCTTTTTTATCCTTAAAGCCCTCAAGCTTCAAAAGATCCTCTTTTGTTATATCGTAAAGTTGATCCAATCTAGTGATATTTAATGTCTCGATTATCTTATCAATTGTTTGTGATGATAAACCTTCTATGTTCATTGCTTGTCTTGATGCAAAATGATCTATTCTAGCATTCATCTGTGGTATACATTCTAGTGAATTTGGACAATAAATATGAACTTTATCATAGAACAATTCACTATCGCATGCTGGACAATGTGTTGGTTTATCAATAACTTTAGTCTCTAAGCTATCGTCATCTAATGCCATCAAAATCTCTGGAATAACATCATTTGATCTTCTTATTATGACTCTTGAACCAAGTTTGACTTGTTTTCGTTCAATATCATCGTAGTTATTAAGAGTCGCTCTAGATACTGTCACGCCATCTATATCTACAGGGTCAAGTTTAGCTATAGGTGTCACTTTTCCAGTCCTGCCTACATTCCACTCGACTTCTCTAACTATAGTAGTGAATTCTTCTGCTTCAAACTTATAGGCAATAGCCCATCTTGGAAACTTGTTTGTAAATCCTAATATCTCTCTAGTCCTAAAGTCATCAACTTTTATCACTACTCCATCAGTTAATACATCTATTTCTTTTCTTAATTTCTCTATCTCTTGAATTTTCTCTATTATCTGGTCATAGTTATTTACTAATTTAAAGTATGGATGAGTCTTAAATTTATTGTCTTTCAAAAAATCAGAGACTTCTTTTTGAGAGTTAAGTATCTGAGGCTGCATATATCCTACATTGTACATATAAGCATCTAAATTTCTCTTTTTTGTTTCTGCTGTATTAAGATTTCTAAGAGCACCCGCTGCAGCATTTCTTGCATTTTTTAGCTTAATGTCGTATGTTTCGTTATATTTTTTCAATGTTGAAAGATGCATGATTCCCTCTCCGGAAACCTCCATCAATCCCTTATAATCAATACTTAGAGGTATTGATTTAATCGTCTTAACCTGGTCTAATATCTCTTCTCCGACTATTCCTGTTCCCCTTGTTGACGCCATTTTTAGATATCCATTTTCATAAGTAAGATTGATGGTCAATCCATCGAATTTAAGATCAACGCTATATTGAAGAGGAGGAAGTTTTTCATCACTACCATCATTAAATTGATAGTGAGCTTTTTCAACTCTTTCTATCCATTCCCTTAATTCACCAAAACTTTGCGCCTTTTGTAGACTATATAGTCTTTGTAGATGAGTATGTTTTTCAAATTTATCAAGAATTTTATCACCTACACTTTGAGTAGGTGAATCAGGATATATGATACCAGTTTCTTTTTCTATTTTAACTAGTTCATCATAAAGTAAATCATATTCACCATCGGATACTATAGGTTCATCCAAAGTATAGTAATGATAATTAAGGTTTTTTAATTGTTCTATAAGCTCTCTAAGTCTTTTTTCCATAATATCACCATTATATCTTCTCTAGCTTTGCTATATTAGAAGCAAGCCTCTTAATACCTGCATTATTGAATGATACCATCAATTCTTTACCATCTTGTAAATCTTTAATGGATACTATCATTCCCTCACCAAATTTGGCATGTCTTACCTTATCTCCAACCCTATAATCCCATCCTTCAACTGAAGATTTAATAGAATCTATTTTCCTTTGCATACTTCGCCTAACTTCTTGTTTTTTCTCTTCTAATGTGGCGATATCAAAGAATGTGTCGTATGGATCGATTTTTGACTTTTCACTCTTATTAACTACTGCTTCTTCTATTTCTTTCATAAATCTAGATTCAAGAGATCTGTTGTTTTGCCCATAAGTCATCCTGTTCATGCATGAACTGATAAATAGGCGTTTTCTAGCTCTAGTAATCGCTACATAACATAGCCTTCTTTCCTCTTCAAGACCACCTTCTTCAAGTGCCATCCTATTTGGAAACAGTCCTTCTTCCATGCCAGTCAAAAATACGACATCATATTCAAGTCCTTTTGCCGCATGAATTGTCATAAGGCTAACTCCTTGTTCCTCAGTTGTCTTATCAACATCTGATAGCAGCGATACATTTTGCAAATACTCACTCAATGAAGCCTCTGGATTGTCTTTTTCAAATTCCGTTACGGCATTTATTAAGGATTCAATATTTTCAATCCTGCTTTTATCCTCGATAGTCTTTGAATCCACTAACATTTTTTGATAACCTGACTTTTCAAAAATCATCCATGCCATTTCACCTAAAGAAATCTCTGTCGAATAGTTTATAAGTTCAATAATTGTATTGCTAAATGATTTTAGCTTGTTTATAGTTGATGCAGTCAGAGTTGATTTTAGATTTTCATCAAATATTGCATTAAACATGCTTTGGTCAGTAGATAATGCATATGACTCAAGCTTTTGTACTGTTGTCGCTCCGATACCTCTTTTTGGCGTGTTTATGATTCTTTTTAAAGACTGATCATCTGTAGTGTTAACCATAAAAAACATATATGCTAAGATATCTTTAACTTCTTTTCTATCGTAGAATTTAATACCACCAACTACCTTATGTGGAAGCCCTTCATACATAAGCTTTTCTTCAAAAAGTCTTGATTGAGCATTGGTTCTATAAAGTATGGCCATTTCCCTAAAAGGAATACCATCGTTGTTCATTTGATAGATAAGGTTGACTACGTCGCTTGCTTCTTGTCTTTCATCATTTACTTTTTTGTAAATGACATCATCACCTTTTTTATTATCAGTCCAAAGATTTTTATCTTTTCTCTCGCTATTGTTTTGTATCAAAAGATTTGCTGCATCCAAAATATTTTGTGTAGAACGATAATTTTGTTCAAGCATGATTGCTTTAGCTCTTTTATAATCTTTCTCAAAATCCAAAATATTGTTAATATCAGCTCCTCTCCAACTGTAAATTGATTGATCTGAATCTCCAACCACGCAGATATTATCGTGATTTGTAGTTAATAATCTTATCAGTTGATATTGGGCTCTATTTGTATCTTGATATTCATCAACAAATACATACTTAAATAAATTAGAATATTTATCCCTTAGATCCTTGTTATTTTCTAACAACCTAAGAGCAAGCAAGATTAAATCATCAAAGTCCAATGCATTATTCTTCTTTTTGAACTTTTCATATTCACCATAAAGTCTAGCTATTACCTTTTCTCTTGGGTAAAATGATTTTTCTAAGGCTTCTTCTGAATCTACCATTCTATTTTTGTAGTCTGATATCCTTGCTATTACTGATTTAAGTTCTATTTGCTTCTCATCAATCTTTAAAGTTTTTATTATATCTTTTATTAAGGTTTTCGTATCTTGTGTATCATAAATAGTAAAGTTTTTATTGTATCCAAGATAATCAATATCTCTTCTTAAGATTCTTGCACATATTGAGTGAAACGTTCCTATCCACATATGTGATATATCTTTTTCCAAAATATCGCCAACTCTTTCTTTCATCTCTTTTGCAGCTTTATTTGTAAATGTAAAAGCCAATATATTAAATTCACTAACTAAGCCATTTAAGATTAAATAGGCTATCTTAGTCGTAAGTACTCTAGTTTTTCCTGACCCGGCACCTGCAAGGATCAAAAGTGGAGTATCGTTATTTAATACAGCCTCTTTTTGATTTGGATTTAAGTACTTTAATAGATTCTTTTCACTCATTTATACTTCCTAACTATAGTCCAAGATTTGGGAATACATCCAAATCTAAAGTATCACTTCCATTGTTTATATAATCGAAATATCCAGCAGATGCTATCATAGCTGCATTGTCGGTACATAATTCAAGTGGTGGATAATACATCTTCACACCAATTTTTTCGCACTCTTTCTCTAAAAGTTCTCTTAGAGGCTTATTCGCAGCAACACCGCCTGATAACACAAATTTATCTCTTTTCTTTTCTTGTAGTAGTCTTATAGACTTTTGTACTAATACATCTAATACAGCTTTTTGGAAACTAGCTGCTACATCATTTATATTTATCTCATGTCCTGCCATTTTCTCAGTATTTAAGTAATTTAATACTGCCGTCTTTAATCCACTAAAGCTAAAGTCATAACTGTCTTTTTCAAGCATCACTCTAGGGAAATTTATAGCTTCACTATTTCCACTCTCGGCTGCTTTTTGTATTTGAGGACCTCCTGGATAACCAAGTCCAAGTGCTCTTGACACTTTATCAAAACTCTCGCCAGCTGCGTCATCTCTCGTCCTTCCAATAACCTCATATGTATCATATCCAGTAACATCTACTAAATATGTATGTCCACCTGATACTACAAGAGAGATAAATGGAGGTTCTAATTCTTGATGAGCTAAATAATTTGCACAAATATGACCTTTCATATGATTCACACCCACAAGTGGTTTATCAAGAGCCATGCTCATACCTTTGGCTGCACTAATGCCAACCAAAAGCGCTCCAATCAATCCCGGTCCATTTGTAACAGCGATAACATCTATATCGTCAAATCCAAGTTTGGCCTCTTCCAAGCCTTCTTTTATCACGTAATTAATAGCTTCAAGATGCTCACGAGATGCGATTTCTGGTACTACTCCACCAAATCTTTGATGCGTCTTAATTTGGGATAAAATCACATTTGATAATACTTTTCTTCCATCCTCAACAACAGACACAGATGTCTCATCACATGAAGTCTCAATAGCTAATGTCTTAATACTCATATTCCCTGCCTTTCCATAATCACGGCATGTAAATCTTTTCCATAATAGTTTTTCCTAATGTATATCTCTTCTAATCCAAACTTCTCATAAAGAAATATAGCCGGTTTATTTTCTAGCTCTACTTCAAGAATAACGCTATCTATTTTCTCATTTATATGATTATCGAAAAAGTGCTTCATCATCATTTCACCTGCACCTGTTCCTCGATATTCAGGTAGTACACATATTCTATTAAAGCTTGCTTCACCAGCAATTAGTAAAAAATTATAATATCCAATTATCTTTTCATCCTCTTCTATCACATAGTAATAGGATAAAAGATTCTTTAAATCACCTTTAAGTGTTTGACTTGACCAATTCTTTGCAAAGCAAATATCTTCTAATTCGACAAGTCTATCTAAATCTTCAAGTCTAGCTTTTCTTATTATTCTTTCCAAAATCAATCTCCGCCTGTGGTTTTCTAATATAATTTGGTGCCAAATCAAAGTAGCTATCGAATTTCTCATCCTTTGCTCTTTGAGTAGCTATAACTGCGATATTTGAAGCGATGCAATTATTTAATGATGCATGCGTATATGATATGTTGTCTAAGCCATTAAATTCATCTTGAACAAGATTGATTGCTTCTCCAACTAACATATATTTCTGATCGCTATTTCCCAAAAACTCTTTTATCTTATCTAATTTATATAGTCCTTCTTCGACTATATTTACTAACTTACCATCTTCCCATTTATAAACTGCAGCAAAAAATCTCTTTCCCCTAGCATCAATCAATGGCATTATTAACTTTTCAGTCATTACTCCATATGCTAGTGCTTCTAATGTTGAGACTCCTACTATCTTTTTATCTAATACTTGGGCCATCGTCTTAACGGCACTCATACCTATTCTTAAGCCTGTAAAGGAGCCCGGTCCCATACCAACTGCAAACACATCAATATCTTTTAACTGCATACCTAATCCCTTAAGTAACGCATCTGTCATTGGCAATAAAAGTTCTGAATGTGTTTTTTCCTGATTCAAGCTGTATTCACCAAGTATGCTAGTATCTTCTAGCACGCTAATGCTAGATACCATAGTTGATGTATCAATTGCCAAAATTCTCATCTATACCACCTTTTATTTCTTTAGCCCTTTTGCTATTTTCAACTATCTCAATTAGCCTATGATTTTCTGATACATTAATCCTAATCTCAATAATATCCTCTGGAATGTAATCAGCACCTTTTTCCGCCCATTCAATAAATGTAATACCATCGGGATAAAAATATGTCTCAAAATCAAGCCCCAAAAGTTCATCTGGATCATCCATCCTGTATAAATCTAGATGGTAAAATGGCATATCTGATTCATAAATATTTACAAGTGAAAATGTAGGTGATGTAATATAATCATCTATCCCTAAATGCTTTCCTACCATTTGTACCAAAGTAGTCTTTCCTGCCCCTAAATCTCCCACTAGAGAAATCACATCCGATTTTTCTAAAGTAGAGGCCAAAAAACCCGCAAATCTATCTAATTGTTCTAAGTTTTTTATTATATATTTCATCGTATACCTCAATGTTTAATTTTACCATATTTACTGATATTTTACTAAAAATGATAGCATTTATCTACGTTATAATACTATCTGTAATCATATATCCATTAAACAAAAATTAGAAAGATGCTCAATCAATAATTGATACCTTTCTAAATTTATTTCTATTAAGTTCTTTTTATCATTTCTGTATTACATTTAGGGCATCTAACTTTAACCTTACCCCTTTTTTTAGGCACCTTTAGCTCACTCTTGCATCCACTACACTCAAAATACTTATAACCATCTTTTCCAAAAATCCTATTTTTGTATTTTGTATATGTATTTTTCAAACCACTTGTCTTAGTTAAAAACCATTGATTTTCTGCACGTCTCTTAACAAAATCCTTCGATAATACTCTAAAATTAGCAAAAACGATAAGTACCAACGCCACTACATAAAGCAAATCTGAAGGCATAAAAATCCTTACTATAAGAATTGCCAAAACAACATATGTGATGAATTTTGTAAGCTCATCTCCACCATATCTACCGCTAAAAAACTTTAGTATCTTTTCTTTCATAATTAAACCCTTTTCTCATTTTGTATATCATCAACTAATTTTACACATTTATATGTTACTTCCTTTGTCATGACATCAGATGAGATCTTCCCTTCACTAATATTTTCTTTTATATGTTCTAGCTCATAAACTAATTCATGCTCACAAGGATACTCATATATATTAGGATTTTCTTGATCATCATACAAGGTCAATTTAAGTTTTCTAGCCTTCCAACTTTGATATATCTCAACAAAGCCTTTTTCAAAATAAAACTTTGATATATCATCAGTTTGAACTCTAGCTGTTAACGAAGCCTGCACCATAATATCATCACCAAATCTCATATTTAGCACTATATCATCAATCGCTTTTTCTTCAAATCTAGTTATCAAGTAATTAGTCTCTTTTGGAAAATCTCCCAATAGATGATTTAAGTATTCAATGATATAGCTACCACTTGGGATCCATACACCACCTTGATGCCTATCATTCATCCAATGTCCCTTTGGTATCCTTCCTGAATATGAATTATTCATAGTCACTTTCTTAAGTTTACCCAATTCATTTGTGTCAATTATGTTTTTTAGATGTCTCGTAACAGGTAAAAATACTGATTTTTGGCATTCCATCAAAAACTTTCCCTTACTTTTTGCAAGATCAAATGCTTCAATCACCTCTTCAGGCCTTAGCACAAAAGGCTTCTCGCAAATAACATGCTTATCATGACTCAATGCGTCCATAATGCAGGTAAAATGCTGATCATTAATATTTGCCACATACACCAAATCAACATCTTGATCTTGATAAAGCTTATCATAAGTATCGTAAACCTTGCTTATATTAAACTCCTTCGCTAACTCTTTTGCCTTTCCACTTTGTGATGCTATAGCTACTACTTCAAGTCCATCCACGAGATTAATCGCACCTAAAAATCTTTTTACTATGGTTGAAGCACTAATTATTCCTATTTTTATCATAAATACCACCTTTACATTTTCTATATTAATTCTAATCCATTTTTAGATTAATTCAAACATTTCACCAAACTTATTTAAAATGAAAAAGCCCGATTTTATCGGACTTTTTCTCTTAGGTGTATATGTTATGACTGATATTAGTCGTCGTAACCTGAATCGTCGTAACCTGAGTCATCATAATTTGAATCATCATAGTTTGAATCATCATAGTTTGAATCATCGTTGTCATATGGTGAATCTTCTACATCATCGTATGGTGAATCATAGTTTGTTGCTTCATATGGGCTATCTTGTTTGTCATCGTATGGTAAATCTTCTACATCATCATATGGTGAATCATAATTTGTTGCTTCATATGGGCTATCTTGCTTAGTTGTATTTACTACAGTTTCTTCTTTCTTTGTGATAACTTCTTTTTCTACTTTAACTTCTTTATCATCATAATCAGTTTGATCATAATCTGTAACATCTATTACTGTTAATCCACCTTCGAATTGTCCATAATCAGATGTTGTTTCTGTTTTTACTGTTGTATTAATATCTGTTAAATCTACATATGCTTTAATATCTTCAACTACTTCGAAAACGAATTGATCATTTGGTACTTTTGATCCCTTTTCTACTTCTATAACTACTTTTCTAAGTTTTCCTTCTACTTCTTCTACTAAGAATCCTTTATCTTTTATTCTTTCTACTAATTCTTTTGCAACTTCTCTAACTGGTCTACCTTCAAATCCTGTAAAACCTTCTATAACTGTTTTAGCGTCTTTATTTTTTGCTACAATTGTTTTTACATTTCCATTATCATCATAATTAATTGCTACTTCAGGATTTACTTTTACTAATAGTGTTCCTGCTTCTGCCTTTACATTTGCTCCTATGGCACATGCTGATAATACAAGTGCTAATACTAACATTAGTGCTACTGTCATTAAACTTCTTTTATTTTTCATTTTTTTTCTCCGTTTCGTTTTTTCATTTTTTTATTTTTTTTATCTTTCACTCATAGTATACGAATCTAAAAATCAAAAAAGGGGGTCGCAGAGAATTTTTTTTGAAAAACTACAGAATTTTTAATGAATTATCACCAAATTTGCTAACAGTTGTGTTATATTTGCCATTTACGCGTATTAAATAATAGCTCTCATACTCCTTGAGTACCTTAACAACTAGTTTTCTCCCATCGCTAATCATCTTATATTTTCGATTTACTCTTAAATCTAAAGTCTTGCTTCTATTAATAACTCCTAAAGTATCTAAATCTAGATTTTCCATACTTACCTCATTTTCTACAAATTACTTATAAATAAAGCATCTTTCTTAACTATTATTCTAGTTACATTTAGTTAATGATTAAAGGACATTTTACAGACAAAAATAATATGCTTGTTGATACTTTAGGCAACCTTTGGCATCTGCTCAATCTTTGCTATTGGATTTAAATCCTCATATGCTTTACAATATTAAACGGAAGGTAAATATGAGATATTCAAAACAACAATTAAATGCAATTAATCATGTGGACGGTCCAGCATTGGTACTCGCAGTTCCTGGTGCAGGAAAAACCACTGTATTACTTGAGAGAATAAACAATTTAATAAATAAAAAAGGAGTAGACCCTTCTTCTATACTTGTTATGACATTTTCTAAAACACAAGCTGTTGATATGGAAGATAGATTCTATAAGAAGTACGAATCAAGAGGTCTTACATTTGCCACGATTCATTCATTTGCCTATGGCATAGTGAGAAGTGCCTACAGAAAAGAAGGAAAAAGCGTTAATCTAATTGAATCTTCAAAGAATTTCAACAAATTTTCATTGCTAGAAAGATTTCACTATCAAATAAATAATTCTAGGATAACGGATGAAGATATGGAAGAATTCTTTAGAGTTTCTGGTTTCATAAAAAATACTTTGTTAGATTATGATATGTACAAAAAGTCTTATGGACCAAGTATTAAAAACTTCGAAAAGTTATTTGATGCTTACGAATCTTTCAAACATGAAAATGATTTGATTGACTTTGATGATATGCTTGTAATAGCTTTGAAAGCATTGCAAAATGATGAATCTATGCTTAGTGCTCTACAAGATAGATACAAATATGTGCAAATAGATGAAGGTCAAGACACTTCACTAGTACAACTAAAGATAATTGAGCTTGTGGCTCTACCCCAAAACAATCTATTTATAGTGGCAGATGATGACCAGTCCATTTATGGTTTTAGAGGAGCAGATTCTAGAAAACTCTTATCCTTCAAATCAGTCTATCCAGATGCTAGTATCTATCTTATGGAAGATAATTATCGTTCGGCAAAAAATATAGTAGCACTTTCAAATCGTGTTATCAAAAATAACAAAAATAGGTACCATAAAGAGCTAAACTCTATAAACCAACTTGAAGATAAGATTAATATAATAAATTCAAAAAACACCTATCTTCAAACTAAACATGTAGTAGAAAATGCGAAGAACATGGCTGAAAATGGTGAGAGCGTTGCTATCCTTTACAGAAACAATATATCCTCCATAAACTACATTAGTGCTTTTAATGATGTGGACGATTTCTTTATAAAAGATGGTAAAATGGCATTTTACTCTCAGTTCATCTTAAAGGATTTGATAGATATACTTAATTTTGCTATAGATGCAAATGACTTAGATTCATTTGCAAGAATTTTCTATAAGTTCAATATGTATCTAAAGAAGGATTTCATCCATCAAATTCAAATGATGGATCCAAATCTATCAATAATTGATAGATTAGAACAATGTGATGGCATCAACAGATTCTATATTGAAAAAATCGACCTCCTTAGATACTATATGAATAAGATAGCATCATTAAAATTTGAAAAAGCTATCGATATTATTTTTGGCGAACTTGGCTATATCGACTATTTAAAAGAGCTTTCAAGAAGAAACAAAACACCTATGATAACTTATAGTAGAGTTATCGATAACATAATAAATATTAGTAAGGGCGTGGCGACCCTAAGCGAATTTGAAAATAAGCTACATCTATTAAAAGAAAAGCAGCGAAAACACTCAAATAACTCCGCAAAAATTACTTTATCAACCATACATGGATCAAAAGGACTTGAGTTTGACAATGTATTTTTAGTAGACCTTATCGAAGATGAATTCCCTTCAGCATTTTCCATGAATTCAAATGATGAACATGGAGTGCTAGAAGAAGAACGTCGCCTTTTCTACGTCGGTATGACAAGAGCCAAGACCAACCTAACACTAATAACCTTAAAAAACCTACACAAGAATAAAGCAAACATGTCACTATTCTTAAAAGAAATAATACAAAAAAATTAAGTCTGAAGAGCCCTAAGCCCTTCAGCTTTTTTTGTGAAATGTTAATAACCTACTATGTCTATATAAAAAGCATTTTTAGATGGGCTAACGTGCTAGTTTTGAGGTTTCGGTCAAACTAGCACGCTACCGGCTTTATCTTAATAAAGAAGCTTGCGCAGCAAGCCTCCTTTTTTATAGAAAAGATAAGGTGTGAGAACTCGAAAAGTTTTTAGTTTTTTCTCATAGTCGGTAATGTGATGATTTCTGAGATTTTTCCTGGTAGTTTTGTTTTTTCCATTAGTCCACCAAATGTAATGGAATCCTCACCAAACTTTTTCTTAATGTCGTATATGGTCCTATCTAAGGTTTCTCTTTTTTGGTGGTGTTCGAAGTCCTCGAAAAACTGTAATTGAATATCCCTTTTTTCTTCGAGTAAGTTTATTGCCTTTATCCTAATAGACCTTATCGATTTCTCCCATATATAGTTTTTCCTAAAAAGCTCCATTGCTTTTTCTACAAATATGATAGAGCTTACCGTTGGATATGCGAACTGAGCCTGAAACCTCGTCTTTTTTAGCTCTCGATCTCTAACAGATACATATACTCCTCTTGCTTGAAAGCCGCCTTCTATTAGCCTTTTAGTGACCTTTAAAGCCAATGTTTGAAGTACATGCATCACTTCCCTGTCATTTAATAGGTCACTTGTGCAGGTAATCCCATGTCCTATGCTCTTTACAGGAAATTGATCATATATATCTGCTACCGGAGAATTATCATTTCCATTTGCTAAATTCCATAGATATGGACCATTTATGCCTAGAAGATTTTTAAGCGTTTTGGGATTAGCTCTAGCTAAATCTCCAAGGCTAAATATATTAATTCTATTTAACTTTCTTTTAGTGGCTGGCCCTATACCTATCAAAGCGTCAACATCTAATGGCCAAACTTTTTTTACCACATCTTTTTTATCTATTATAGTAATTGCATCAGGCTTTTTAAGATCACTCCCTAGTTTAGCAAAGACCTTATTAAAACTAACTCCTACTGAAATGGTGATACCTATTTCTTTTTTCATCCTATTTCTTAACTCATCTGCGATATTAGAAGCTGAACCATATAATCCTTGTGAACCTGTGACATCTAACCAAGCTTCATCTAAGCCAAAAGATTCAACCTGATTTGTATATTCATAGTATAGTTCTCTTGCCATGTTGCTATGCTTAAGATATTCATCATAATGAGGAGGCACTATCAATAAATCGGGACATTTAATCTTAGCTTCCCAGATAGCTTCTCCAGTTTTTACACCTAAAATTTTTGCCTCTTGAGATTTGGCAAGTACTATTCCATGCCTTTCTTTTTGTGAACCACAAACCGCAATTGGTTTGTTTTTCAAGCTTGGATTAAGCTTTGCCTCAATAGAAGCAAAACAATTATTCATATCGCAATGTAATATTGATCTATTCATGACTACCTCTCAAAATATATTGACAAATGGTGCAATGTAAAATAATATAGTGTTATAGCTTGCACTTTAGTTTAATTATAAGTGCTATTAATTGCACTTGTCAATATACAAGATACACTTTTAGTGCAAAAAGGAGTATGTATGGACTTTTCAGAAAAATTAAGATTATTGAGATCAAAACAAAGATTAACCCAAGGAGAAGCTGCAAAGCTAGCAGGAGTGTCTCTAAGGACATATAAAGGATATGAATTAGGTGAGAGGATGCCAAAAAATCACGATACCTACATAAATTTATGTAGTGCATTTAATGTTGATTTGAATCTATTATTAAGTGATGAAGAAGAATTTGTTCTTAACATAAAAGAGAAGCATGGAAGCAGCGCAAAAAGAGATGCTCAAGAGATGATAGATGGCGTGCTAGGTCTATTTGCTGGTGGAGAGATTAGTTTAGAAGATAAAAAAGCTGTACTTGATGCTTTAGAAGAGGCTTATTATAAGGCTAAGATTGAAAATCAAAAGTATGCGCCTAAGGATAAATCATAATGCGTATATATGACGATATTTATCATAAGGCCATATCAATAATCAGGCATCATCAGACCACAAACCCAAAGCAGATTTTAGAAGATAGAGGTGTAAATATCATCCCCTTTAGATCTAAGACAAAGCTTTTAGGGATGTATACAGTTATAAAAAGAAACCGATTTGTATTTTACAATCCAGATGTAAATGAAAATATGTTAAGGATGATTTTTGCTCATGAATTAGGACATGATATACTTCATAGAAAAGAAGCTAAATCTCATCAATTGCATGAATTTGAGCTTTTTGATGTAAATTCAATGATGGAGACTGAGGCAAATCTTTTCGCTTGTCATCTGCTAATAAATGAGGACGAATTACAGTCTCTTGCATCACAAGGATATACCTATGACCAGATATCTAGTGAGTTAGGTGTAAACATTAACTTGCTTTTATATAAGATTTCCGAGATGAATAGAAGAGGTAAATCCTATAATATGACCAATACCATAGATAACAAATTTTTCAAAAATATTGATGTAAAAAAAATAAAGGACTTTGAATAAGCCATCATTTGATGAGCTAGTCAAAGTCCTTTTGATATTTAAAGGGGTAATGGCAGGAGTTTCCTCCTGCCAGTAACTAAATGAAAATTATTGAACTATATCAATTATTTTTTTGATCTTTCTTTTAACCAGTTGCTGATAAGTGGAGCAACTTCTTTAGCTGATCTACCACTTACGAACATACCGATATGTCCAGTTTGGATTGGATGAGTTTCTTTATCTAAACTTGAAACGTATTTTTCTAAATCTTTAGCTGCTTCAACAGGCACTTGATGGTCTTTTGTAGCATATACGTTTAGTAGAGGCATATTGATGTTTTTAAGATCTACTTTCTTTCCACCAATTTCTAACTCACCTTTAATAAGTTTGTTTTCATGATACATATCATTAATGAATTGTCTATAAGCTTCTCCAACTTGTGCTGGTGAATCGAAAATCCATTTTTCCATTCTCATGAAGTTTGCTATAGCTGTAGAATCACCTAAGTCATCTACTAAATCTAAATACTTGTTAACCATTAATGAAAGTGGTTTTAATGTTAAGAAACCATTGTTCATAAATTCGCCTGGGATATTTCCATAAGCTTGAACCATAAGGTCAGCATTTATGTTTTTAGACCATTTGAATAGTAATCCATCGTTTGTTGAGAAATCAATTGGTGTTACTATAGTTACTAAGTTTTGAATTTTTTCTGGATTTAATGCAGTATAGATAGTTGAGAATGTACCACCTTGGCAAATACCCATGATGTTTACTTTATCTACGCCTTTATCTTTCTTAATGAATTCTACTGCTTCGTTGATATATCCTTGGATATAATCTTCTAATGTAATATATTTATCTTCAGGTGTTGGATATCCCCATTCGATTAGATATATATCAGTACCACCTTCTAAAATGTTTTTGATAAATGATTTATCTTCTTGGATGTCCATCATCGCTGGAGTGTTAACCAATGCGTATACTACTAGAGTAGGAACTTTATGTTGAGTTCTTGTTCTCTTAGCATAGTGGTATAATTTCATCTTATCTTGTGAAAAAACTTGTTCTCTTTCAGTAGCGTTAGTTCCTTCTACTTCAAGATTCATAAAAGTTTCTAAGCCTTTGAATAGTTGTTCATTAGCATTTGTCATTTCTTCAAAAGATTGTTGTATTTTTTCTAAATATTTTTCGTTTGTTTCTAAAATTTTCTCAGTCATAGTATGCTCCTTTCAAGATTCTTGTCTAATAAACTATTTTTTAGCCTTATCGTCAACAGGTTTTTCTTCTGTTTTTAATTCGTTTTTAAGTCTTCTTACTTCTCTCTTTAGCTCATATACTGTTTTGTATAGGCTGTCGATTTGTCCTCTAGTAACTATAGGAGTTTTTTCAAGATATCTTTCAGCTAATTTGTCTGATTCGATCTTATACTTCATAGTTGCTTCTAAAGTTTGTCCCATTAAGTTTGAGAATTCGTCTGTATAGAAGAATTTTTCTAATTCGCCTTCAATTTTTCCAGTCCAGTATTTGTAAAATTCTTTGAAAGATTTTGGTTCAGCAGAATTTTCAATTTCTTTTAACCAATCTTCTACAGATAATTTACCTTGAGTAGAAGTTACATTAGAAATTTGTCCAACAAATTCAATAGCGTTTAGTAACATTTCTGTTGCTGCATCTACTGCTTTATTTTGTTGTTCGATAAATTCTCTATTTGATCCTACTACTGGAGATTTAACTAATGCTCCAACTGTTTGGTTGTAGTTTTCTCTCCAAAGCTTTACATATTCAGAAAGTTGATCCTTTGATAATGGAGCTTTCATAAGAGCTTCAGTCATCTCTGGCATAGTTTCTTTCCAAGGTGCAAAGAAGTTTGAAGTTACTTCAACAACTGTCTTAGAGAAGTTGTAAGGATTTTCAATAAAAGGTTTTAATTCATTTGGTAACAATGGTAACATTGATTCCCTAAACATATTGTCAAAATTTTCTACTGAATCTTTAGAGATTTTTTCTAGTTCGCTTACAGCCGGAGCTACATAATGATTCTTTAAGTCATCATAGAAATTGTACATTGATAAATAGAATTTGTTAGCATTTAGTAACTTTTCAAATACTTGAGATTCTTCTAAGCCCATCTTTTGAGTAAGTTCAAGTGGATTAAGAGCTCCCATAGCTTTTTGCCAAGCTTCTAAAGGATCTGTGCTAAATGATGTAAATTTAGAAGTACCTTCCCAGAATTTACTTGCATTTGCATACATTTCTTGCTGTTGCTTCATGAAGTTTTCATAAGTCTTCATCAAGTCTGCTGGTGAAAAGTTTGCTGGTGTTTGTGGTGTCAAACCCTTAAAGTTTTCTACCAAGTTTTTTTGGTTGTCAATCATGCTTTTGTACAAATCGAAATAGTTGTTCATTAAATTTTCCTCCCAATATTTTTATACCTATTCGAAACTTTTTTACTACCTACATATATAATAGTACATTTCTAAAAAAAATACACTATTTTTTTGCAAATGTTTTCCCTTAGCCTAAAAAAATTTAAGCAAACACGTGCTACATATTAGGTTGTATTTTCCTTCCATTCAATATGAACTGTTATTCACGTGAACCACCGTTCATGTTTCTTAACTATATAATACAACACTTTTTTATAAATTGCAAGCTTTTTTTATAAAAATTTTTTCCGCGCTAAAATGTGATGATTTCAATGATTACAGCTTGATTCAATATATTATCTGAAAAATTTTTTGTATTTTTTTCAAAAAAAATACAAGTTTTTAAAAAACTTTTATCTGTTTTTTCTTATATTTGAGCTATAGCTTCTATCTCTATAACTGAATTTCTTGGTAGTTTTGCTACTTGAACTAACGCTCTAGCAGGTTTATGGCCTTTAAAGAAAGCGTCATACACTTTATTTATCTTTTCAAAATCATCCATATCTTTAACGGATACATTTACTTTTGCGATTTTCTCAAGGCTTGATCCCCCTGCTTCAACTATCGCAAGTACGTTGTTTAGGCTTGTAAGTGTAGCTATCTCAATATCTGTTTCTAGCTCACCAGTTTCTACATTAAATGGAATCTGACCTGATACATAAATCGTATCATTAATTATTGTTCCTTGACTATAAGGTCCTATTGCTTTTGGGGCTTTTTCTGTTACTATAAATTTCATATTTTCTCCTATTCATACATATTAATATAATTTAATATTATTTACTTATATGCTTTTCTTGATATTTTCCATCAACATATCTATAGCTATTTTGTTACGTCCACCAAAAGGAATGATAATATCAGCATATCTTTTTGATGGTGCTACAAACTGATCATGCATCGGCTTAACTGTATTTCGATATTGTGCTACTACAGATTCAAGAGTCCTTCCTCGTTCTAAAACATCTCTTTGGATCCTACGAATAAGTCTTTCATCATCGTCAGCATCAACATATATTTTTATATCCATCAAATCTCTTAGTTTTTCATTTTCTAAAACTAATATGCCATCTACTACTATTACCTTCTTAGGCTGCACAAGAACCTTATCTGATGATCTGTCATGAATCGTATAGTCGTAAACTGGTCTTAGGATTTCTTGTCCATCAATAAGCTTTTTTAAATCTTCAATCATATGGTCAGTATCAAAAGCATTAGGATGGTCATAATTTAATTTCATCCTTTCCTCAAAAAGAAGTCCTGAATGAGACTTATAATAATAATCGTGACACAAAACAACTATATCATTTTTAAAACTATCCCTTAATTTTTCAACAATTGTGCTCTTACCTGAAGCAGATCCTCCAGCAACACCAATAATCATAACTTTCTCCATCTTAATCTCCATTTTAATATATTATGTAAAATGCAGCTCATTGGCTGCATTTTGTCTACATTTGATTTTCTTCAGACCATTCTCTAGCTTCTTCAACCGCTTGTTCAGTAGGAACTTCTACTCCAGTTTCTTCATCTCTTTTTTCAACATCAGAGTAAACATCACTTGAAGGTTTTTCTTGAGTAGTAACTGCTCTTTGACTAGTCTCAGCTTCTACTTTCTTATCTACTACTTCTTCTTTCAATAAATCTTTTCTTTTTTCGTCTGTCATAGTTCCTCCATTTTTAATATTAATATTTTTTAACGCTTCCAACTCATCATCAGTAAGGTCTCTATATTCTCCTAAATCAAGATTTTCATCTAAATTCAAAGGTCCAATAGAAAGACGCTTCAAATAGATAACATTTTTGCCTCGACTAGAAAGCATCCTTTTAACCTGATGATATTTTCCCTCTTCAATAAACACGAAACATTCATAATCTGATATGATTTCCAAGTTAGCTGGTCTAGTCAGATACTGTTCGTTATCTAGGTATATACCCTTCTTAAATGCTTGTATATCTTCTTTTTCTAAAATCTGATCAACTCTAGCATAATATTTTTTAACCACCGCTTTTTTAGGTGACAAAATATCATGAGCCAATCTACCATCATTTGTAAGTAGCACAAGCCCCTCAGTATCCTTATCTAACCTTCCTGCAGGAAACATCCCCCTATTATGATATCTCTCATCTAGTAGGTCAATTACAGTTTGTTGAGTATAGCCCTCACTTGCGCTAATAACGCCTTGAGGTTTGTTCATCATAATATATGTATATTTTTCATATATTAGCTCTTCGTTATTAAAAGTAATCTTATCATTATCTTCATCTACCTTTTCAGTGGCTTTCTTAACGACATTACCATTAACAAGAACTAAACCTTTCTTAATATATTCTTTTACTTCTTTTCTTGAACCAATCCCCATGTTGGAGAGCAACTTATCAATTCTCATAATTCACCTCAATATTATTATACATTATTAAGCTAAGGCTTCAAAAATTTCTTTTTGTGAAAAGAAACTTCCTTAATAAAACATTTTACCTATAAAAAAGAACAAAAAAAACGCCTTTAAGGCGTCTTTTAGGAGAAAGATTGTAGAAAATTTATGTCATTATATTAGCTACATCTATATAATACGGGAGAGATGTTAAATAGGGGTTAAATGCACATAAAATTTACCTAAATCTTTTAGTTATTTTTAAAGCCTCCGCGACGGGAGGCTCTATATTAGAATTTTTTGAATATTGAAGATATTTTCTTATAAATTAATATAGTCACTCCAGCATTTAGGATACCTTTAACTATATTAAAAGGTACTACTGCAAAAATCATGATATTCATAAATGAATCAGCCATACTATTAATTGGTTGAATGAGTTCTACAAATCCATTTACATCTCCACCATACATTGCCTTAGCATATAATGGGAAAATCACGAAGTAATTAGATAAAGTAGCTACTATTGTCATAGCTATCACACCTAGAACTAATCCAATAACCGCATTTTTGAATGTTCTATTTCTGTTATAATATAATGATGATACCAATACAAAAGTAGAGTTTACTATGATATTTGAAAGTTCTCCAACATATGCTGTAGTTGTCCCATTTAGTAATAAGTTGATAATATTCTTTAATATTACCGTTATCACCCCTGCTATAGGTCCTAGTGCAAAACCACTTACCAATGTCGCCACATCTGCAAAATCAATCTTCATAAAAGGTGGTGCAAATGGTATCGGAAATGAGAATAGCATCAGGATAGCTGCCATAGCTGCAAATATCGCTATTTTTACCATCGTATTAGTTTTTGTCGTACTGTTTGTTTTTGTCATGTCTGTCATTTTAGTCCTCCCAAAAATATTTTTTCTCGGAGCAAATAAAAAAGCCCCGAAATCTTCGGGGCGTATAGTATACAAAAATAACTATAGCATCTTCTTTCATCCAGACTATACTGTCGGTTTTGGAATCACACCAAATCAGCTTGCGCTCGCGGACTTTACCGCCGGTAGGGAATCTCGCCCTGCCCTGAAGAACTATCTTTATGATAACACACTATATATATGCTGTCAATGATTAGTTGACAACTTTTCATCAACTATGTTCAAATACTTTTTAGATTTTTTCTACCCAAACACTTACAGAGCCAGGAGATACATGGAAGTCTCCATAACCATCGTCTTTGATTTGAATTTTTGAATCATTATTTCCTAAAGCATCGATAAAAATCTTTCCTTTTTGATCTTCACCTACATTCATAGATAAAGTAGCCATATCACCATTAGTCATCACTACAGCCATACTTCCTGGATGGTCATCATCACCTTTTCTCACAAAACCTACAGTATTTGCATCAAGAAGATAATCATCTTGATCACCATAAGCATAGTCACGTCTTAACTCCATAAGTTTAGTCAACTTATCATACATACCGCCATACAATGTACCATCACCGATACCATATAAATCTCCCCAGAAAATAGTAGGATAGCCTTCATCTCTCAATAAAATTATTGAATAAGCATGTTCTTTAAACCAAGGTTTAACCCAAGACTCAAGTGATTGCCCTAGTTGTGTATCATGATTATCTACAAAAGTTACCGCAATCGTAGGATTAGTTTTTAATATTGAATTATCAAAAATAGTTCTCATATCATATTCTGATCCAGAGTGAGATGCTGAGTAAAAACTGTAGTGAAGAGGTACATCAAATAAATCTATATTACCAGATGTCTCTGACATATAGTCTATAAGAGTTTGATTATCACCATTCCAATATTCACCCATTGAGTAAAAATCTTCTTTGATATTTGCTCTAATATGGTTTTCTAAATCGTCCATAAATCCAGCATCTATATGCTTAGAAGCATCATATCTAAACCCATCTACATTAGTCTCATTGATAAACCAATCCGCCCAGTAAAATATCTCTTGCCTAACATCTGGATGATTGTGGTCAATATCTGAAAACATCAAATAGTCAAAGTTTCCATGTTCTCCGGCAACTGCCCAACTCCAGCCCTTGCCTTCACCTGTTAACTTAAATATGCCACCTTTTTTCTCTATATCATCATAGTCAACTCCACTAAAATGTTGGTGATTCCATTCAAACTCAGAATATTTTCCATCTCTGCCAGGGAAAGTAAACTTAGTCCATCCTTCGATATCTTTTTCTTCACCTATCACCTTAGTTCTATCTTCTCTAGAAACTTCAACAGCTCTAAACTTTTCTTTTTCATCAGCCCCTGCCTTATGATTTAATACAACATCTGCATAAACTGATATACCAACTTCATGCGCCTTATCAATCAATGACAATAGTTCTTCTTTAGTGCCATACTTTGTTCTTACATTACCTTTTTGGTCAAACTCACCAAGGTCAAATAAATCGTATATACCGTAACCTACGTCATTTGTACCTGTTGCCTTAAATACCGGAGGCAACCATATAGCAGTTATCCCTAAACCTTTAAGTTCTTCTAATTTCTCTTTCAAATGATTAAAATGATTTCCGTCATCTGGAAGATACCATTCAAAACCTTGTAATATTAATCCGTTCATATTAACTCCTTTTTTTACATGCTTTATTTCTACCCCTTCAAAAAAATTACACGCAAAAAAAGAAAGGGCTTAGCCCTTTCTCATTAATTAATTATTTTGAATAATCGTAGAAACCTTTACCAGTTTTCTTACCTAACCAGCCAGCTCTTACATAATTTCTTAATAGAGGTGATGGAGCGTATTTTTGATCTCCAAATCCTTTATAAAGTACTTCAAGAATAGATAATACTGTATCTAATCCGATAAAGTCAGCTAATGCTAAAGGTCCCATTGGATGGTTAGCACCAAGCTTCATAGAGTTATCTATATCTTCAACTGTAGCAACACCTGTATAAAGTGTATTAATAGCTTCATTTAACATAGGGATAAGAATTCTATTTACTGCGAATCCTGGGAAGTCTTTGATCTCTACTGTAGTCTTACCAATTTTTTCTCCAAGAACTTTTACTGCTTGATAAGTTTCATCAGATGTTCCGATACCTCTTATCAATTCAACTAGTTTCATTACTGGAACTGGATTGAAGAAGTGCATACCAATAACTTTTGATGGATCTTTGTAAGCTGTAGCTAATTCTGTTATTGAAAGTGAAGATGTATTTGATGCAAAGATTGCTTCGTCATTTAATGCTTCGCTTAATTTAACTAATAATTCTTTTTTAACATCCATATTTTCAACGATAGCTTCTACTACTAAATCAACATCTTTAATGTCAGAATAGTCAGCACATACTTTAATTTTTGATAAAGTAGCTTCTTTTTCTTCTTCTGTCATTCTTCCCTTTTCAACGTTTTTAGCAAGAAGTCCACCGATAAAACTAATTCTTTGTTCGATGTTTTCTACTTTATAATCGTTTAGTAATACTTCATAACCAGCTTGAGCAATAACTTGTGCGATACCGCCACCCATTTGGCCAGCACCAATAACTAATACTTTTTTGATTTCCATGATGTTTCCCTCCATTTAATTTTTATCAACTTTAATTCTAAACTATTTAGTTTAAAATAACAATGCTATTTTTGAAATTTGCATGCAAAAAGCTTAAATAATTTCCTCTATAGGATATTATTTAAAGTTTGCTCTTCTTTTTTCTAAGAATGCTGCCATTCCTTCTTTTTGATCTGGATAAGTAAATGCCTTACCAAACATTAATGCTTCGATTTCTAAACCATCTTCTTGTTTGATTTGGTTTGCTTCGTTCATAGCTTTTAATCCACCAGTGATGGCATAAGCTGAGTTTCTAGTAATTTTCTTAGCTACTTCTTCACATGCTGGAAGTAATTCTTCTTGTGTCACTACTCTGTTTACTAGGCCCCATTTATCAGCTTGTTCTGCTGAAATCATAGCTCCAGTAGTTAACATTTCTTTAGCTCTTCCTAAACCAACTATCTTAGGTAATCTTTGTGTACCACCAAATCCTGGGATAACTCCTAGTGTTACTTCTGGTATAGCAAATTTAGCATTATCAGATGCTATTCTAAAATCACAAGATAATGATAATTCTAGTCCACCACCTAAAGCAAATCCGTTAACAGCTGCTATATATGGTTTTGAACTGTTTTCTATTAAAGTAAATACTCCTTGGCCCCTTTTTCCAAAGTCGTATGCTTCAACAGTATTTAATGTTGACATCTCAGCTATATCGGCACCAGCTACAAATGCTTTTTCTCCGCTACCCGTTAAGATAACTACTCTTACTTCATCATCTTTTTCTAATTCTAATACTACTTGTTCGATTTCTCCAAGAGTTTCAGAATTTAAAGCGTTAAGTGCTTTAGGTCTGTTGATAGTAACTACAGCTATCTTGTCTTTCTTTTCTACTAAAATGTTGTTCATAATAATCTCCTTCTTTCTTATAAATTAAAAATATTTTAGATACACACCCATGTGTATATCTCTATTATATATTTTTTTCGCATAAATCAAAATTTATTTTAGTTTTTCTTCTAAATTAATCTTTAATTGTATGAACTCACTATCCTTCAATTAGAAATTTTCGAAATATCCAAATTTCTATATCAAACAATAATCATACACTAATATTATATATTAAGGAGTGCATTAAATCAATGAAATCGCTATCCTTAATAATAAGTATTTATTGTAACACTTAGTTTTTATCTTGCCTTCTAAGATATTTTTCTATATTGTTTTCATCCTCAATTTCTAAATCTCTTACTCTAGCACGATATTCAGTATGATGTCTTAGCTCATGCCATAATAGATCATTTAGTCTTTCTTCCAGCGCGACCTCATCTAGTTTAGGATACGCTCTTTTAAGGGACTGATAATATATGTTTATTTGTCTTCTTACGCCAAATCTTGAATAAGTTCCCAAAATCAACAAATCATTGTTTCTTGACTCATTATGATATTTAATCTCATCCAAAAGAATTATGCCTCCATTTAAATCTTTAAGCAATTCAACTGGGATTTGTTCATATAGTTTATTCAAAATCTCATGCACATCTTCTATCGTATAATCCATAAGCACCTCTATCTTATTATACCTATCATTTCACTTTATTTACACATTATTTGTGCTATAATTGTTACAAATGAAAAAATAGGAGGAATTATGGAATTTTTATATGGCAAACAAAAAGATATTAAAGTTTATCCTGTATTTGAAGATCAGTTAAACGGTGATACTTTAGTTAAATTATCAGAGAAGAAATTATTTGAAGGAAAAAAAGCAAGTTTCTTTTCGCTACTTGATGTCGAAGGAAAAGGCGAAGTTTATTGGGGTTTAGGAAAAGCTGAAGACCTTAAGACAAATAATCTTATAGAGTCATTTTACAAATTGGCAAAGGAGCTTAAATCTAAAAATTTATTAGATGTTGGGCTTGTATTACCTCAAACTATAAAAGAAAATGAGACATATACGCTTAAATCTGTAGAAGGGTTACTTCAAGATGAATATAAATGGGAAGATTACAGAAGCGAAAAAAGCGATGAATGTAATCTAGTAGTTTCATTAGATGTAGATGAACATCTACAAAAAGAAATTGAAAATCTTGATAATGTATTAAATGGTGTATTTATTACTAGAACATTAGTAAATATCCCATCTAATGACTTATATCCAGAAACTTATGCAAATAGAATAGTTGAATTGTTTAAGGATACAAAGGTTGAAGTTGAAGTTCTAGATAAGGCTCAATGTGAAGAACTTGGTATGGAAGCTATGCTTCAAGTTGGCAGAGGATCTGCTAAAGAACCACGTTTTATCATCATGAGATATCTTCCATTAGCTGATACAAAAGAGCATTTGACATTCGTTGGTAAAGGACTTACTTATGATAGTGGTGGATACGCGATTAAACCAGCTACTGGTATGGTAACGATGAAATGCGATATGGGTGGTTCTGCTTCAGTTGTTGGAGCTTTATATGCACTTGCTAAAAACGATGTACAAAAAAATGTAGTAGCAGTAGTTGCTGCTGTTGAAAATATGATTTCAGGTGATGCTTACAAGAACGGAGATATCATTGGTTCTATGAAAGGAACTACTATCGAAATAGGCAATACAGATGCTGAAGGTAGATTAACTTTAGCTGATGCTATTTATTATGCAGCTACAAAGCTTGAATCTAAAGCAATTGTAGATTTAGCTACTTTAACTGGTGCTTGTGTAGTTGCTTTGGGTGAAAAAGTAACTGGTATGGTATCTAATGATGATAGTTTAGCTAATTTAATGCTTGAGTGTTCTCAAAATGCTGATGAAAATCTTCATAGATTTAGTGTTTTTGAAACTCATAGAGAGCAAATCAAAGGCAAATTTGGTGATTTGAAAAACTCTACTACAGGTGGAGCAGGTTCCATTACTGCAGGAATATTCTTAGAACATTTTGCAGAAAGTAAACCATGGGTACATCTTGACATAGCAGGTCCAGCATATTTTGATAATGCATGGAGTTATTACCCAGCTGGTGGTTCTGGTATCCCAGTAAAGACTATCTACGAATTTGCTTGTAGATATTAATTAGTATAAAACAAAGGATTTTAGAGTTATTTTAAATGGTTCTAAAGTCCTTTTTTATTGGGATATTCTCTTTTTGCACATTGTTTATATTAATCATTGTTTTTATGATATAATATGTTGAGTTTACAAGGAGAATTTTATGGGTTCAGCAGCATTTATTTTAATGATTATTACACTTCTCTCGAAGGTTACAGGATTAATCCGAGAGCAGGTTACAGCATATTATTTAGGGACAAGTTTATTGACTGATGCTTATTCGACCGCAACTAACATCCCATTTACTATTTTTGGATTTGTGGCAGCAGGCGTTGGAGCTAGTTTTATCCCTATTTACAATTCAATAAAAGCAGAAAAAGGAGTTAAAGAGTCAGATAGATTCACTTCTAATTTAGCAAATATCCTATTAATAGTAGGACTTATATCATGTGCTTTTGTGGTATTATTTGCTCCATTTTTAGTAGATATATTTGCACCGGGTTATTCTGCCCATAAAGCTGAACTTACAGCTAATTTTACAAGGGTTATATCCTTCTCGATTATGTCGGTTTCTATGTCTTCAGTATATATCGCTTACCTAAATCTTAAAGGAAACTTTACTATACCTGCTATGACGGGAATCACAATGAACTTTTTGCATATCATATCATTTGTGTTGGCATATAAGTTCAATAACTTCTTTATCATAGCATTTGGTTTTGTATTAGCGGATTACTTGAAGTACTTCCTATTCCCTAAGGCTATGAAAAAAGAAGGCTACAAACATACTTTTAGGATTGATCTAAAAGACAAAAATATCAGGATGATGTTAAGGATGTCTGTCCCTATTATTATCTCAATAGCAGCAGTTGATATCTCTACGATAATCGACCAGAGTTTAGCAAGTCTTATATATGATGGACATGGAGCGGTAGCAGCTCTTAAGTATGCAATACTAATACTACAGCTTGTATCTGGAGTTATTGTTGTTTCAATAGCTACAGCGATGTATCCAAAACTTTCAAACTATGCTACTGAAAGAAAATATGGAAAATTAAAGAAGACTTTAATGAATAGTATTTCTTATGCTCAACTTATTGTAGTTCCAGCAGCTATTGGACTTATGATTTTGGCTGAGCCTATCATCAGGTTACTTTTCCAAAAAGGAAATTTTGATGCCGAGTCTACAAGATTAACTGCATCAGTACTGTTATATTACCTGCCAAGTTTATTTGGTTTAACTGTAAAGGACTTGACCGTAAGGGCATTTTACGCGCATAGAGATATAAAAACACCTGTAAAAGTTACGGTTATTCAGATGATAATCCAAGTAATATTATCCATCACACTTTCACAAATCATGGGTATTAGCGGACTTGCATTATCAACATCAATCGCTTCGATAATAAGTGGATTTATTATTTTAATCCTATATAGGATTAAATATGGAAGGATAAATCTAAAGCGTTTTGCTATATCAATGGTAAAAATACTAGTAGCAGCACTAATCATGGGCTTTTTCACTTATACAATCTATCATAGATTAGAAAGTTCTCATTACCTATTAGCTCTAGTTGCTTCAATTGTTGTATCAGTAATCGTTTATGCTATAGCTATTGTTTTATTAAGAATTCCAGAAGTTAAGATGGCTATAAACATAGGCTATAAAAAACTTAAAAATAGAAGATAAAAATAAGACCTTGAAGTTTTCTTCAAGGTCTTTTCTTATTTTCACATCTCATCGCTTTGATATTCTAGGATATCTCCTGGCTGACAATCAAGCGCTTCGCATATAGCTTCTAGTGTCGAAAACCTTATAGCGCTTACTTTTCCAGTTTTTAACTTAGAAAGATTAACATTTGATACTTCAACTTTTTCAGATAATTCATTAAGGCTCATCTTTCGATCTGCCATAACTCTATCCAATCTAATTATTATTTGTCCCATGTCATCCTCCTATAAAGTTTCGTCAGCTTCGATTTGTAATTGAACTCCGTGTTCAAATATTTTTACTAGTGCAAATATTACTAATATGATAATAATCGTACTAGTACTAATGCTTAATGAGAATTTTGAGAATCCATTTACAAATATGCTTTCTAATGTCTTGCTAAATATTACAGGTATAAATGAGTATCCTAAATATTTCATATCTCTTACCACTTCCATAGTAAAAGGTGTATCTGATTTCTTTAATGTAGTGAATAATCTTGATAAGAATATCAGATTAATTAATGTTAATAACGCTCCCACTACTGGTGCCCATAATCTTACCTTATATGCATTTGGACTAATTTGAGTACTATAAGTCCCCTTAAGGATAATTTCATTTCCATTATTTGTGATATCTGCCCCATCATATTCATAGCCATCGAATACTTCATCTTCTATCTTTATATGTTTCAAAAATTCTTCAATGGTATCAACTGGTATACTTTCATCTGTCTGTACTGTAATATTTGAATCACCTTTAATTTGAATGTCTTTTATAGGTATGTTAAATGCATTTACAGTTATCGCTGCTATTAATAATCCTATAACTGCTATTGTGTACAATACTACTCCAATCTTTGAAATGATTGATCCAACTTTTACTAAACTCTTATAATTTCTACGATTATTTGTTTCCATTTTTTTTCTCCTTTTTAATCTTTATTTTTTTCATTTTTTTATCTAAGCTAGCTTTCAACTATATAATACAACCCTTTTTTACCTTTGTTAATAGTTTTTTCTAGTTTATCATTAAAAATTATACTTTTTAAGTTAATTATTTTATGTTTTTACCTGTAAAATGGCTACGCATGTGTATTTCACAATAAAAAACTCCATTAATTTTTTTTAATAATTACAAAATCAATGGAGTTATAGTATCATTTTATTTAAAAAGTATAGCAATAATAGATGTGCAGGATAGAAAATGTAGAAAAAGTATTTTGGTTGTCTTCCTCTTTGTCCGTTATATTGGTAGATTAAAAGTGAGCTTAGAGCCGCGCTGTATTGGGCGATTCCTAAAGCAAATGCAGCGATTGCTTGATAGGTTCTTTCAAATCTTAGATTATATAAGATAATGATAAAGAATATCCCATAATATCCATAATCTCCTCCAATATATTCATTTACGTATGCGATAGCGACAGCTAAAAATAGACCGTAGAATTTTCCATTAAATCCATATTTCTTAACCAATATCTTGGTAATCTGCATCGCAACAACACCTAAAAATAATGTGACAAAAACATTTTGTGCACTTGGATATTTAATTGTATCTGATAAAGCAAGATTAAATGGGATCTCTGATATGATGGCAAATAGTCCTAAAGTTAATATCATTTTCTTTATGTTTTTTGTGTGGAAAAATCCCTCCACAATCAAGAAACAGTATATCGGAAATGCCAATCTACCAATCAACCTTGTAATTGAGTATATTATCGATATAGCACTACCGTCACCCTCCCATGGCAATAAAGAATAATATCCACCATTAGCATAAATATATTTACTTATGACAATGGCACCAATATGATCTATAAGCATCGTTATCGTCGCTATCCATTTAAGGCTTGCGCCTGATAGTCGTTTTTTCATAAAATAATTATAGTCTGAAAGGGTTAAATTTACAAATTTTCCTGAAAAAGTCAAATTGGGAGCGCTGATATGGGATTCGGAGGATTCTGATGTGCTGGGTTTAAGCTATAATAAAAAATGAGGCTTGCGTTCGCAAGCTTCTTTTTATGTTGGAAAGGAAAGTGGCCGAACGGCCACTATCTTTTTTTGATACCCGCGGTGCCAACCCCCCAAGAAGCCCGAAAAATAGCAAACTTGGGGGGTTTTAGGGGTAATAATAAGGTGATACATTTCACAATTATGAGTCTCATTACATTTCACAATAAAGTGCCCCATGTCCTTATATCAAAACATCGCTGGTTTCCCAAACCCATATCATGTAACCTTACATACTAACCTTTTAAACTAAAAAAGGTGAGTCTTTCGACTCACCTGCTTTTATTTTAGTATTTCATTTCTGCCATTCTTACGTAGCTTTGATATCTATGTTTAGCAGCTTCTTCTGCTTCTGCATATAATTCATGTGCTACTTCTGGGAATGATCTTTCCAATGAAGAGTATCTAACTTCACCTTGTAAGAATTCTTGGAATGATTCTGTAGGTTCTTTAGAGTCTAATACAAATGGATTTTCTCCATTTTCGCTTCTTCTTGGGTCATATCTATATAGGTGCCAGTAACCAGCTGCAACAGCTTTCTTTTCTCTGTCTACTGATTTACCCATACCAGCTTTTAATCCATGGTTTATACATGGTGCATAAGCGATAACTAGAGATGGTCCGTTGTAGCTTTCAGCTTCAACTAATGTTTTGATTAATTGATTTTGATTTGCTCCTAACGCTACTTGTGCTACATATACGTAACCATAAGTTGCCATCATTAGACCTAAATCTTTCTTTCTAATCTTCTTACCTGATGCAGCGAATTTTGCTACAGCTGATAATGGAGTTGCTTTAGAAGATTGTCCACCAGTATTTGAATATACTTCTGTATCAAAGATTAATACATTTATATCTTCACCTGATGCCATAACGTGGTCTAATCCACCAAATCCGATATCGTATGACCAACCGTCACCACCGAATATCCAAACTGATTTTTTAATCATATAGTCTTTTAATGAAACTATTTCTTTTACTAATTTTGAAGCTTCTTCATTTTCTAATGTTAAACCTTCAGTTGCTCTTAATATCTCTACTGTAGCAGCTTTTGATTTACCATAATCATGTTGACCTTCTATCCAATTTGTAAATAATTGGTTTAATTCAGATTCAACGCCTAGATCTAGGAAGCTTTGCATTAAGTATCCAACTCTTTCTTGAGTTTTCTTAGTTGCTAAATGCATACCAAATCCATACTCTGCAGCATCTTCGAATAAAGAGTTACCCCATGATGGACCTTCTCCGTCAGAGTTACATGTGTATGGTGTTGAAGGAGCACTACCACCCCAGATTGATGAACAACCTGTAGCGTTTGCTATAAGCATTCTTTCACCAAATAATTGAGTTACTAACTTAGCATATGGAGTTTCCCCACAACCTGCACAAGCGCCTGAGAACTCAAGTAATGGTTGTCTAAATTGGCTACCTTTAACAGTATTTGTTGCCATTAGATTATCTTTATATCCAACTTTATTATGAGCATAGTACCAATTATCTTTTTGGTTTTCATATTGTTCTTCGAAAGGTTTCATGATAAGAGCTTTTTGTTTAGCTGGACATACATCAGCACAGTTTCCACAACCTGTACAGTCTTGAGTAGAAACTTGGATTCTGAATGTATAGTCTTCTAATCCCTTACCAACTGCTTTCTTAGAAGTAAATCCTTCAGGTGCATTAGCTCTATCTTCTTCGTCTAATAAGAATGGTCTAATTACAGCATGTGGACATACATAAGCACATTGGTTACATTGGATACAGTTTTCCATTTGCCATTCTGGCACATGTAAAGCGATATCTCTTTTTTCGTAAGCAGCTGTTCCATGTTCAAATTCACCATTTTCGATACCAGTAAATGTTGATACTGGAAGTGAATTACCTTCTTGTCTTACCATTGGCATTACTATCTTAGTAATGAATTCTGGTAAACCTTCTTTAGAGAATTCTTGAACAGGAGCTGTTTTCCATGCTTCTGGAACTTCTACTCTATGAAGAGCGTTGATACCTTGATCTACTGCATCATAGTTCATTTGAAGAACCTTGTCACCCTTTGCTCCATAAGTCTTATCTATAGAATCTTTTAATAGCTGTTTAGCTAAATCAAGGTCTAATACTTTTGCTAATCTAAAGAATGCTGATTGGATTACCATGTTTGTTCTGTTTCCTAATCCGATTTCTTCAGCGATTTTAGATGCGTTTATAGTGAAGAATTCAATATCGTTATTAGCGATGTATCTTTTCATTTCTCCAGGAATATGTTCTTCTAATTCTTCTGGTGTCCAGATAGTATTTAGTAAGAAAGTACCGCCTTTTTTAAGTCCTTTAACTAGATCATAGCTATAAACATATGATTGTTTTGAACATGAAATAAAGTCAGATTCGTCTAGTAAATAAGTTGATCTAATTGGGTTTTTACCAAATCTTAAGTGAGATACAGTTAAACCACCAGATTTTTTAGAGTCATAATCGAAATAACCTTGAGCATACATGTCAGTGTTATCACCGATAATCTTGATAGCTTGCTTGTTAGCTCCAACAGTACCGTCTGATCCGAATCCCCAGAACTTACATCTTGTAGTTCCTTCTTCAACGATTCTTAATTCTTCTTTAACTTCTAGAGATGTATGAGTTACGTCATCAACTATACCAATTGTAAAATGATCCTTAGGAGTTTCTTCTTTAAGGTTATCAAATACAGTTTTGATTACTGTTGGTGTAGTATCTTTTGATCCTAAACCATATCTACCACCAACGATAAGTGGTGCATTTTCTTCTCCATAGTAAATGCTCTTAACATCTAAGTATAAAGGTTCGCCTAAAGCGCCTTTTTCTTTTGTTCTATCTAATACTGAAACTCTCTTAACAGTCTTAGGCATAGTTGCTAAGAAATGTTTTTTAGAGAATGGTCTATATAATCTTACTTTTACTAAACCTACTTTTTCGCCTTTAGCTAATAGGTTGTCAATAACTTCTTCAATAGTTTCTACAGCTGAACCCATAGCTACTACTACATGCTCTGCATCTGGTGCTCCATAATAGTTGAATAAAGAATATTCTCTACCAGTCTTTTCAGAAACTTTTTTGAAATATTCTTCTGCTACATCAACGATTTCTAAGTAAGCAGTATTTGATGCTTCTAAAGCTTGGAAGTATACATCAGGTCCTTGAGCAGTACCCATAGTTTTTGGTCTTGATGGGTTAAGTGAAGAGTCTCTGAATTTTTGAACTGCTTCATGATCTACCATTTCTGCTAAATCTTCATAATCCCAAACTTCAATTTTTTGAATTTCGTGTGATGTTCTGAATCCATCAAAGAAATGTACAAATGGAAGTCTTCCCTTAATAGCTGATAAATGAGCAACAGCTGCTAAGTCCATAGCTTCTTGAACAGATGATGATGCTAATAAAGCAAAACCAGTTTGTCTAGCTGCCATAACGTCTTGATGATCTCCATATATAGAAAGTGCATGTGATGCAAGCGCTCTAGCTGCTACGTGAAATACTCCTGGTAATCTTTCACCAGCGATTTTGTACATGTTTGGAATCATTAACAATAAACCTTGTGATGCTGTATATGTACTAGTTAAAGCTCCCGCTATTAATGAACCATGAACAGCTCCAGCTGCCCCTGCTTCTGATTGCATCTCTACTACATCTACTGTTTGTCCGAACACATTTTTTCTACCATGAGCTGACCACTCATCTACAAACTCCGCCATATTAGATGATGGAGTGATTGGATAGATAGCTGCTACTTCTGAAAAAGCATATGCCACATGAGCGGCTGCAGTATTACCATCCATAGTTTTGAAAACTTTTGTCATAAAATCCTCCTTATTTTTATGTTAGTCGTTACCATTACTAACCTAAATTAATTATATATATTATCTTATCCATAGTCAAACAAAGGGGTATTTTTCAAGTTAAAATTATTTAAAATGTTACATAACTAAGATATGTTTAAATATTTTACAAATATTTAGGTTTTTCGCTTTAATATCAATCTTTTTTTGGTTGTAAAATACCGAATTACATAAAAAATAGAAGCAAAAATACTTTGCTTCTACTCAAATTTAGATATTAATTTATTGTAATATTCTAAAAAGCTAATTCAAAAAATTGATATAAACTTTAGTTCTTAGTTTTGTCTGGGTTTATTTCATTAAAAAGTCTATTAGTTAATTCAAGAGCTGAATTGTAGCCAAGTCTTTTTTGTCTGTTATTTCTAGTAGCCACTTCGATAATCATAGCTATATTTCTACCTGGCTTAACAGGTACAGTTAGCTTAGGAACTTTAATATCTAAGATATATACATAGTCTTCATCAAGTCCCAATCTATCATACTCTTTTTTATCTTGCCAATCTTCAAGCTCAATAACTAAATCTATGCTAGTTTCTGTCTTTACAGACCCAGTACCATAAAGTCTTCTGATATCTAGTATGCCAATACCTCTAATTTCCATAAAGTGACGAATATTGTCTGGGCTTTTTCCATAAAGCTTATCGTCGATTTTTCTAATCTCAACGACATCATCTGCCACAAGTCTATGACCTCTAGTGATTAAGTCTAAACCAGTTTCGGATTTTCCAACAGATGATTTACCTTTAATCAAAACACCCGATCCATAAACTTCTAAAAGACCAGCATGTATACTTTCTTCTAAAGCTAAATAATCTTCTAAAGCAGTTCCTAACTTGCCAATTAGCTTAGTAGTCGCATATTTAGATACAAGTAAAGTTTTATTATAATACTTCGCAAGATCAATAATATCTTCAGTAATTTCTCTATTATATGAAAAGATGATACAAGGAATATCATACGATAAGATTCCTCTAAATCTCTCATATCGTTCTTTTGGTTCTAATGACATATAATAACTATATTCAACATTCCCAATTATCTGAATTCTTTTGTGCGGAAATTCATCCATATATCCAGTAAGCTGGATACCTGGCCTATTTACATTTCTATTAGCGATTTCAATATCGTAATAATCAGTACTAGTAGTTATTTGCTCTAGTCCAAGTTCTTCCGCAAGCACATGAAGCTTTACGCTTTTTTCCATTTAGTTCCCCCTAAAATACTCGTAAATTGCCTTAGCTACGTTTTTATTAATCCCCTCGCATTTTTCAAGCTCTTCAATACTAGCTTCTTTTATCGCCTTAACAGACTTAAAATGCGAATATAATTTCTCTATTCTTTTCTTACCCAATCCTTTAATATTCTCAAGTTCACTAGTAGTAATACTTTTAGACCTTAAGTTCTTGTGGTAATCGATAGCAAATCTATGAACCTCTTCTTGTATTGAATACAAAAATCTGTAAATAGCAGAATTCCTATCCAAGTCTATCTCTTTCTTATCGATGACTATCGCTCTAGTCTTATGCTTATCATCCTTTGCAAGACCTATTACGGGTATCTTAAATCCAAGTTCATAAACAACACTTTCCGCGATATTGACATGGCCTAACCCACCGTCGACTATTATCAAATCTGGAATCTTACCAAATCCAGTGTCTTGATTTTGCGCACCAATCGCTCTGTTTAGCCTTCTTGTCAAAACTTCTCTCATGGATGCATAATCATCAGGTCCTTCGACTCCCCTAATCTTAAACTTCCTGTATTCCTTGCTAGCTTTAACACCGTTTTCAAATACGACCATTGATCCTACGGAGTTTACTCCAGATGTGTTAGAAATATCGTAAGCCTCGATTCTATCAAGTGGATGAATATTTAATGTGTTCTCAAGGTTTTTCAACCCAAGATTTTTTGTTCTTTCACGTTCATCACGCTTTCTTAAAAATTCAATAAGCATCTTTACGGCATTTTCTCTAGCCATATTAACAAGATTTACCTTATTGCCTCTTTTTGGTACATGTATATGGACCTTACTTTTCTTAATACTAAAAAGCATCTTTTCTAGTAACTTAATATCGGTTGGCTCTACATCAACGATTATCTCCTTAGGTAAATAGCTAACTCCTGAGTAAAATTGTTGCATAAAGGAGTTCATAATTTCTTCATTGATATCTTGCCACTTATCATCCATGATGAAATGCTCTCTATCAACTATCTTACCATCTCTCATAAAGAAAATCTGTATACATACAAAATCCTCTTTCTTATACATGCCTATTATGTCAATATTCTCGCCATTTATATTAGTTACTTTTTGTCTTTCCATCAAACTATCAATGGATGTTAGATAGTCTCTGTATTCAGCTGCCTTTTCAAAATTTAAATCCTTTGCAAAAGTAAGCATTTTACCATTAAGATAATTTTTTACATTTTCTTCTCTGCCCTTTAGAAACTCTTTAATCTGGCTAATATTCTCATCATATAAAGTCTCATCTGCTTTGCCAATACATGGAGCATCGCATTTACCGATGTAGTAATTTAGGCATGGTCTTTTAAGCTTTTGACCCTTATCAAAGTTTAGATTACATGTTCTTATCTTAAAGATATTTTGCAATAAATCGATGATATCATTTACAGCATAGGCATTTGGGTATGGTCCAAAATATGTATTTTTGTCATTAAGGACCTGCCTAACTTTCATTATCCTAGGAAACTTCTCATTTGTAATCATGATGTATGGATATTGCTTGTCATCCCTAAGTAAGATGTTATAGTGCGGTCTGTGTTCCTTGATAAAGTTAGACTCAAGCACCAATGCTTCAACTTCATTTTCTACGATAATATACTCAAAACTATTTATTTTTTCGACCATCTTAATAACTTTCAAACTCTTATTAGAGTCCGAAGTAAAATATGACCTTACTCTATTTTTAAGGTTTTTAGCCTTTCCTACATAGATGATCTCGTCATTATCATCTTTCATTAAGTAGACTCCTGGTAAATCAGGAAGTCTACTCAACTCAAATTTAAAATCTTTCATTATATTTTTTCAGTCATCATATACAGATATTCTAAATCATCACCTTCAAGTTCTGATTCAAGATTTTTTCTGCAAGTTTCATGATAGCTATTTAGCCAATCAACTTCCCATTGTTCAAGCATATATCTATGGACTGGTCTAGTATCTATAGGAATATATGAGAATGGCTCTAATTCATAGAAATTCTCATCAATTGATCTTACCACATGTACGATATTTTCTATTCTGATTCCATGACTTCCTTCAATATATATGCCAGGCTCGATAGAAAATACCATCCCCTCTTCAAGAGATACACCCCTATCACGTCTGCTAATACTCATAGGTCCTTCATGAACTCCAAGCACAAAACCTATACCATGTCCCGTACCATGATTAAAATCAAGACCTTCTTTATTTAATGGATATCTACATACAGCGTCAAGATATGAACCAGTAGTACCCTTTAAGAATTTAGCAGTCATCGCAGCTATATGTGCCTTCAAAGTCAATGTATAATGTCTTTTCTCATCTTCAGTCATCTCTCCCAATGAGATTACTCTTGTGATATCAGTCGTCCCATCAAGATATTGTCCACCACTATCAACAAGATAAAGACCTCTAGGCTTTAATGTTGCTGGATGTGATTTATGTGGGTCATAATGTGGCATAGCTGCATTTGCGCCATAGGCAGAAATCGTCTCAAATGAAAACTCCAAGAATTCTGGCTGTTGTTTTCTGAATTCAAGTAACTTATTAGAAGCCATTATCTCATCGATATTTCCTGTAGCTACACCTGTCTCTACCCATTTGAAAAACTTAGTTAATGCAATAGCATCCTTGTGAAATGCTCTTTCCATATTTGCTATCTCTACCTTATTTTTCAAAGCTTTCATAAGTGAAGTAAGGTTTACGCCCTTCTTAACTCTTACATTTCTATTTAGTTTTTGGTAAATCAACACATTTGTTCTATTTGGGTCTAAATAAACAACACTCTTACCAGGAATAGCATTTACTTGATTATATATATCATCATTTACTCTTAATTCGACATTATTTGCTTCTAAATAAATTTCAATTTCTTCATCAACTTTATTTTCATCCACAAATAGATATGCCTTATCCTTTGTAACAAGTGCAAATGATAAAAATACCGGTGTAGCAGTAATATCATTGCCTCTAAGATTATATAAATAAGCTACATCTTCAGATGCTCCTACAAAAAAGTAGTCAACCCCTCTTTGTTTCATCATAGCTCTAAGCACGCTAAGTTTTTCAGATACGCTTTGTCCAGCATATTTTTCTTCAAATATAAGAACTTTATCTTGTGGTAGCTTTGGTCTATCTTGTTTCCATATCTCACTAATATAATCTATATCAGTTCTTATCAACCTATCTCCTAATTTATCAGATAAATTAGTATATTCACTTAGTGATAGACATCTTCCATCAAGACCGATTCTACCAAAATCAGGGATTTCTTGATTAAGAAACTCAATATAGTCGATATCCTGACCCATCCTATAAAGCTTAAATGGTGTAGCACTCAATTCTTTTTCTGCTTGCGTAAAATACCTTCCATCTGTCCATAATCCTGCTTTTTCTAGCGTGATAACTGCTGTACCTGCAGATCCTGTAAATCCAGATATAAATTCTCTTGTTTTGTAATAATTTGGTAGATATTCTGATTGATGAGGATCTGATGTAGGAACGATATAAGCATCAATATTCCTATCTCTCATCATCTTACGTAAACTATCTACTCTTTCGTATATATTCATAGTTCCTCCAACATTGATTTTCTCTATATCCTATATAATATCAAATAATTGAGTTTGATATCAATAGAATTGATATAATCTCACTTTTGGTCTATAATATCAAGGAGTAAAAATGAGGAGTAAATTATGAAATTAGGTATTGTCGGACTTCCAAATGTTGGAAAGTCAACACTTTTTAACGCAATCACAAAAGCAGGTGCTGAATCTGCAAACTATCCTTTCACAACAATAGAGCCAAACGTTGGTCTTGTTAATGTCCCAGATGAAAGACTTAATGTATTATCTGAATACACAAAGTCTAAAAAAATCGTTCCAGCGGTAATAGAATTTTACGATATAGCTGGTTTAGTTAAGGGCGCTTCAAAGGGTGAAGGTTTAGGAAATAAGTTCTTAGCAAATATTAGAGAATCAGAAGCTATAGTTGAAGTGCTAAGATGCTTTGAAGATGAAAATATCACACATGTGGATGGAAGCGTTGATCCACTTAGAGATGTAGAAACTATAAATTTAGAGTTAATTTTCTCAGACTACGAATTAGTTGAGAAAGCTTTAGATAAAGTAAGAAAAAATGCCAAAGGTAACAAAGACTTATTAGCCGATGTAGCATTACTAGAAAAAGTACTTGAAGTTTTAGGACAAGGCAAATCAGCAAGGATATTAGACCTAAATGATGAAGAGAAAAAACTTCTTAGATCCTATCAACTTCTTTCTATGAAGCCAATCATTTATGTGGCTAATGTTTCAGAAGATGACGCCGCTGATGATGGAGCAAATAATCCATATGTAGCAAAACTAAGAGAATTTGCAGAAGCTGAACAAGCTAAAGTCGTAGTTATCTCTGCTGCTATTGAAGCTGAGATATCAACTTTAGAAGATGACGAAAAAGCTGAGTATCTAGAGATGATAGGACTTGAGCAATCAGGCTTAGATAAACTTGTAGTAGCAAGCTATGATTTACTTGGGTTAATGTCATTTATCACAACTGGTGAGATAGAAACTAGAGCTTGGACTATAAAGAAAAATACAAGAGCTGTTGATGCAGCAGGTAAAATCCACACAGATATTTCAAGAGGATTTATCAGAGCAGAGATAATCTCTTATGATGACCTAGTAGCAAATGATGGCTCAATGGTTAAAGCAAGAGAAAAAGGTCAAGTAAGACTTGAAGGAAAAGAATATTTAATGCAAGATGGCGATGTAGTGCATTTTAGATTTAATGTTTAAAAAAAAGAGAAGTTTGTATACAAACTTCTTTTTCTATTTTAAAAGGTAAGCGACCATAGGTCGCTAACTCTCTGATAAAGCGGTTTGGTCCTAAGAGTCTTATCGAATTACCGAAACTCTTAGGACTACAGAAGTTAAGAAGTTTTGCATAGCAAACTTTCCTTTTAAATCGCATGAAAAAGGCTTGCGTTTAATGCAAGCCTACTTTTTTTATTTTTCTAATTGATATGCTCTTCTTGGTTCGCCATTGTCTAGATAGATAATACCACAATACTTAAATCCATTTTCTAGGATTAGTTTTTGCATCACTTTATTATCCCCATGTGTATCTATTCTTAAGTCATTTATTTGGGATTTGCAAAAATCAAGCATTTCACCAAAAACACCACTATGAGTGCCATCACTTGCGACTCTATGGATAGTTCCATAGATATTATCGTTAAGCCATTTTCCTTCAATATGTCTGTACGTTTTATCTTCACCTATGTGAAGTAAAAACACACCGTATATATGACCATTTTCTTCCATAACATAGACTTCTTTTGATTCAATCTCATCTTTGAATTTTGGTCCTGGATAGTCCTTTTTCCATTGGTTTGGATTTCCAGTTTTTATCATAAATTCTCTAGCTATCTGAAATATTTCTAGAAGTCTGTCATGATCCTTAGTCGTTGCTAAACGAATCATCTTCATGCCCCACTGATATAGTCTCTATCTCAAGAGTGTCAAGTGCTTCTTTTACTAAAGCATCAATGTCAAGTTTTTCTTCTTCTGCAAGGATATCTTTTAATCTAGGTTTAGTAACTGGTCTATCTGGAGCAAAAAACGAGCAGCAATCATCATATGGTTCTATGGCAATGTCGTAAGTTTTTATCATTTCAGCTATATCTATAATATCTGATTTATCCATATTTATTAAGGGTCTTAGTATTGGTAAAGATGATGCTTCGTTTACCACAGAAATTGATTGAATCGTCTGGCTTGCTACTTGTCCAAGTGCCTCGCCAGTGATAAAACCATCATATCTATCTTTATTTGCGATAATCTCACCAATTCTCATCATAAATCTTCTTGCAATTACTGTAGTATATCTTTCTCTACAATTTTTGTTAATTGCTGTATAAATGTTAAGTAGATTTATGTTATATAGTCTGAAATCCCCTACATAAATTGAAAGCTTTTCAGCTAATCGTTTTACCTTATCCCTAGCTCTTTCTGACGTAAATGGATATGAATGAAAATGAAGCGCGCCAATCTCTACACCACGTCTTGCCATCTCAAATCCTGCCACAGGAGAATCTATCCCTCCTGAAAGCAACAATAGTGCACGTCCGCCTGTGCCAAGTGGTAAGCCACCTATACATTTATGTCTGTCATAATATAAAAAGGCCTGTGAACGAATGTCTACATATATCATTCGATCAGGATTTTTTACATCAACCTTATAGTTTCTAAAATTCTTTAATACAAGACCTCCAACTTTTGCTGCTATCTCCATTGAATTATGCTCAAAAGTCTTATCCGCCCTATTTCCTTGAATCTTAAATGTTCTTTTTTCTTCCCTATCATCTTTCAATAATTCTTTGATGCCTTCTTCAATAGCATCATAATTCTTTTCTACCATAAGTGCAGGATACACATATGAAAGACCAAAAACCATTTTAATTCTATCTATAATCGCTGGAAAATCTTCTTTGTTAGCTTCTAAAAATAGTTTGCCTTGGTCGAAATGATGCCTTCCAATCTCGTATCCTTCGCATGCTTTTCTAATTTGGGCGATAGATTTATGAACAAATGTCATCCTATTTTTGCCCTTAAGCATCAACTCACCAAAACTAACACCAATTACCCATTTCATCTTTTCAATATACCTCTTATAATTTCAATCTTTTCCTTTAATTTTTCAAGAAAAATATCCACTTGTTCTTTGTTAGAATTCCTATCAAAAGAGATTCTAATAACACCTTTTGCTTGCTCGTCAGATAGTCCGATTGCTTTCAACACCCTGCTAGCTTTTCCTTTTGAACATGCAGAACCACTAGATAAGAATATCCCATCCATTTCAAGATAATGTAATAGTACTTCTGAACCTATATTTTCTACATGAACACTTAATATAAAAGGAGATACATTTTCTTCAGGTGAAATGATCTTAACTCCTTCTATCTTCACTATTTCTTCTCTAAGATACTTGTTTAACTCAACTATTTTTTCATAGTTATTGTCTAATTTAGCTGCTTCTCCAATCCCAAATATCCCATATGTGTTTTCAGTACTTGAGAACAAACCTTTTTCTTGTCCACCGCCAAAATATAATGAAGTGAATTTATTTGGATTCTTTACATATAAAGCTGCAATTCCTTTAGGACCATTAATCTTATGTCCTGCTACAGTATAAAAGTCGATATTTTTCAAAGAAATATCTATTTTCTTAAATGCCTGTACTCCATCAGAGTGTACCAAAACATTTGGATTTTTCTCTTTAACTCGCCTTGAGATTTCTTCTATATCATTAATAGATCCAATCTCGTTATTGACATGAATTATTGACACCAAAACAGTATTATCATCAACCAACTCAAGTAATTCTTCAATATCAACAAAACACTTTCCACAAACACCTACATATCTAAATTCGCCATCAAAGTTTTCGCTGATTCTTTGCATACTGGAATGTTCGACTTTTGATAACACAACATTTTGACCAGACTTTACTCCAACAGAATTTACGACTGCATTGTTGGCAATAGTCGCTGATGGTACAAAGAATATATTATCAGGTAGTACACCAAGCTGATTGGCAATAGCCTCTCTTGATTTTCTCATTTTCTTTTCAACCTGAAATCCTAGACTATGAAGCGATGATGGATTTGCAAAATCATTTTCGAATGATTCATTCATAACATCAATAACTCTTTTGTCCATTTTTGTAGTACCTGCGCTATCAAGATATATCATAAAACATCTCCTTATGTTAAAATTAATAAATACATTATACCAAAAAATAAAAGGATATGGGATATTATGGATATTTTTAAAGATACGATCACAACCAAATACATAGATGAAAACACTATAGTCCTAGATATCGAAACTACAGGAGTTGATAGAATAAACTGTTTTATTCAAGTCGTAGGCTTGCTTTCTGGATCAGGTGAAAATAATTTTTCTCAAATATCAATTACATCAATTGAGGATGAGCCTTCACTTCTAAGATATATAGCTAAATCAATCCATAAAAAATCGATAATTACCTTTAACGGTATCAATTTTGACCTACCATTCATATATGCCAGGATGAATTTTCATGGTATTGATTTGCCTTCAATCATATCTCACACAGATATCTACAGATTCCTAATTGATAATAGATTTTATACAACACTAAACGAATTTTCTCTTCAATCCTTAGAGCAACACCTATCGATAGAAAGATTCGAAAACTTTGAAAAAGAAGAAGATATAGCATTTTACAAAGAAGAAAAGACTCAGCCAAATCTATTGCTTCATAATAAATATGATGTCATAAATACTGAAAAAGCACTGGCTTTTATCGAAGATATCAATAATCAAAAAGTATTTAAACTAGAATTATCAGAAAAGACATTATCTTTTACAATTTCAGATATCGAACTAAATAAAGATATCTTGAAAGTATATCTTCAATCAGAAAACAAAGATAACCTAAGATTCGAATCTTTACATCATGTCTTTGATTGGACAGGTACAAAAATACAAATCTTTGCAAGAGTCCAAGAAGGCTATTTATCCAAGGATGTACTAGGATATGTTCATATGCAATCATCCTTGCCGCTTATAAAGGATCAATCACCTTATTACTTAAGAGAAGACATTCTTGTAATCTATCATAATAGATATCTGGAGTTAGAAAATATAAAGGAACTGAGTAAAAAAATCATTAAAGAATTTTTGAAATAGTATAGGATAAGAGGCTTGCTTTGCAAGCTTCTTTTTAAAATAAAAAAAGCTTGAATGACTTCAAGCAATTTTGGTGGTCCATCAGGGACTCGAACCCGGGACCTACCGGTTATGAGCCGGGCGCTCTAACCAACTGAGCTAATGGACCAAAATATTATGGTGGACCTGGGTGGACTCGAACCACCGACCTCACGCTTATCAGGCGTGCGCTCTAACCACCTGAGCTACAGGTCCTTATTGGCAGGGGTAGTAGGACTCGAACCCACGACATTTGGTTTTGGAGACCAACGTTCTACCAACTGAACTATACCCCTTGGTGCTCAGAGCCGGAATCGAACCAGCGACACGAGGATTTTCAGTCCTCTGCTCTACCGACTGAGCTATCTGAGCATATATAGGTACAAACATTGTTTCCAATAATG
>JAAYEL010000013.1 GCA_012728755.1 Tissierellia bacterium | reverse complement strand
TAGTTGAAGTAAAACGTATGATTAATAGTGATGCTTCCAATAGAAAAGGAACAGAGCTTATCATCACAAATTATGATACATTTGATATGTGAAATAGCGATAAGACTAAGTATATTGATTAAGTTATTGAATTAGAAAATCAAAATAAAGTACATTACAACCACTAGTCATACTGTGGTTGCTTCTTATAGAACATGCCCCCCCCAAGAAGCCTAGATTGTGCAAATCTTGGTGGGCCAAAAATGTGGCAAAAACCCCCCAAGAAGCGCGAAAATCCAAAAACTTGGTGGGCTAAAAATCAGCCAAAAACCCCCCAAGAACCACTAAAAAGGCGAAACTTGGTGGAAAAAATTGGATTCAAAAACCCCCCCAAGATTGATGAAAAATTGATAACATGGTGGGTTTTTGAGATGAAAACCGCCCCCCAAGAATAGCTATAAAAGCCGAACTTGGGGGGTTTTTAGTGTGAAAATTACCCCCCAAGATAGACCAAAACAACAAAACTTGGTGGGGCGGCCTCTTGTAAACACAAAAAGGATGATTTCGCTAGCGAAATCCACAATATTAACAAAGTGTGTGATTAAGCTACACCGCGAAGAAAAACCATGGAGTCTTCTTATACGAAGCACCATGGTTTTCTTTATTTTACATTATTGTTTAATTCGGCCTACTTCCACTCAATGACCCTTTTTATATACTGCGTGATTATTGATGAGAAGCGGTTTAGGTCTTTGATGTAGGCAAAGTTGTTGCCGTAGATTTTTTTCATTGAGGGCAGGTCTTCTTCGTTGCCGGTGAAGATGGCTAGAGGATAGATGTCATTTTGCTCTAGTTTCCTAAATTCGATCGAGGTGTCGATTTCGGCGAATTTGTCCTTGTATGGACGCTCTTCATATTTGTAGTTGTTGTCTATACGCGATCTGATATCGTAGGGTTTTCCATCTGATAGGTAGATTAGAATTTTTTGACGATATTTTGTGTCGGTCATGAAGTTATTTACAAGTCGGAAGGCCAAGCCATCGCGATTTGATCCTGCTGGAAGAAATTTGAAAATGTCCTTGTTTTTTGTAAGGTCGTCTTCATAGTCTCTATAGACTTTAAGACCTAGGTAGTTTTCTAGGTTGCTAAAGCCCATAACTCGTGTTGGTATATCTGCTTTGATTAGTGCGTTTGCTATGGTATATGCCCATGAAGTTATGCGCGCTTTTCTTGTAAGCTGTGATGCAGAGCTATCTATTAAGATATCAACTGAGATATCGGAGTTTTCAAATTTGATCTTTTTAGCGAAGATGTTTGGGTCGTTGATATAGATATTTCTATACACATTTGATGCTATTATGTTACCGTGGTTTGAACGATTTAGTGTGTAGTCAAGGTCTTTGATTAGAGCTGCCCTAATTTGTTTTTCCATATTTCTTTCATCTCTAAGGAACTGGTTTTTTAAGTAATTGTAGTAATCGAGATTTTCTTCTTTTGATTCCTCAAGTTGATTGTTGCGGAAAATAGCCTCAATATTTGTAGGGTCGTATTCACCTTTTGAGATTAGAATTTTGGAATTTTTGTGGTTTCCAAAACATATTTGAGACTCAATTTGATCGATTTTTTGTTTCGTGTAAATGCTGTTACCAAATAGGTTAGTAGCTTGGATAAACTTATCTGTGGCATTGGTATCGTCTTGGTCAGAAAGTACTTTTTCTCTTTCTTTGTTCTCGATATTGTCCAAATCTAGTTCGGTTGTGAATTCTGCTGCACCGATGAGACCATAATAGTCATCAAGTACATTTTTATCTTTCTTATTGTCCTTTTTTATTTGTTCTGGATCGAATTTATTTTTACCTAGTTTCTTCTCTTTATCTTTAAGTGCTTCTGAAAAGAAGAACTTGGAGTCTAGTAGGTCCTCAAAAGAATTGATAAGGTTAGTTAATGATGAGATATTTTGGTAAGATGAGATGGTCGAAGCAAGGTCTCTAACAGTTGTCGTAGTTTTTGGCACTTCTCCAAAATAGCGCTGCATGAAGGTGTATTTGAGTTCAAGGATGATATCATCTCTTTTATGTTTTTGGAAGTAGTGTTTTAGATTTGTAAAATGCTCGTCCTTGTAGTCTTCTATGACTGGTCGAATAGGAAGTAATTTTTGGTATGTGAATTCTGATAAAGCCAGTATAAACATATCCTTGAAAGTCTGGTGCTTGTCGATAGTTTCTAGGTATTTAAGGTACTCAAAAAGAAGTGAATCACTATCTAGAGAAAGGGAATAGCTTAATGCCATCTTCTCATAGAAATCTAGATTGTCGATGTTTAAATCTTCTGGAAAATCTAAATCATAGTCTTCACTAATAGCCCATATTAAGTTTTTATCCTTAATACTTAAATCATTCATTAAATATATCTTCCTTTTTTGTGTCATTTGTAAAATTAATCTTAACTAGGTCAAGAAGTAGTTCTTTTTCGAATTTATCGAATGTTTTATTTATGATTCCCATCTCAAGAGCTGAGTGTACGTTAAGTCCTAGTTTTATTGACCCAATGGAAGCAAGAAGACCTCTAAGGTCAAGTGCCCTTGATGATATCTCGGAGTTTTGAACCTTAAGTTCTATGTCTTTGAAAAGTTTTATAAATCTAAGGATGTAATCTTCTTTAATGGTAGGAAAGTTAATCTTGATTAGTCTTGAAAGATTCTCATCAGAGATAAGTGGCAACTCGATTACCATAAAACGAGATACTAAAGCTTCATTTAGTTCTCTAGTACCTAGATATCCATAGTTCATAGTGGCGATGAATCGTGTCATTGGATGAAGATCAATTAGGTCGTAACCAGGTATATCTAGGATTCTTCTATCATCTAGTGTTGAGTGAAGAATGGATAGAGCTTCATTTTTAGCCATATTTATCTCATCAAGGACAGCAAATCCACCAAGTTTAGCTACACTTGTTATAGGGCCGTCTCTAAAGATTACTTCGTTATTTTTGAAAGTATCTATACCTAGAAGTTGTGATTCATCTGAGTTTATATTTAGTGATATATTCCAACTTGGTCTTCCAAATAGCTCACTTAAATTATTTGCTAGAAGGTTTTTACCTGTGGATTTTGGACCTACAAGAAGTATATTTTCTCCTTGTAGTATGGCTGTGATAGCTTGTTCCCAAATATCTTTTCCCATATAGATTACTTCGTCATGGGGGATACGATATTTGTCATTTTCATTTACTGTGTATTTATTTTTAAAATCAATAACTTGATCTAATAAGTCTTTTGATATATTTTGTTGTCTTAAATTTTCTAACATATTTCACCTCGAAGTTAGTCATACCCAATTTTGTATTAAATAATTTTATTATAAAAGACGATAATAAGTCATTTTTCCTTAAAAATCAAATATTTTCGTTAAAAATAACACGCGAATAAAATTTGTGGTATAATTAATATAACTATAATTAGGAGGTAAATATGAAAGTTAAGGTTTGTATGGGAACTAGTTGTGTGATGAATGGTGCGATGCATCTATATGATCAACTTATTAGCTTAAATGATTTAATTGATTTAAATCCAGAACAATATAATATTGAAAGTCTAGAAGTTGAAGCGCTAAAGTGTACAAAAGTTTGTAAAAAAACAGAAAACTACAAAAACTGTGTTGTTTATGTTGATGATGAATTGATTTCAGATATGAAAACTCAATTCATCGTTGAACATATTATGAGTATTATTAAGAAATAATGGAGTAGAAGATGAAAGAGACATATCAAGATTTAGTATATCTTCGTAGGAGGGTTTTTTCTGAAGTCGCAAAGATGGCTTTTGAACAAAAGAGTTTAGACGAACTAAGTAACCTACCATATGAGATATTACCAGGTGAAGTAGCTACATATAGAGATAGCATATTCAAAGAAAGAGCTATCCTAAAAGAAAGAATAAGAATGAGTATGGGACTTGATGTTAGAAGCGCTAAAGAATTTTCTCTTATAACAGATGGTCTAGAGGATATCGATATGAAAGAGGTGCATTTTAGCTTACCTTTAGTAAACGTAATTCCTTTTGCATGTGAGGCTTGTCCTACAAAGAGTTTTCTAGTAACTAATAACTGTAGAAAATGTCTAGCACATCCTTGTTCAAATGTATGTCCAGTTAATGCGATTACTATAACTCAAAAAGGTGCATTAATTGACCAAGAAAAATGTATTAAGTGTGGAAGATGTAAAGAAGCTTGTCCATATAGTGCCATAGTTAAATACGATAGACCATGTGCTTCTGTATGTGGGGTAAATGCTATATCATCTGACGAATATGGAAGAGCAAAGATAGATCCCGACAAATGCGTTTCTTGTGGTAGATGTATGACAGAATGTCCATTCGGTGCTATATCAGACAAAGGTCAAATCTATCAATTATCTAAATCCATAGCTGATAAAGAAGTGAACTATGCGATTATCGCACCTTCATTTGTTGGACAATTCGGTTTAACTGCTAGTCCTCTTCAAGTTATCGAAGCTATTAAAGCACTTGGCTTTAGAAACGTAGTAGAAGTAGCGCTTGGTGCTGATATCACTACTATAAGTGAAGCAAAAGAATACTTACATAGAGTTCCTGAAGAAATTCCGTACATGGCTACTAGCTGCTGTAACTCATGGTGGTTAATGGTTGATAAGAATTTCCCAGAAGAATTCAAATATATATCTGATTCATCATCGCCAATGGTATATACTGCAAAGTATATTAAGGAAATGGTGCCTGATGCTAAGATTACTTTTATTGGACCATGTATATCTAAAAAAATCGAAGCGATGAGAGACGACATAAAAGGTCTAATAGACTATGTTATTACTTATGAAGAATTGATGGGAATGTTTTATGCCAAAGGTATAGAACCATCTGAAATGGAAGTTAAATCAGATATCAAATACTCATCAAGTCTTGGTAGAGGATATGCGGTAGCAAGTGGTGTAGCAGCTGCTGTTAAAGAGACTGCTCAAAAACTTGATCCAGAAAAAGATATTAAGATAATGGCTGCATCAACTCTTGACGAATGTATGAAGATGATGAAAGTAGCTAAAGCTGGAAAATATAATGGATATCTTTTAGAAGGAATGGCTTGTCCTGGCGGTTGTATTAATGGACCTGGATGTATGTCAAATTCTCCAAGAATCCAAAAAGAATTTAAAAAATTTGTTGATGATGCAGAAGTTTACTATCCAACAGATAACTTTAATATCGTTGAATAAAATGATAAATATTTTGGTGACCAAACATTATTTGTGAGGTCACCATTTTTTTGCTGTAAAAATAAAAAATGAGTGTAAAATGTGATGCAATATTTTGCTTAATTAGTACCTTATTTTCAAAACTTTCATATTGTGTTAACAAAGGGTGAAAACACTTTATAAATGGTAATTTATACGCATTTATGCTATTATATAATCAGAAAGAACTTGAAAGGATGGATTATGAAGGAGAAAGTTTATATCACAGGACATAAGAATCCGGATACTGATTCTATATGTGCAGCAATAGCATATGCTGATTTAAAAAACAAGATTAAAGACGTTGAAGCTATCCCTATAAGAATAGGTGAACTTAATCAAGAAACTAAATTTGTTTTGGATAGATTCGGCTTTGAACCGCCTGAATTTATTTCTACATTAAAGCAAACGGTGAGGGATCTAAAGCTAGACGAACCATTTACCGTTACAGAAAATATTTCTATAAATAAAGCGGCAAAGTTCTTGCAAGAACAAGATATGCAAACATTGCCTGTAGTTGATGATAATGAAGCATTAAAAGGGATTGTTACATTATCAAACTTAACGCGTGCTTATATGGAAGTATGGGACGACAAGATACTATGGAGAGCCAATACGAGTATTGACAATATAATTGATGTTATTTCAGCAAATATTGTTCATTTACCATTAGAAATCAAACCTTTTGATGGTCGTATTGTAGTTTATGCTTCTACGGTAGATGAAAAGGGACATTTATCAAAGGGAGATGTAGTAGTATCAGGAAACAGAGTTGAGGTTCAACAAGAAGCTATTTTGAGAGGCGCATCAATCATAGTGCTATCAAGTTCTGCAAAGATGGATGAAGAAACTCTTGAACAAGCTAAGAGAGAAAACGTTACTGTCTTATCGACTAAATACAACTCATATATGGTCGCAAGATTATTGCCACAAGCTATACCTATATCATATGTCATGACTAAAAATAATTTGGTGTCATTTTACCCAGAGGATTTTGTTGAGGATGTTGAGAAATCTATTAGGGGAACAAGAATTAGAAACTTCCCAGTAGTAGATCATAATAATAGGGTGGTTGGCTATATGTCTAGAAACCATTTGTTGTTAGAAGATAAAAAGAAATTAATATTAGTAGATCATAATGAAAAGAATCAATCTATTGATGATATAGAAAGCGTTGAGATTGTTGAGATAATCGATCATCATAGGGTTGCAAATATAGCGACTAATAATCCAATATATTTTAGAAATATACCTGTTGGATCAACTTGTACTATAGTTGCGATGATGTTTTTTGAACAAGGAGTGACTCCTTCAAAAAATATCGCTGGTATCATGGCTTCAGCTATCATATCAGATACACTTTTATTTAGATCGCCTACTACTACACAGACTGATAAGCAAATTCTTATGAGACTTGCTAGGATAGCAGATATAAATGTTGAAGAGTATTCGATGGAGATGTTTACAGCTGGTACTTCATTGGTAGGTAAGAAACCTACAGATATATTATCTACTGATTCTAAGGTATTTAATATTAGCAATAATAAAGTGAAGATATCACAAACTTTCACGACTAATCTTGAGTCTCTTGGTGAGATTGAATCTAGATTACTTCAAAGAATGGATGAGATGCGTAAGGAAAATGCTGATGACAGTTTCATTTTGATTATGACTGATATATTTGCTGAAAAATCAAAAGTATTGGTTAAAGGAAAATTTGGAGAAGCGATAGCTAAAGAGTTTGGAGTGGCATATAATCCGAATGGATTTTTAGTAGATGGATTGTTATCTAGAAAGAAACAATTTATTCCTACAGCTTCAGCAGCAATCGCAAAGTATCCAGAAAACAATAGATAAGGGAGGTTATTATGCAAACAGAGAACTATTATTATAGTGATGATACATCTAAAGATGTATATCTTTTTCATGAAGGTAAAAATTATAAATCATATGAGTTTTTAGGAGCTCATAGGGTGGTAAAAGACGGTCAGGAATATGTGAGATTTGCAGTTTGGGCACCTAATGCCAAATATGTAAATGTAGTGGGGGATTTTAACTTTTGGGATGACTATAACTTGCCTCTTCAAAGAGTAACTAACTCTGGAGTTTGGGCTATTTATGTTAAGAATGTTAGAGAATATGACGCTTACAAGTATAGAATCGTATCATGGGATGATCGAATTATATATAAAGCAGATCCTTATGCATTTCACGCTGAGACAAGACCAAAGACTTCATCAAAAGTTTATGAGATAGATGGATACAATTGGAATGATAAAAAGTGGATGAAACAAAGGGCTACAAAGGATCATTTCCATAATCCAATGTCTATATATGAACTTCATTTAGGATCATGGTTTAGACATCCGGATAACTCATATTATTCTTATTTGGAAGTAGCAGAAAGATTACCGGGCTATTTAAAAGAAATGGGATATACTCATGTTGAGTTTCTTCCATTAACTGAGTATCCTTATGATGGTTCATGGGGATATCAAGTAACTGGGTATTTTGCGGCTACATCTAGATTTGGGACTCCAAAAGACTTAATGCATTTGGTAGATACTCTTCATCAAAACGGTATCGCTGTTTTGATTGACTGGGTACCGGTGCATTTTACAAAGGATGATCATGGACTTAGAGAGTTCGATGGTTCTTGTTTGTATGAAAAGAACAATCCATATGCTGCTAGTGCAGATGGTTGGGGAACACTTTATTTTGACTATTATAAACCAGAAGTAAGAAACTTCTTAATATCATCAGCGCTTTTTTGGTTAGATAAGTTTCATTTTGATGGTATTAGAGTAGATGCCGTAGCGGCTATGTTATATCTAAACTTCAATGGTAAGCATTTATATAATGAATATGGTGGAGTTGATAATCATGAAGGAGTTGAATTTGTTAAAGAGTTAAACTCCGTTGTTCACACTTTCCATTCAGATACTATTATGATTGCTGAAGAATCAACAGATTGGCCAAATATCACTGGTCCTATCGAAGAGGGTGGTTTAGGATTTGATTTTAAATGGAATATGGGATGGATGAATGATACTCTTAAATATTTCGAGATGGATCCTATTTACAGAAAAGACCACCATGATTTATTAACATTCTCATTAGTCTATGCTTTTAATGAAAAATATATATTACCATTTTCACATGATGAGGTAGTTCACCTTAAAAAGTCGATGATAAATAAAATACCTGGCGATTATGATTTAAAGTTTGATGGCATCAGAGGTCTTTATGCTTATATGTATGCACATCCAGGAAAGAAACTGATGTTTATGGGTAATGACATCGGAACTTTTGATGAGTGGAATGAAGACTGGGAACTTCCTTGGAGTGTATTAAGTTATGAAAAACATAGACAGCTTCAAAAATTTGTATCAGATTTAAATCATCTGTATAAAAAAGAAAATGTCTTTTATGAATTAGATACATCTTATGATGGATTCGAATGGGTTGAACATGAGAATACAAATGAGAGTATGATAATTTTTGAAAGAATAAATAAAAAAGGAGAGACTATATTATGTGCATTTAACTTTACTCCAGTATATAGAGCTAACTATAGGATTGGTGTAAGAGATAAAGGTATATATAGGACTCTTTTAAATACTGCTCATAAAAACTATGGTGGGCATGTACAAAGAAATAAACCGCTTTATACAAAAGAGGTTTATGCGCATGGTAGAAAAAACTCAGTATTGGTGGATATTCCTGGTTATTCAGCTATATTTATCAAATTAAGTACTAAGAAAAAATAGGAGGACAATATGGCTATTAAATCAAATATGGTTGCCATGCTTTTAGCTGGTGGACAAGGAAGTAGGTTAAAGGCTCTAACTAAGAACACTGCCAAACCGGCAGTTCCTTTTGGTGGAAAGTACAAAATCATAGATTTTGGTATTAGCAATGCTGCTAACTCTGGTATTGATAATATTGGTATATTAACTCAATACAAACCATTTTACCTAAATGAACATATAGGCTTGGGTTCTGCATGGGACTTAGATAGGTCTAGCGGTGGTCTTAAACTGCTTTCACCTTATTATTCAGAAGAAGGTGGTAGATGGTTTAAGGGTACTGCTAATGCGATATATGAAAATATCGACTATCTAGATAATATCAATCCTGAATATGTACTTATTCTTTCAGGTGACCATATTTACAAGATGGATTATGAAGAAATGCTTAAGTGTCATAAGAAAAATAAGGCACAAGTAAGTATAGCGGTTATGGAAGTTCCGTGGGATGAAGCTTCAAGATTTGGTCTTATGAACATTGATGATAATGATAGAATCACAGAATTCCAAGAAAAGCCTGAAAAACCAGAAAGCAACCTTGCATCTATGGGAATTTATATTTTCGATTGGAATGTTCTTAGAGAAGCTTTGATAGAAGACTATAAAGATGAAAATTCAGAATATGACTTTGGTAAAAATGTTATCCCAAAATTATTAGCTGCTGATGTTCCTATGTATGTTTATAGATTCCAAGGTTATTGGAAGGATGTAGGAACTGTTAGATCTTATTGGGAAGCTAATTTAGATTTAATTTCTGAAGATAACGAGCTAGATATTTATGATAAAAACTGGAGAATAAATACTACAAGCAAGAATCTTCCACCACACTTTATCACAAAGACTGGTAGAGTAGAAAATGTCTTAATCAATGAGGCTTGCTACATTTCTGGAACAGTTAGAGATTCTGTTTTATTCGATCAAGTAGTTATCGAAGAAGGCGCTTATGTAGAAAAATCTGTTGTATTACCTGGGGTTACTATTAAACGTGGAGCACAAGTATACAATAGCGTTATTGCTGAAAATCAAGTTATTGAAGAAGGAACTAAGATAGGAACTAGAGGAGACTCTAATGTATATCTGGTTTCTGAAAATGGCGTAGAAGCTGAATAGCAGGAGGGTAAAATGAAAAACTGTATAGGAATAATTAACTCAGGTAACGAAAGAAAGGACTATGGTACATTAACTAAAAATAGACCAGACTATATGTTACCATTTGGTAGTAGATATAGAACTATTGATTTTACCTTATCTAATTTTGCTGAGCATGGACTAAGTAAAGTTCTTTTATTTGGTGGTATGAATATTAGATCAACTCTTGACCATGTAGGCACTGGAAAAAGCTGGGGACTTGATAAGAGAGTTGATGGTTTGATGATAAATCCTCCAGTGGTAAGAGAAATGGGTGGAGTTGATACTGAAATCGTAACATACTATAATTCATTGAGATTTTTTAGCGATGCAGAGCATAAATATGTTTATATATCAAATCCAATGATATTAACTAGAATCGACATTAACAAAGCTTACCAAGATTTTCTAGAAAATGAATATGATGTTATGTTTATCTATAGAAAACAAGAAGATGAAAATGGCGATTATCTAAATGCTAGAAAAATCATTTTTGATGAAAACGACAATATTATTAATATAGGACATAATCTAGGTACAGAAAATATCTTTAACATGTATGTAGAAAACATGTTTATTAAAAAAGACTTATTTATGAGTTTAGTTAAAGAAAGTGTTGAAAAAGGTAATGCAGATACACTAATTCAAGCGATTTTCAATAATAAGAGAAGATTAAAAATCGGTGGTTTAGAGTTATTTAGACATGTTGAATTTATTAGAGACTTAAATTCATATTATAAGGCAAATACAAATCTACTAAATTATGGTATTTATGCTGACTTATTATTAGCTGGTGAAGGAATAAAGACTAAGTCAAAAGACGAGCCTTCAACTCTTTATCTAGAGGGTAATAATGTTTCTAATTCAATAGTAGCTAATGGATGTATAATTGAGGGAGATGTTCAAAACTCAGTTATATTTAGAGGAGCTAAGATTGGTAAAAATGCTATAGTAAAAAATTCTATCATTTATCAAAAAGCAGTAATTGAAGATAATGCGATAGTAGTAAACTCCATATTGGATAAAAACGTAATAATAAAGGAAAAAGTTTTTGTACAAGGTGCACAAAATAATCCTTATATAGTTGAAAAAAATATGGTAGTTGAAGAATAAGGAATAGGGGTAACGATGAAAATTTTATATGTAACTAGTGAGGCAGTGCCATTTATAAAAACTGGAGGACTTGCTGATGTAGCAGGTTCTCTTCCAAAAGCTATATCTGATCAAGGACATGATATAAGGGTTGTATTACCTTTATATTCATCTATTGGAGAAAAATATAGATCAGGAATGAAAAAAGTACATGAGTTTTATGTAGACCTTGGATGGCTTCATAAATACTGTGGCGTTTTTCAATATGATTTAGATGGCGTGACTTTCTACTTTTTAGATAATGAAGAGTATTTTAACAGAGATTCATTATATGGACATTTTGATGATGCAGAAAGATTTATTTTCTTCTCAAAAGCGTCAGTACTTATCACAAAGGAGCTTAACTTCCAACCAGATGTTATTCATTCTAATGATTGGCATTCAGGTTTAGTATCTGCATATGTAAATGATTTTAGAACGGGTGATGATTTCTTTGAAAATACAAAAACTCTTTATACGATACATAATCTAAAGTATCAAGGACTTTTTGATCCTAAAGCTTTTGCTATGACTGGACTTGCAGAAAGATTTATGTCATCAAATGACTTAGAGTTTAATAATGCATTAAGCTTTATGAAGGGTGGTATTGTTCACTCTACAAAATTTAATACTGTATCAAAGACTTATGCTCAAGAAATAAAATATCCTTTCTTTGGCGAAGGTTTACAAGATGTTATCAACTACTATTCTGATAAATTATCTGGAATAGTTAATGGTATAGATTATGATACATGGAATCCAAAGACTGATGAGTTTCTTGTTAAAAATTATGATGGAAGAAACTTTAAGACTAAAGTTGAAAACAAAAGAGAATTACAAAAATTATATGGTCTACCTCAAAGAGACGATGTATGTATGATTGGTATGGTAACTCGTTTGACTTCTATGAAAGGTCTTGAGATTCTTAGATATATACTTGAAGAATTACTTCAAGAAGATATCCAATTTGTGATGCTTGGTACTGGTGACTACGAGTATGAAGAAATGTTCAAATATTTTGAATATAAATATCCAGAAAAAGTAGCAGCTAGAATCTATTTCAGTAATGAAGAGTCACATTTAATTTATGGTGGTTCTGATTTATTTATGATGCCATCTGTTGCTGAACCATGTGGTATATCTCAACTTATTGCGATGAGATATGGATCTTTACCAATAGTTAGAGAAACTGGCGGTTTAAAGGATACAGTAATCCCATACAATCAATATACAAATGAAGGTACAGGATTTACTTTTGAAAATATTAATGCACATGAACTTTTATTTAAGACAAAAGAAGCAGTGCATCTATATTATGATAATAGCGAAGCATTTACTCATTTGATTAAGAATGCATTAAAACATAGAAATGATTGGAAAAAATCATCACAGGAATATATTAATCTTTATAGGAGCTTATAATGTATGAGCACAGACAAACAACTCTTTATACAAAATAAAATTGAAGAAAATTTGTATGAGTTTTTTGCCAAGGATATAAAAACTGCCAGGGATTCAGAGATTTATATTGCCATAGCAAAAACATTACGCTTAATGATAGGCAAGATTTGGCATGAATCTATGGTAAACACTAGACAAGACAAAACTTTATATATACTATCATTCGAGTACTCTTTGGGTACTCGACTTGTTAGTAATGCTATTAAATTAGACCTGATAGACGATTTAGTTGAAGTCTTAGAAAGATATGGAAGAGATTTTGACAAAATATGTGATCAAGAGATAGAATCGCAATTAGGTTTTGGAGAATTAGGAATTATCTCAACAGCGATGCTTGAATCGCTTGCAAACTTGGAAGAAAACACACATGCATATGGTTTAAGATATCGAAAAGGTATGCTTAAACAAGAAATAATTGATGGAACGCAAATAGAAAAACCAGACGACTGGAAAGATTACAAGAATCCATGGGAACATGAGAAGAGCTTTTCACATTTGGTTAAATTTAAAGATGATACTTATAAGGCGATTCCATATGACTTCCCAATAGTAGGGGATAGAAATAATAGTGCTAACACTCTTAGGATTTGGAAAAGCGAGTCTACAAAAGATATTGACTTTAATCTATTTTCACAAGGTAAGATTATCGAAGCATATGAAGATATAAATAGAGCAAATTCAATAGTAGAGTTTTTATATCCTCAAGAAGATACACTTGAAGGTAGAAAACTTAGACTTTCTCAAGAGTACTTTTTTGCATCAGCAACTATGCAAGATATATTTAAAAGATATAAAAAGTATCATGATAATGATATAAATAAATTTGCAGAAAAGACAGTAATACAACTTAATGACAATCATCCTATATTATCTCAACTTGTGTTTCTTGATATATTGCATAGGAGATTTGGGTTAGGCATAGAAGAAGCTATAAATATAACTAGAGATTCATTCATTTATGTAAATACTTCACTTATAGAAGAAAATTTCGAAAAATGGGATTTATCACTAATCGAACAAGTATGTCCTGACATATTACCAACTATATATGTATTAGATAAATATGTAAAGAAACATCTAGAAGAGAGTATTGAAGATAAGGTAGTAATAGATGCTTTATCTATAATTAGATGTGATTTTGTAGAGACGATAAATATTGCATTTTACCTATCTAAAAAGGTTATGGTTTTAGGAAATCAGCATGCAAAAGTGTTGAAGGAAGTATTTTTACCACATCATTATAACTATTATGGAGATAAGATAGATAACTTGTTGTTAGGCTTTAATGGTTTGAACTATTTAGAACAGACTAATAAGAAAATGTATGAAGTGCTTACTAAAGACGATAAAGTAAGTATAAGACCATTTGAGGAGCTTTGTGGGGATGAAGATTGCCTAATGTGCAATCTAAAACAGGACAAAAAGAATAAGCTAATTGATTATTTAGGGGTTAAAGGTGAGATAATAAATCCTAAGTCAATATTTGATATGAATTTAGGGGTATTTCACGAATATAAGAGACAATTACTTAGTGCTTTGAGTATAGCTTTGCTGTATTTTAGGCTTAAACAAAATGGCAATATGGATATACCTCCAAGGACATATTTCTTTGGTGGAAAATCATATCCGAACTATTATTTTGCTAAGGAGATAATTAAGTTTATCCACGCTTTGGCAAAGTTAATTAACGAAGACTATTCAATTCGAGACAAGATAAAAATTGTTTTTGTCGAGGATTACAATATAAAGAAATCAGATATGTTGATTCCTGCAGCAGATATTAATCAACAAGTATCAGTAATAACAAAAGGTAGTGTTGATCTAGAGACCATCAAATTTATGGTTAATGGTTCAGTAACATTTACCTCATTTAATATATTAGCTCAGGACTATATTAAAGAAATGAAAGATGATAGCATATATATCTTTGGAGAAAATGTCGATGAAGCTATAGAGTTATCAAAGAAGAAAAATTATTATGTTTACGATTATATTAATAGAAATCCTTTAATTAGGGATATGTTTGATTTTTATAAATATCAACCACATTCAAAATTTCCATATAATATAAATACAATTATTAATGTATTGTTCAAGTATAATGATGGCTACGGTGTTATTAGAGAGCTTTTATCTCATTATGAGATGCATTTAAAAGCGACTAGAGACTATATGGATAGATCTAAATGGGTGTCAAAATCACTTAATAATATCTCATATGCGCTTAATCATACGATGAATGATGCTATAAAAACAAATCTAAATAATTATTGGAGATAGTATGCAATTAACAGATATGACATCACAATCTATATTAAATATGGGGGTAGAGTACAACGATACTTCATCCACATTTAGAGTTTTTGCTCCCAACCAAAAAAGAGTAACTCTAGCTATATATAACAATTATGATGATGTTAGAAGAAAACAATACGTTATGGAAAGAGAAGATATAAATTTCTTTACATATACGATAGATGAAAATCTAGAAGGAAAGTTCTACACTTATTTAGTAGGAGATAACGAGGTTACTGATCCTTATTCAGTAGCATGTTCAGTTAATTCTCATAAATCTGCTATCATAGATTTAGAAAAGACTAATCCTGAAGGATTTAAGGAACATTTTATACCAGAGAATAAATGGGAAGAAGCTATACTTTATGAGGTTCATGTAGCTGATTTTACAGCCTATAAGAATTCTGGTGTTAAACACAATGGTAAGTTTTTAGGCTTTGGTGAAGAAGGTTCTTACTACAATAATGTAAAAACAGGTCTTGATCATTTGTCAGAACTTGGAGTAACTCATATACATCTACTACCAATTTATGACTTTGTTACTGTAGATGAAAGAAAAGATATCACAAAATATAGAAGTAACTACAATTGGGGTTATGATCCAGAGTTATATAACTGTGTAGAAGGAAGCTATTCAACTGATCCTTATGATCCTCACAAAAGAATATTTGAACTAAAATATTTGATACAAAAGATCCACGAAAGAGGAATGTCTGTAGTTTTGGACGTCGTGTACAACCATACTTTTAAGACGAAGGATAGTAATTTTAATGTGTTAGCTCCAGGATATTATCATAGAAATAATAATGGTAATTTTTCAAATGGTTCTGGTTGCGGCAATGAATTCGCCTCTGATACTACGATGGGAAGCAAATTTATCCTAGACTCATTATTATATTGGGTTAATGAATATAAGGTTGATGGATTTAGATTTGACTTAATGGCACTTATTGATATAGATACTATTGAGACTGCTATAAAAGAATTAAGACAAATCAACCCAAATATCATCATATATGGAGAGCCTTGGATGGCGGATTCATCATTACTAGCTACTGAAAAGCAAATTAATATTGGTGCACAAAGAGGAAAAGACTTTGCGATATTTAATCCATTTTTTAGAGATGCTATTCGTGGAGATAATGACGGCGTCATTAAAGGATATATACAGGGAGATTTTAGATACAAACATGATATCGAAAAAGGAGTAGTTGGGTCGGTTAGTATGGACGGAACATACTCAAACTTTGATAATCCAATCGAGTCTATAAATTACTTTAATGCTCATGACAACCTGATTTTCCAAGATAAATTAGTTATGTCAAATGTTCCTGTTCAAAACCAAGAACAGATGACTATATTGGCATTTTCTCTTATCATGATGAGCCAAGGTTTACCTTTTTTCCATGCTGGAAATGAGTTTTTAAGAGACAAAAAATTAGACCACAATAGCTATAGCTCATCAATAGATGTCAATGGTATAGACTGGTCACTTAAAGAAAAGCACATAGACACTTTTAATGTGATAAAAGATTTGATCCAGTTTAGAAAAGAATCCAAATTATTTAACTTAACTACCTACGACGAAGTTATTGATAATATGACTTTAATAAAGGGTTTAAAGAATTGTTTAATTGGATATCTAATTAGAAGAGATAACAACACATATTTAATTATCCATAATGCATCAAACAAAGCTGAAATGGTAAAAACAAAAAAATTTAACCTAACAAATGCAACATTGATATGGGCAAATGGATTTAAAAATGAACAAGTAAAAGAAATCGAAGTAGAGGCATTTACTTCCAACGTATATCAAATAAAGGGGGATATTTATGAACTATAAGGAAAGATACAATTCATGGATTGAAAATGAGTATTTTGATGAAGATACTCGTAAAGAACTAGTATTAATTAAAGACGATGAAGTTGAGATGGAGGATAGATTTTACCAAGATCTTCAATTTGGTACAGCAGGATTAAGAGGTATTATTGGCGCAGGAACTAATAGAATGAACAAATATACTGTTTCATTAGCTACTCAAGGTCTTGCAGATACTATTAAGAGCTATGGTCAAGAAGCGATGGATAGAGGAGTAGCAATATCTCATGACGTTAGACATATGTCTAAAGAGTTCTCAGAGATAACAGCAAGTGTATTAGCTGCTAATGGGATTAAAGTTTATATCCATAAAGGAATAACTCCAACACCAGTACTATCTTACACTATAAGAAAATTAAACACTATATCAGGCGTTATGATAACAGCTAGCCATAATCCTAAACAATATAATGGCTACAAAGCATATTGGGAAGAAGGTTCTCAAATTCTTGAAGATATCGCAGATCAAATCCTAGATAATATGAGCAAAGTAGGCGGTTTTGAAAATGTTAAGACTATGGATTTTACTGAAGCACTTGAAAGTGGCATAGTTGAATATATAGATCCATCTGTTATTGAAGCATATATAAACGATACTTTAGCTTTGGCAATTGAAGACGAAAATATCGACAAAGATATCAAAATTGTTTATTCACCACTTAATGGTACTGGTAATAAACTAGTTAGAGAAGTTCTTGAAAAAAGAGGATTCAATAATGTTTATATTGTTAAAGAACAAGAAAATCCAGATCCTGACTTTACTACAGTAGGTTATCCAAACCCAGAAGACCCAAAAGCATTCAAATATAGTATAGAACTAGGTAAAGAAGTAGGAGCTGATATATTAATGGCTACTGACCCTGATGCTGATAGAGCTGCTATAGAAGTTAGAGACGAAAATGGTGAATATGTATTTTTAACTGGTAATAAAACAGGAATCCTATTGACTAACTATATCCTTTCTAGATTAGAAGCAAATGGTAAATTACCAGAAAAAGGAGTAATTGTTAAGTCTATAGTAACAGGAAATCTACCAAGTAAGATTGCAGAAAAATATGGAGTAGAAGCTATAGATGTATTAACTGGATTTAAGAACATTTATGAACCAGCAAATATCTACGATGAAACTAAAGAAAAAACATTCATATTTGGATTTGAAGAAAGTATAGGATATAGCTATGGTGCTCATGTTAGAGATAAAGATGCTGTATCATCAATCATGATGATAGCTGAAATGGCTGCATTTTACAAAAAACAAGGCAAGACTCTACTTGATGTACTAAATGAATTATATGATGAATTTGATTATTATGGAGAAAGATTAATCTCTATAGTATTAGAAGGTTTAGATGGACAAGCTTTAATTAAGAGAATCATGGAAGACTATAGAGCTAATCCTATCAAAGAAATTGGTGATATTAAGCTTACACAAGTGGTTGACTACCAAAATGACGAGACAGGATTAAGAAAATCTAATGTACTTAAATATGTATATGATGATGGTTCATGGTATGTTGTTAGACCTTCTGGAACTGAACCAAAGATTAAATTATATATCTATTCAGTAGCAAAAGATGTCGAAGCTGGCGATAAGAAAATTGATGAGATTTTCCAAGTAGCACATAAGAAAATTATGGATGTTAAGTAATACTGACAATGAATTTAAACAGAGGATACAGATTGAATCTGTATCCTCAATTAGTTTATAAAAGTAATTGAAAGAGGATAAAATGAGCAATAAAGCAAATATGAAGTTTTTTGCGACCCTTGGGCCAAACTTCCAAACATATGATATATTATTAAAAGCCAATGAGATGGGAATAACCGGTTTAAGATTAAACTTATCCCATGGACTACTTGAAGAAAGACTTGATTGGATTAATAATGTTAAAAAAGCAAATCAAATATCAAAAAAACCTTATGGACCTTTAGAAATTGTTCTTGATATACAAGGCTCAGAGATTAGAATTAGATCTAATAAGACGATTACAAAGGAGAAAGGTTCCAATATTTTTATTAAAACATATTCTAGTGACTACTGCGAAGATGATATATTATATGTTAATGAAAACTTCATAATAAATACAAAAGTTGGTGATATTATCCATATCGACGATGGAAAAGTTGAGGCTGTTGTAGAAAATATTGAAAGTAATACATTGTTTGCTAAGTTATCGGAAAATAGCATAATCGAGCCTAATAAGAGTATTAGTATTCAAAACAAGTACATAGCAAATGATACAATTAATCCTGATGATATAAAGAATATTAAGCTTGCAAAGCAATTGGGCATAAAAAACTTTATGATCCCTTTTGTAAGGTCAAAAAAAGATATTATTATTTTGAGGGAATTATTCACTTCTTTAGATTTTGAGGATTATAGGCTATATTCAAAAATAGAAGATCAGCTAGGTATTGATAATATTGATGAAATCATTGATAATTCAGATGTCATAGTAATCGCTAGAGGCGATTTAGGAAATAACCTTGGTCTATTATCGATCCCTAGAGCACAAAAATATATATCAAAAAAATGCAATGATAAAAATAAACAATTTATGGTAGTAACTCAGTTACTAAATTCAATGATAGATAGCACAGTGCCAACTAGGGCTGAGATAAATGACATATATAACTCAACACTTGACGGTGCTCAAATGTTGATGATTACGGCAGAAACTGCAGTAGGTAAGTACCCACTAAAAGCCTGTTATTATTTAATAGAAGCAGCAAATATTTAGGAGGCAATATGTTTGACAACATATATGAGTTAATTTTACAAGCAAGACAAACCTTAAGTGGCAATATCAATAATACGCCGATTTTCACTGCATCAAACCTTGGTGAAAATGTATATATTAAGATGGAGCATCTTCAAAGGACAGGTTCATTTAAATATAGAGGTGCATATAATAAAATCAATAATCTTACGGACGAAGAAAAAAAGAAAGGTGTTATAGCATCTTCTGCAGGTAATCATGCCCAAGGAGTTGCTAAATCAGCAGCACTTCAAGGAATAAAGTCAACAATTTGTATCCCTGCTATAGCTCCTATAGCTAAGATTGAGGCTACGAAACGTTATGGGGCTGAAGTAGTATTGGTAGATGGAGTTTATGATGATTCATATAAAAAAGCTCGTGAACTTGCAAAAGAACATGACTATACATTTATCCATCCTTTTGATGATGAATATGTTATCGCTGGACAAGGAACAATTGGTTTAGAGATATTAGAACAATTACCAAATGTTCAAAGAATAGTAGTACCAATCGGTGGTGGTGGACTTATATCTGGAATAGCAATCGCAGTTAAAACTTTAAGACCAGATGTAGAGATAATTGGAGTTGAACCTGAAGGTGCTAAGTGTATGTACGAATCAGTTCATGCAAGCCATATTGTTGAATTACCAACTGCCAAATCACTAGCTGATGGTATAGCTGTTAAAAGACCAGGAGATCTAACTTTTAGCATCATTAAAGAATTAGTGGATGATATAGTTGTAGTATCTGATGGTGAGATAGCTCAATCCATTTTAAATTTATTAGAAAAGAATAAGCTTGTGTCAGAAGGAGCAGGGGCCTCTTCAATAGCAGCATTAGATAAATTAAGTGATGATAAAGTAACTTGCTGTGTATTATCAGGAGGCAATATTAATGTAAATGTAATTGCTAAGATAATTCAAAAGGGACTTTATGAATCAGGTAGATTATGTGAGATAACTACACAGCTTCAAGATATTCCTGGAGAACTTGCGAATTTTTTGGGTTATCTAACAGAACTAGGAGCAAATGTATTAACGATTAATCAATTTGCCGAACACGAGAAAAATGAACTTGGTACCATGGTAGTTAGGATGGTACTAGAAACTAAAAATAGTGAACATGTTAATGAAATATATTCTATGCTGAAGGATAAAGGATACCAACATTATAGGAATATTTAATGGAGGATATATGAAATTTATATTTGATACTCTAAGGGCGATATTTTTTACTGATATAGTGGGAAATATTGACTTATATACTATAATCTCAACAGTCTTTAAATACCTGTTTGTTTTTGTAGTGCTATATTTTATCTATCTGGTGGTAAAATTAATCTTTCTTGATATCAAGACTGTGTACAAAGATCAAAGCGTTAAAAAGTCCTTTCTTTCACTACAAGATGGTATAGCTGAAGGGTCTAAATTAGCAAAAACTTTTATACTGGATGATTTTAATGCTATTGGAAGAGATTATGAAAATGACTTGATAATTGACGATACGATGGTATCTAGAAGACATGCTATTATCGTAAGAAAAAATGATGGCTTCTATATCGAAGATATGCAATCATCAAATGGTACATTTGTAAATGAACAACAGATTTTTACATCTGATAAATTAAATCAAGGTGATAAGATACAAATAGGCAACTATCATTATGTATTTAACCAAGGAGATGAAAACTCAAATGAAGTACAATAATATAGCATTTGAAAGTAATACTAGCAAAAAAGGTTATGCATTTACTCTAACTTGGCTGATATTCATAATTCAATTTATAGGATTGCTTTTACTTGTGATAAGGCAAAGCGAACAATTTAATATTAAGCTTCTAGGGCTTTCTATAGGTTTTTTAGTAGCAACGCTTGCGTCAAATATTTATATCCCTAGATTTACAAAAGGGGATAATACTTTAGTATATATAGTAAATATGTTATATAGTATTGGACTTTTAGTGATACTTCGATTAAATATCAATACAGGAGTAACACATATCATCTGGTATATATTGGCATTTTTTGTATTTGTATTTGTATTTTACGTGCTAAATAACTATATCAAGTTTTTTAAAAATAAGTTTTGGTTTTACTTTGCAGTGACTTTGCTTACTTTTATGGTAACCTTGGTACTAGCAAACCCTGCAGATGGTGCTAGAAACTGGATTAGGATAACGGATGGAGTTACTATACAGCTTTCGGAATTTGCTAAGATATCATATATTTTTATGATAGCTAGTTTTTATGGTGACTATGAAAAGTTTTCAAAACAAAAGTATGGCAAGTACTATTTAAATGTAGCTACTTATCTATTTATTGGACTATTCTTTTTACAAGGCGAACTAGGTACGGCTATGGTATTTTTTGCTACATTCATATTGTCTATGTTTGTTTTTGAAAGGGATTATCTAAGAATGTTTGTAAATATCCTACTAGCATTTGTAGGTTTATTTATAGCATATAAGATATTTAGCCATATTAGAGTACGTTTTGATATATGGATTGATCCATGGGCGGACTACCAAGGTCGAGGTTATCAAATCATCCAAGGATTATTTGCTATAGCAAGTGGTGGGATGTTTGGCTCAGGACTAGGATTGGGCACGCCAAATATGATACCAGTATCTACATCTGACTTTATTATCCCAGCAATTATTGAAGAGATGGGAATATTCATGGGAATTGGCATCACTCTTCTTTACGCATTATTGATATATAAAGGTATAAAGATTGCCTTAACAAATAGAGATGATTTTTATAGCGCATTAGCTTTTGGAGTATCTTTAGTATTCGCATCTCAAGCTCTAGTTATGTTTGGAGGAGTACTAAAGCTGATACCTTTAACAGGAATCACTACACCATTTATGAGCTATGGTGGTTCATCAACGCTATCTAGCTTTATATTGCTAGCAGTGCTTCAATTTACTACATCTCAAAAGAAGGTGAACTATGAATAATTCTAGAAATAAAAAGATGATAACTATACTTGGAGTATTAATCGTGATGCTTTTAGGTGTAGCATTATATATGACATATTTTCAGTTATTTGAAGCTAAGTTTTATGCAGATCATGATTATAATTCACGAAATTGGGTGGATGAGTCCTCAATATTAAGAGGAACTATTAGGGATGCTGATGGTAATAGCCTAGCATATAGTCAGAGAAATGAAGATGGCAGTATGCAAAGAATCAATGCCTACTATTATATGTATACTCCAATAATCGGATATACTGATCCTGAGCTTGGGAAAAGTGGTATCGAGCAAAAATATAATAAGGAACTTCTAAATATTCCTGATAACTATGATTTCATTTCACAATTAGAATCAGCATATAACAGATCAGAAAGAGGCAAGGATGTTTACTTAACTATAGACTCAGATATCCAATCTTATATGTATGACTTGTTAGAAGGATATAAGGGAGCCATTGTAGTGATAGAACCAAGTACCGGAAATATCGTATCTATGATCTCAAGACCATCTTTTAATGTAAATAGGCTAAAAGAAAACTGGAATAGCCTTATTGAATCGGACGATGGAGTATTGATAAATAGAGCTACTCAAGGATTATATACACCAGGATCAATTTTTAAGATAATTTCTTCTATAGCATTATTAGAAAACAATGTTGATTTAGACTATATTGATAATGGAAGTACTACGATAAATGGATATACTATTTCAAACTATGCAAATAGGGAATATGGAGAGATAGATTTGAGAAAAGCTCTAATACATTCCTCCAATACTTATTTTTCAGATAAATCGAAAGAGCTTGATAATATAGATTTATTAAGAGTAACAAATAGTTTTATGTTGGGTAAGGCATATGATTTTGATGTGAATCGAAGCTTGTCTAGAATCCCATATAAAAACAATTTAGATGAATTAGAAAAAGCGGTTACTGCATTTGGACAAGGTAAGACTATGGTAACTCCGCTTGATATGGCTAGTATGGTAGCAGCAATTGCCAATGACGGCATCATGATGAAACCTAGGCTAGTAAATAAAACACTGGATGGGGAAGTAATTACTGAGTTTTCTCCAGTTCAATTATCAAAAGCAGTACCTAAAGATATTAATGATAGAATGGTTGATTACCTAACAGATACTGCCACAGAAAATAATAGAATTTTAGATGATGGTACAAAACTAGCAGGTAAGAGTGGTACAGCTGAAACAGATACACTTGAACACTCTTGGTATGTTGGTTTTGGACCAGCAGAATCTCCAAGATATGCTATCGCAATAGTATTGGAGCATGCAGGTGTTGAAAATAGCCAAGGGGCGGGAAGAATATTTAATAGAGCAATGGAATTCTTATTAAGACAATAAAAAAGACCTCACCGAAAGGTGAGGTTTTTTCTTATATGAACTTTTCTTTAATATTTTTCCAATACCAGTTTTCATCAAATACCAATTTTTTGATCGTCTTATCAGACATAGTAATATTGATATAGTTGATATCTTCGAATTCCTGAAGCATGCCATCAACTCCTAATGATGAGAAAGTCTCTTCACGTTTTCTAGTGATCAGTTTGATTTGAGTATTTGATGGAACTACTAGAGACTTATCTAATGACCTAAATAAAGAAGATCTAATAGGAGCCATTGGTGTTATTTGAAAACCATCTAATGCTTGGTAAAGCATGGCTCCACCAGCTGAAAGGTTATATGCTGTACTTCCTGAAGGAGTCGAGAATATAACTCCATCGCCTGCAAATGATTGAAGTAATATGTCGTTTACATACATATTAAAGTGAATGATGTTAGTGTACTTTGCTTTTAATACAATTTCATTTACAGATAGGAAATTATAGCTATTTTCTTCAGTAAACACGCTACAATCTATCAGTTTAATGTCTTGTACTTGATATTCCTTATTTATCAATCTAGATACCATCAGTTCAACATTATTTGCTGGAACTTCTTGGTAAAATCCCAAATGCCCTGTATTAATCCCGATAAAAGGAATATCAGAAAAATCGGAGTCATGACAGGCTTTTATAAAAGTACCATCACCGCCAATAACTACATTATAATCAGCATCTGGCGAGAAGTTTTCGTTGGCTTCATAGCCGTGAAGTTTAAACTCTTGTATTAATCTTTCAGTTACTTTTTCTGAAATATCATAGTGATTAGAAAATATGTTTATTTTTTTAGTCATAATAACTCCTTTAAATTTTTATAGCCTATTTAGACTCTTGAGATATCTTTATAGTAATATGATAATACAAAAACTTTTATTAATCAACCAATAAAAACGCATAAAACACTAGATTTATCTGTTAAAAAATAGTATAATATATATATATCCATATGGGTGGCCTATATAATTAACCTACAACACCTATAAGGGTCTCCGGAGTTCTAAAGACGATACAATGCCTTAAGTGGACTGTAGACTTGATAGACAGGTAACCCACCTTCAATTATTGAAGGTATAATTAGCGGGCCATTCTATGGGTATTTTTTTAAAACATATGTAAATATGTTAGACTCTAATTTTTTGGGTACATATGAGTTATAATAAATACACAAAAGGAGGACATTATGTCACTAAAACAATATTTCATTGAGAAACAAAGAATGATTGAAAGAAAAAAGAAAATGGATACTACTAAAAAAGTAGCTACAGGTTTAGCTATAGGTTCACTTGTAGGTTCAGCAATAGGAGTTTTATTCGCACCTAAATCAGGTAAAGAAACTAGAAAAGATATAAGCGATAAAGCACTTGAGACTGCAGAAACTCTAAAAGCAAAGGGTCTTCAATTATCTGATGAAGTTTCTAAAAAGTATGACGAGACTAAAACAAAATTTAATGAGTTCAAAGAAAGCAAATTAACTGATCTTAAAGCGGTAAGAGATGATGTTGAAGAAGTTACTGGAACTGCATTAGAAGAAACTAAAAAGCTAGCTGAAAAGACAGGCAAGAACTTAAAAGAAACAGCTCAAGAAGTAAAAGAAGATACAAAAGAAGCTGTAGAAAATACTAAGGAAAAAGTAGAAGAAAAGAAAAACTAATTTGGAGGTAGTATGTTTACATTAGCGACAGTTTTTCAAGTATCATTTAGTTTACTTGATATTTTGATCGGCCTTCTAGTTATAGCTGGGATAGTGGTTTTAGTTTTATTAGCTAAAGTACTATTTTCATTATCTAAGACTCTAAAAGCAGTGAGCGCAGTTGTTGAAGATAACAAAACGAATTTAGATAGTTCACTTGCTAATCTACCAAGTATCACTAAGTCAGTAGAAAGCATGTTAACAGAAGCTGATGGTATGGTTAAAGAAGTTAAACCTAATTTAGTAGTTACGCTAAGAGAGGTTGAAGGAATTACTACAGATGTACACAAATTATCTACAGATGCTGTTGATACAGTTGAATATGTAGCTATGACAGCTGTAGATACTATCGACAATATCAACACAGGTGTATCAAGTGCCACAGACTATGTGGCATTAATAAAAAGCATACTTGAATCAGTAAAAAGTATACTAAAATAGTAATATAAAAAGGGCTAAGTTATTGCAAAACTTAGTCTTTTATTATATAATAAGGTTGCATTGGAATAAGGATTTTCAAGGTTTTTAAAAACCAACAATGCAAGCAAATAATATACTAGCTATATACTATGTTGTATTCTCCTTCCATTCTAAAAATACTAATATAATATAAATTCAATCAATCACATCCCTTTTAAAGATTGACTATATAAATATATTATTTGCATCTAAAGACTTCGTTAAACGAGGTCTTTTTTTATTGCACATTTATGTACATTAAAGTCTAAAAGGTAACAAAATAATTAATTTATCGTTGAAATTGTAACCTTCCTGTAATTGACATTTACTTCTAAACATAATATGATAAAGATAATATGAAAACAATATTTTAACTATTTTATCAATAAAGATGTTATAGGGTAAGTATATTATGAATACATTGAAGTTTATAGAAAGGAGTAAAAGATGAAAAAACTGATAATTTTTTTGATGATGTTAATAGCATTTACAGGATGTGCACCTACAAAAGAAGAACCTAAAAAAGTTGAGATAAAAGTTGAACATCGAGATACTCCTTATGTGAGTAATTCGAACGAGAATAACTTTATAGATACAAATCCTTCAAAGAGTGAAGATAAGAAAGAACAAGATGATTTAACAGAAACAAAACCTGAAGTGGATGTAAAGGTAGAAGAACCAAAAGTTGAAGAAGTAAAGAATGAGGATAAAAAGCCTGAAGTAAACACTGAAGATGACAAAGACAGTAAAGATAACATTGAAGATGATCAAAAAGATGATAAGACTATAGAAGAAAAACCGGAAGTTAAGCCTGAAAAACCAAAAGAAGTTGTGGTTGAAAAACCAGTTGAGAAACCTATAGAAAAGCCAGTTGTTGAGAAAGAGGATCCTGATAAACCAAAGGAAGAACCAGAAGAAGTTGTGGTTGAAAAACCAGTTGAAGATAAAAAGCCAAAGTATTTACCAAATCATCTATATCATGGTGATGCAAATGTACCTTTTTTAGATATTGGTATAGATAATTATGATGCTGAAAGAACACAAAGGTATATTGATGCTGGTAATATAATCTCAACGGTGACAAAATTTCACCCAAATGATAGCGAGATTACTTATTTTGCAGGACATACTTATAATTTTAATGGAGTTCAACATTTGGATTTAGGTAGTGTTGTGACAGTTAGCGATAACGAAGGTAATGGATTTAAATATAAGATTGTAGATTTTAAGAAGTACCCAGCAGGAACTGTAGAAAATCAAGCGCCATTTATTGGTGGATATCACTTGCTAGATTTGGCAGGTAGTGGGATTGGTAAAGAATCAATTGTTATCCAATACTGTGATGAATTTGATGTTCCAATAATTTACTTTGGTCTACCAATGTGATGAGGTATATATGAAAAATTATTTGACAGATGTTGAAGGTATAAAAGTAGGTCATTTCCATGATTTAGATATGGGAAAAGGAGTTAGTGTTATCATATGTGAAGATGGTGCTACACCTGGAGTTGATGTAAGGGGGAGTGCTCCTGGTACTAGGGAAACAGATTTAATGCAAAGTGAAAAATTAGTGGATAGAGTTCACGCGATTGTTTTATCTGGAGGATCTGCATATGGTTTAGATGCATCATCTGGGGTGATGAGATTTTTAGAAGAAAACAATATTGGATTTCAAACACCATTTGCACTTGTTCCAGTAGTCTCACAAGCCGTTATTTACGATTTAAACAGCCTTGACCCTGGCAAGCGACCAAATGGTCAAATGGGATATGATGCTGCTAAAAACGCAAATATAGACCAGATACAAAGAGGTTGTGTGGGAGCTGGATTAGGAGCTACATGTTCTAAGACAATGGGTTGGGATAAAGCTATAAAGTCAGGTTTAGGAAGTAATAGTGTACGTCATGGAGATCTTGTTGTATCAGCACTTGTGGTAGTCAATGCTTTAGGAGATATATACGAGGCAGAGACTCAATTAACTGGTCCTTATGATAGAGAAACAAAGACATTATTTAACTCTTTAGATGTATTAAAATCAACGAATATAGGTTTTACAAATACTAATACAACTATTGGAGTTATAGCAACTAATGCTAAGCTAACAAAACCAATGGCTAATAAATTAGCTCAAATAGGTCATAATGCTTATGCTAAAGCAATTAGACCAGTTCACACTATGAGTGATGGGGATACGATATTTGCTCTAGGGACTAACAAATTAGAATGCGAGAATTTTGATTTATTACTTGCACTTGCGGTTGAGACAATGGAAAAAGCAATTGTAGATGCTGTAAAAAGTGCTAATAGCATGCATGGATACTTAGCATATAAAGACATTAAATGATAAAAAGGCACCGTATGGTGTCTTTTTTTATAGAAAACAATCAATAAAAAACGACTTACTTTTACAAGTAAGTCGTTTTATTTAGTTTATGTTTAAGCTTATTTTACAAAAGCTCTCCAAATATATGATGTTTGACCATTATATGTTACTTCTAACCAGTTGCTGTTTTCAGCTGAAACTTTACCAGTTACTGTAGTTCCTGTTCTCATAGAACCTAGAACTGTACCTGAAGTGCTTGGATTTGAACGAACGTTTGTAGTACTAGAAACTGTTCCTGTAATTGTAGTAGCAGGTGCTTCTTCTGAAAGAAGTGCTTTGTATACATAACCTGTTTGACCATTAAAGTCAAATTTAACCCAACTTGGTGTTCTTGGATCAACAGTACCAGTTACTTCAGTTCCTTTTCTTAATGAACCTAGTAGGGCACTTGTTCCACTAGCTTCAGCTCTAACATTAGCTGATGCAGTTGTATATCCCTTATATTGAGTTTCTCCACCTTCTTTAACAAGAGGTTTATAAACGTATCCAACTTGACCATTAAAATCAATCTTTAACCAGCTTGGAGAGTTTGGTTCTACTGTACCAGTAACTTCGCTACCAGCTTTTATAGTACCAATAATCGCGCTTGTTGTATTAGGTTCTTGTCTTACGTTTAATGTACCACCAGCATAACCTGTAACTGGTTCTGGTTGTGGTTCTTCTATAACTTCATTTATAACGAAATATACATTTTCAGCTTTATTTCCAACACCATCAGTTATTTCTAGTGTAACTGGATATTCGCCTTCTTCATATACTGGTACTTCAAATGTTGCTGTAAAGTCGCCAGTTTGATCTCCTCTAAATGTAGAGTATTCATCATAAGTGTAAGCTAATTCGCCATTTGCTCTAACTTCGAAGTATGGAAGTTGTTCTGTTACTGTTAATGTAACTTGAGCCATAGTTCCTTTAGCAGCTTCTTTTGTATAATCATCTAGAGTTACTGTAGGAAGAATAGTATCTACCCAAAGTTCTCTTGATACAGTTGTTTGTTTATCGTTGTTACTATTTGCTTTAGCAAATACTTTTAGTAAGTTATATCCTTCATCTAAAGTAACTTCAGTTGAGAATCTCCATCCATCTCCATAAGAAGTATTAGGATCTTCAGGGGTTACAGCTAATCTTGTAGCAGGAGTTAATTCTAATTCAGTTTCTTCGCCACCATTATTTGAATAAGTAACTGTTGAAAGCTCTTTATCAATTAGGTAACCTGACATTTGCTTAGTATTAACTTTGTACATTTCTAGAATTGAAGGTGTAGTAACATATAACCAAGGAATTTCTTGAGCTGAATAGTGACCGTTTACAGAACCAGAAGCCATATTCATAGCGTGGTCTAATACTGTTACTGTAAATTCTTTTGTAACCATTTGCTCAGGAGTTAATCCATCAGTTTGTGATGTAACGTCTACTGTATAAACATCACCATTCTTTACGCCTTCATCAGATGAGCTAACTACAACATCTTCTGCTTCGAAAGTATCATCTTGAGTATCTTTTATAGATACCATGATTTGGCTTACGCCAGTAGTTTCGTCTGTTGCATTGATTTCTAATTTTCCATCTAGTGATTTAACACTATGAATTACTGGAAGAGAAGTATCAACGTATAGTGGTACTTTAACTTCTTGTGGAGTTTCTGCAGTCCAAGGAGTTGCTTCAAATACCATGTAGTATTTGCCATCTTCAACTACTCTACCTCTAGCAGTACCATTCCATTGTGTATCTTGAGCGATAGTATATGGATAGTTTCTTCCACCATTAGTATAACTCTTAGTTAAGTGTGATTTTTTGTTTACCATAGCAACTAAGTTGCCTTCTTCATCTTCTATATTAGTATTTAGTGACTTCATATTTCTTAAGTAAGTAAATACTGGAGTTGCTTTAGCTGTACCGAATATCAATCCGTAGATTGTATTAGGTGAGATAGCTGCTTTAGTGTCTGAGAAGTAGTCTATACCACCACTTAATGGAGTAAACCATAGTCCAGATAATCCAATATAAGATTTTTGATCTTGTCCATGACCTTCACCAAATCTCATAGTATCTAATGCTCTTGGTTGAGTCCAATTACCAACAAATCCTATGAAAGGAACATTTACTTCAGTTTCTACATCACTCTTGAATTGAATCCAACCGTCAACGAATTGGTTTTCAATATCATCTAATGTAAAATCAACAGGAACTTGTACTGTAGTTGTAGCATTAGGTCCAACTACTACTTCGAATGGTTCAAAACTATGATTTACGAATGTTTCAGTCATAGTGTTGTAGCCTTGAGTTAAGAAGTCTTTTACTAATGTCATATCAACAGTGTAAGTAAGTTCTCTATCTGTTAAGTTCTTTAATTCAACTGGAATAGTAAATTGTTTTGAATCTAATGATCCTAATTCATACTTAGATAAACCAGTTGCAGGGTTAGTAGCTGTCATTGGTAGGGAAGTAGCTCTTGCTAAGTTCATACCACCAGCACCTTGTTCTCTTACTGCATATGGAACTTGTTCATCAGGATCTTGTAAGATATCAGCTGAGTTCATTAAAAGAACTTTAGCTAATCTTGTTTGTTCTTCAGCACTTAAGCTTGAGAATCTTGCATCATCTCTTAAATATTGTCTTACAAGTGCAAAACCACCTGCTACGTGAGGAGCAGCCATACTTGTACCACTCATAACGCCATATTTATCATTATTTAATGTTGAGTAAATTTGTCCACCTGGAGCAGAGATTTCTGGTTTCATTTCCATGTGTGGAGTTGGTCCTCTTGATGTAAAGTCACTCATTAAACCATAGTTAGGGTTTGGCGTAGTAACTTTATTATCAGTAACTGTTAATACTTTTACTTCATTTTCTACTAATTTAAGACCTGCAGCACGTCCTATACTTAATGATGGAAGTGTTTGTCCAGGGTTAGTTGCCATGTTTACTAATACTTCTGCATCAGGACGAGCGTTGTTGTAAACGATTTGTGCTAAAGCTCCTGCGTCTTGTGATCTCTTTTGAGTTTCAGTAAATGTTTCTCCTCTTTCAATAAGAACGATCTTACCTTCAACTGTCTCACCAGCTTCAGTTATAGCATCAAAGTCAGCTTGTCTTCCTTTACCTACAAGTATATATTCACCAGTTAATCCAACAGGGCTTAGTGGAGAAGTAGTAGCATAAGTAGCAGTCTCACGAGTAGTAACGCCTTCTTTAACTAAATCGAATTCGATTGTAGAACTTAAAGTAGCAATGTTTTCGTAAGAAGCAACTGACATAGAATCAGTAGCTACACCAGGGCTACCTGTAACACCAAAGTCAGGGTCAACTGCGTATGGTAAACCATAGTTTGCAGCGTTTCCGTAGAATGTATAAGCTGAGTTACCAGCAGAGATTGCTAAGTCGATACCATTTCTTACTGCATTAGTAACAGATCTGTTTAATGGATCGTCAGCATAGTTTGTACCAGCTATTGAACCTAAACTCATGTTAACAACATCAGCTTTAAGTTTTATAGCATCTTCGATAGCTTTCATATAAATGTCTGAATAAGTAGTTGAATACATAGCGTCGTTTCCAAATACTTTCATGTTCAATAATTGCGTTTCAGGAGCTACACCAGTAACAGAAACTCCAGGTGCATCATCAGTAGGGCCGTTAGCTCCGATAGTACCAGCTACGTGCATACCGTGCATGCTTGGATCTGCTCCCATGTCGATTCCAGATTGAGAGTTATCAAAGTAGTTATAAGCATAAGGAACTTTATCTGTCAAGAATGATCCAGCTATTTCTGGATTAGCTGCTAATGTTTCTTCAACAGTTGTTTTAGAAAGTTTAGCAGTTTCTGTAGATGTAAGAACCATATCCTTGTGAGTGTGGTCGATACCAGTATCAAGTACCGCTACAACAGTGCCTTCACCTTTATAACCAAGGTTTTCCCAAACTTGTCTGTTTGCGATTAATTCATGAGAAGATTCCATATTAGGAGTAACTTCTTCAAGAACATATTTTTCTGCTATATAAACACCAGAAACTCCATTTAATTTTTCAATACTTGGAATTTGTGATCTTAATACAACAGTTGAGAATCCAGAGAATGTAGTATTAAATTTATTCAATGGTTCTAATGTAACACCGCTTTGTCTTATCGCATCGATAACAGTGTTATTTTTTGCGTCAACTGAAGTTGCGCTGCCACCTTCTAAAGATGGTGTTGCGTCAGTTTCGATGATAACACGAACTTCTTCGCTTTCATCTTCTTCTTTAACTTCTAACGTGTTTTTAGTTAAACTACTTAAATCGATTTCTTTATTCTTAAATCTTTCAAGAGTTTTTTGGGTTACATCCACAGGTTTAACACCTTGAGATGTGTCGTTCGTACCAAATGCCATTGATGGCACCAATAACACTAATGCCAGTGTTATCGCTAGTATTTTTCTTAATTTCTTCATACCTACCTCCTTAATGAATTCAGTATAGCATTTTTCGAAAAAAAAGAAACCTTTAGATGAATAATGATGAAATGCAATATTCAGCAATACCAGTATAATATTAATTTTTACATTTGGATAAAACATCAAAACTACTGAAAATTTAATCAATTAGCACTTTGATAACTGAATAAACATCGCATAAAAAAACATTGTAAAAATATGTTTAAATTTAAAGAAAATTTAATATATTCATCAAGAACGAGTGAAATGCCCGTGTTATATAAATGCTAAGGATATATTCTATAAATTTAATTCAAATAAATCATAAAATATAAAACGGCTTTATGTAAAGTGTAAGAGTTTTTACATTTTTTGTTATTTTAACAAACGTCTAACATCCATGAATATTAATCAAAATGTACTTATATTTTAAAATACAGCTATAATGTAACGATAATGTGTTATAATATCAATGAAAACCAAGGATTTTGATGAGGTAACTACTTGTTAAATCTAAGAAGTTATGTTATACTTAATCAGTAAAAAAATTACACATCTTTGGATTGTCATCTGTGTGCCTTAACACAAGTTATGGTCTGGTGATAGAAGAAGATGGAAGAAAAACACGGAGGAAAATATGTCAGTAATTTCAATGAAAGCCTTATTAGAGGCAGGAGTACATTTTGGCCATCAAACAAGAAGATGGAACCCAAAAATGGCTAAATTTATCTTTACAGAAAGAAATGGTATCTATATCATAGACCTACAAAAAACTGTAAAGAAAGTAGACGAAGCTTATGAAGCTATGAGAGATGTAGCTGCAAATAATGGTATTGCATTATTCGTAGGTACTAAAAAACAAGCACAAGATGCTATTGAATCAGAAGCAAAAAGAAGTGGTCAATACTATGTTAACCAAAGATGGTTGGGTGGTATGTTGACTAACTACAACACAATCAAAAAATCTATCAATAGATTAAGAGAAATCGAAACTATGTCTGAAGATGGTACTTTTGATGTATTACCTAAAAAAGAAGTAATCAAGCTAGAATTAGAGCTTGAAAAACTTGAAAAATATTTAGGTGGTATCAAAGATATGCCTTCACTACCAGATGTTATGTTTGTTGTAGATCCTAAGAAAGAATATATCGCAGTTAATGAAGCTCATAAACTAGGTATCCCAGTAATTGGTATTTGTGATACAAATACAGACCCAGACGAACTAGACTATCCAATTCCTGGAAATGACGATGCTATAAGAGCGGTTAAACTTATTACTGCATCTATGGCTGATGCTATTATCGCAGGTAGACAAGGCGAACAATTAGAAGATCAAACTGAAGAAGTAGTTGTAGAAGAAACTACTGAAGAAGTTGTTGAAGAAGTAGAAGAAACAGAAGAATAATTTTATTTAGAAGATTTAACAGTAGGTGAGTAGTAGCGTTGCTACTTACTTACCTATATTTATATAGGAGGAAAACATGGAAATCAAAGCAAGTGATGTTAAAGAACTTAGAGAACGTACTGGCGCTGGTATGATGGACTGTAAAAAGGCATTAGTAGCGACAGAAGGAAATATTGAAAAAGCAGTTGAACTTTTAAGAGAACAAGGTTTAGCTAAAACTGCAAAAAAAGCTGGAAGAATTACTTCTGAAGGTTTAGTTGACTCATACATCCATAGCGGAAGAATCGGTGCTATCGTAGAAGTTAACTCAGAAACTGATTTCGTTGCTAAAAACGAAGAATTCAAACAATTCGTTAAAGATATTTGTATGCAAGTAGCAGCATCAAACCCTACTTATGTATCAAGAGATGATGTACCAGCTGAACAAGTTGAACATGAAAAAGAAATTTTATTACAACAAGCTCTAAACGAAGGAAATCCAAACATGGATGAAGAAAAAGCTAAGATGATAGCTTCTAAGAAAGTAGAAGGAAGATTGACTAAATTCTTCTCTGATATTTGTCTATTAGAACAACCATTCATCAAAGATCCAGATGTTACTGTTGAGCATGTATTAAAAGATAAAATCGCAAAAATTGGTGAAAATATCGTTATTAGAAGATTCCAAAGATTTGAAGTTGGAGAAGGTCTAGAAAAGAAAAACGAAGATTTTGCAGCAGAAGTAGCAAGTCAAATGAATGTATAACATTAAGAGAGAACAATTTTTGTTCTCTTTTACTATATGGAGAGGTATATGTTTACAAATAAAAGGGTATTAATTAAGTTAAGCGGAGAGGCTTTAGCTGGTGATAAAAGCTTTGGTCTAGATGATAAAACTATTGATGGCATCTGTGAAGTTATCAAAGAGTGTCACGAACTAGGGGCCGAAATAGGCATAGTTATCGGTGGCGGTAACTTCTGGAGAGGTAGATCTTCTGAAAATATGGATAGAAGCGTATCAGATAGTATTGGTATGTTAGGTACAGTAATGAACTCATTACGAGTTCAATCATCTCTTGAAAATCTCGGACTAGAGACAAGAGTATTAAGTGCTATATCAATGAATGAGATAGCTGAACCATTTATAGTAAGAAGAGCGATTAGACATATTGAAAAAGGAAGAATAGTAATATTTGCTGCAGGCACAGGTAGACCATATTTTTCTACTGATACTACAGCTGCTCTAAGAGCTTTAGAAATCGGGGCAGATGTTATTCTTTTAGGAAAAACTGGTACAGATGCTATATATGATAAAGACCCAAATAAATACGATGATGCAAAGAAATTTGATAGATTAACATATAAGCAAATTCTAACGTTAGATTTAAAGATAATGGATGCATCAGCAACTTCTTTATGTATGGATAATAATATGCCTCTAATAGTTTTTGGTATCGATGATCCAAGAAACTTAGTTAGAGTAATCAAAGGCGAAAAAATTGGAACGATTGTGGAGGGCGAAGATGTTTAAGTCATACAGAGAAAAAATGGAACACCATGTAAAGGGATATAAAGACAACCTTACAACAATTAGAGCTGGTAGAGCAAATCCATCTTTAGTTGAAAATATTAATTTTAAATATTATGGCACAGATACACCTATTAAAAATGCAGCTACTATTTCAGTACCTGAAGCTAGATTATTGGCTATTCAACCATGGGATATGAGCGCTATAAAAGATATTGAAAAAGCACTTATTGCTTCTGATTTAGGAATAACTCCTCCAAACGATGGTAAGATTATTAGATTACCTTTCCCAGCTTTAACAGAAGATAGAAGAAAAGAATTAGTTAAAGATGTAAAGAAAAAATCAGAACAATCTAAAGTAGGTATCAGAAATTTGAGAAGAGAACTTATGGATGATATCAAAAAAGCTGAGAAAAATGGCGACATTACTGAAGATGAAAGAAAGATAAACGAAAAAGAAGCACAAGAACTAACAGATGAATTTATTGAATTAATAGATTCAATCACAAAAGATAAAGAAAGTGAATTAATGGAAGTTTAGTAGGTGAATGATGGAAGATTTAAAAGAATTAATTTCTAATAGCTCTCTAAAGCACATTGCTATGATAATGGATGGCAATGGAAGATGGGCGACTAAAAGAGGTGAAGATAGATCTTATGGACATAAATTTGGTTCTGAAAGAGTTATCGAAATAGCTCAAATATGTAGTGATTTGGGAATTAAGGTTTTGAGTCTCTATGCATTTTCTACAGAAAATTGGAAAAGACCTGAAAAAGAAGTTATCTCTATATTCAATTTGCTTAATAAGTTTATTAGTAGAGAGCTTGACACCATGATTGAAAAAAATATTAAACTTAGTATTATGGGAGACTTATCACAGCTTCCTTTGATTAATAGAAAAGCTGTAGAGCATGCTTTGAAAAAGACATCAAGTAATACAGGTTTAATCCTAAATATAGGTTTAAATTATGGTTCTCGTGCTGAGATAAGTACCGCTTTTAAACGTTTGTACTTTGATGTAAGAGATGGAAAAATTGATATAGAGGATATTGATGAGAAAGCAATTTCGAAAACTTTATACACTGCTGACTTGCCAGATCCTGATATATTGATCAGGACAGGTGGCGAAAAAAGAGTATCTAATTTTATGCTTTATCAAATAGCTTATAGTGAGTTTTATTTTATTGATACATTATGGCCGGATTTTGATTTTGCAGAGTTAAGTAAGATTTTGAAAGACTTTTTTAAACGAGATAGAAGGTTTGGAGGGATAAATGCTAACAAAGGATCTTAGAAATAGGCTGATTAGTGCTGTACTTATATTGATACTAATGGTCTCAATGGTATTTATAAATGGATATGTATTACTATTAGGCGTATTGGCTTTATCGCTTATCGCAATATATGAACTAAAAAAAGCGCTGAGTAAAATCGGCGCTGACTTTATTGTCATACCAGCTTATTTGTTTAATATAGTGTTTATATTAAACACTTATTTTGGTAACCAAGACATTAATCTACCTTTATTGTCGTTATATATCGTAGCTTTACTTGTCGTTATGATATTTATTGAAAAAATAAGCTTAGTAAATGTTATCTCAAATTCATTTATAGCCATTTATATTACATTATCATATTCGTATTTTATTGTTATAAGAGAACCTATGTGGCTTTTCTTTTTATTTGGTATCTCAAGTGTTACAGATACATTTGCTTACTTTTTCGGAGTTTTATTTGGCAAACACAAGCTATATGAAAAACTATCACCTAAGAAAACAATTGAAGGATCTTTAGGTGGCATATTCGGTGCGGTTGTGTTCGCAATAATTTTTACATTGATTTATGATATAGAAATTTCTACAATAATAGTCATTTCTATTACTGTTTTTATGTCGATCCTATCTCAAATAGGCGACCTAATAGCATCATACATTAAGAGAAAGGCTAATATTAAGGATTATGGCAAAATTTTCATAGGCCATGGAGGAGTCATGGATCGTTTCGATTCAATACTTTTAATATTACCTGTCTTGGCAATGTTATTGAAATTAGTATAGGAGCTATTTATGTTGAATATAATAATCGGACTAATAATGTTTATGTTTTTAGTCTTAGTACACGAATTTGGACATTTTGCAGTAGCAAAGTTGTCTGGAATCAAAGTAAATGAGTTCTCTATAGGCATGGGGCCTGTAGCTACAAAATTTACAAAAGGTGAGACTCAATATTCTATAAGATATTTACCACTTGGTGGTTTTGTATCTATGGAGGGTGAAGACGAAGCTTCAGATGATGCTAGAAGTTATTCAAAAGCTAAAGCATCTAGCAGGTTTATGACTATTTTAGCAGGACCGTTGATGAATTTATTCTTGGCTTTTATGATTTTCTTTGCTATTTATGCTATAAGTGGAGTACCTTCCACTACAATTAATGAAGTATTTGCTGATAGTCCAGCCCATGAAGCTGGTTTAAGAGAAGGAGATACTATAGTTTCTGTTAACGATAAAGCAACACCAACATTTAGCTATGCTTCAAAGTATCTTAATGAATCAAACGGTGAATCCATCAAACTTGAGATTGATAGAGATGGTAGCATTTCTGTTATGAACATCACTCCAGTGCAAGAAGATGGAAGATACATCATTGGATTTACACCTCAACCACAAAAGGGCATATGGTTTAGTGTAGTACAAGCATTTCACCAAGTAATATTTATAATAGTACTTTTATGGGAAACATTAGTTATGATGTTTACTGGCATATTAGGATTTGATCAAGTAGGAGGACCTATTGCTGTTATCCAACAAGTAGGACAAGCCTCTGCTTTAGGTATAGAAAGTTTAATGATATTTACAGCTATGATATCAATAAATCTTGGATTCTTTAACTTACTTCCAATACCAGCACTTGATGGTTCTAAATTGCTTTTTATCATCATTGAAAAGATTATAGGAAGACCATTGAACCAAAAATTTGAACAAATTATCACTATCGCTGGATTTGTATTTTTAATGGGACTAATATTATTAGTATCTATTAAAGATGTATTTTCACTATTTAAATAGAAAGAGTAATTATGAGTTTCAAAAGAGTTTTAGAAAATTTTAATCAAGAAAATAATGTGAGCCTTAATTTAATTAAGGTTCAATTTTTTAATAAAGACAAGTTAATAAGGTTAGTTTTATATTCAAAAGCATATGATGAGAAGCTTTTAGAAGATTTTAGAAAAGTCGTTATCAAAGAGTTTGATCAGATAAAGCTAGATATACTTCACTATGATATGGATAGGTTTTTAGATTTTTTCGTATCACAGGTTAGGACTGAGGTTGCCATTTTATCTGAGTTTGAGAAAAATTCTTTGATAGTATCTGAAAATCAGATTTGTATAAAATTAATGAGTCCATTTATGAAGGACAGATTAACTGAATCAAGTGCTTTTGTACTATTTGATTCAATGATGAATTCTTCAGACGTAGAGGTGATTTTTGATACGACAATTGATGAATCTACTATACAAAGTGTTGAAGAGTTAAGTAAAACTAAGCAAGCAAAAATTAAGGAAAAGCTTAAGCAGCAAGTGGTAGCTGCTGCAAAAAAAGAGAGCAAGAAAGCAAAAAAAATTGAGATAGACACCTCAATGTTTTCTTATGGTTTTAAGAAAAAGCAAATGCCTCCTTTATCTTCTATTGAAAACTTAATAGTAGATCATAATGAAGTTAATATAATAGGTACTGTTTATGAAACTAAATTTGTAGAAATCAAAAGCGGTGCATTTGTTAAATTTGATATTGATGATGGGAAATATGCTGTAAGATGCAAACGCTATGTTAGAAAAGATGATTTGGAAGATTTTACCCAAAGATTTAGAAATGGAATAAGGGTTTCTGTTTGTGGAGTTTACAAATATGATGAATTTGATAAAGCCGACATATTAGATATATCATTTATTCAAGAGCTTATGAAGGAAGAACTAAGCGATGACGCTGCGAGAAAAAGAATAGAATTTAATGTACATACAAAATATTCGAACCTTGAGGGTCTAGTTGATATTTCTGAATTGATAAAGCGTTTAAAATCCTATGGACATGAAGCTGTTGGCGTAAGTGATACATTCAATGTTCAATCGTATCCAGAGTTTTATGGAGCAGCAAAGAAAAATGGTATTAAGTTAAATCTTGGTGCTGAATTTAAGATGCTTGAAGATAAACCTAGCATATTAATCGATAGATACGGACTAGAAAATATTGAAAAAAGATCATTTGTTGTATTTGATATAGAAACAACTGGTTTATCTAAATTTAATGACAAAATTACTGAAATAGGTGCCGTTAAGATAGAAGATGGAAAAATCGTATCAACTTATCAAAGATTGGTTAATCCTGAGATGGTGATTTCTGAATTTATCACTGATTTGACAGGAATCACAAATGAGATGGTCGCAAATGAGCCTAAAATTGATGTGATACTCCCAGAGTTTATAGACTATTGTGAAGACTCTATATTGGTAGCTCAAAATGCTGAATTTGATATTGGTTTCATTCATGTGAATTGTTTGGATTTAGGTATTGATTTTAAGCCTATATATATGGATACGATGTGGCTTGCTAGAGTTATTAATACCGAACTTAAAAATCATAAGCTAAATACCTTAGCAAAGACTTATGGCGTCAAACTATTGAATCACCATAGAGCTTCAGATGATGCGACTGCAACAGCTGAGATATTTATCAAGATGATGAAAACTGCAGGTAAAATGGGCTATACTATAGCAAATATAAACGATATTAAAACAGAATATGACAGATCAAAAAATCAATCATACATGAATTTAATCTATGTTCAAAATCAAATTGGACTTAAAAATATGTATAAGAACATATCAGAGTCAAGTATTGATTTTCTTGATAGAACACCAGGACTTCCATGGCATATATTTGAAAAAAATAATGAAGGTTTACTTATTGGTTCAGGTGGATATAAGACAAAGTTATTTACACTTATAGCTGATGGTTACGGCGATGATATAGTTATGGGAGAGGCTTCAAAGTTTCACTTTTTAACAGTAGAACCTATATCTTTTAGTGATTATTTAGTTAGACAAGGTCTAATAAAAGATGAAAATCATCTTCAAATGATCACTGAAAAATTGATACAAGTCGCAAAGAAGATTGATGTTCCTATCATAGCGGTAGGAAATGTTTATTACCTAGACGAAAGTGATTATGTATTTAAAAACATATTGGCAAATTATCCAATAAAAAGAAGAGTTGTCAATAAAGGTTATTTCTATTTTAGAAATACTTTACAAATGCTTGATGAATTTAAGTTTTTAGATGAAGCGACAAGAAATGCTGTCGTGATTGACAATACTCATAGATTAAATGATATGATCGAAGATATATCGCCAATAGCAAAAGGTACTTTTCCTCCTATTCAGGAAAATGCCGAACAAATATTGCGCGATAGCTCTTATGAAAAAGCTGAATCTATATATGGAAGTCCTCTTCCTGAGCATGTTAAAAATCGTTTAGATAGGGAGTTAAACTCTATCATAAGTAATGGTTATGCTACACTTTACATGATAGCTAAGCAACTAGTTAAGAAGTCTAATGATGACGGATACCTGGTTGGTTCTAGAGGAAGTGTTGGTTCTTCATTTGCTGCAACTATGGCTGAGATAACTGAGGTAAATCCACTAGAACCTCATTATATTTGCCCAAGCTGTAAGAATTCTGAGTTTATACTTGACCAATCTTATGGTACGGGTGTTGATTTGCCTGATAAGGATTGTCCTAAATGTGGTACTAAATATAATAAGGATGGATTTGATATACCTTTCGAAGTCTTTTTAGGTTTTGAAGGTGATAAGGAACCCGATATAGATTTAAACTTTGCTGGAGTTTACCAATCAGCTATACACAAATATACTGAGACGATGTTTGGCGAAAGAAAGGTATTTAGAGCTGGGACCCTAGGAACCATAGCAGATAAAACAGCATATGGTATGGCTAGAAAGTTTAGGGAACACTATCCAGAAGATACTACGATAAAAACTGACCCTGCAAATATGGACAAGGTAAAGAGAAAACTAGTTGGAGTTAAGAGAACTACCGGACAACATGCTGGTGGGTTGATAATAGTGCCTGATAATAAGGATATAGAAGATTTTACTCCTATTCAATATCCTGCTGATCAAAAGGAAAGTGGAGTTATCACGACTCATTTTGACTATCATGCTATAGACCAAAACTTGTTAAAACTTGACCTTTTAGGACATAACGCACCATCTATCATTCGTATGCTAACGGATGATTCGGGATTGGATGCATTAACTATAGATTTGTCTGATAAAGACACTATGACAATATTTAACTCTACGGATGCATTAAATATTAAGCACGAGTACACTAATAGCAAGTCAGCAACACTTGGTATCCCTGAATTTGGTACATTGTTTGTACGAGAGATGCTAGCTGATACCGCACCAACTACTTTTGAAGAATTAGTTAGGATATCAGGCCTGTCACATGGGACTGATGTGTGGCTGAACAATGCTCAAGATTTGATTAAAAAAGGTATCACTGTACTTAAAAATGCTATTTGTACCAGAGATGATATCATGAATTATCTAATAGCAAATAATATGAATAGTAAACTTGCTTTTGATATCATGGAAAAAGTTAGAAAGGGTAAGGGGCTATCCGAAAGTGACGAAGCTGCTATGAGAGATCTTAAGATCCCGCAGTGGTACATTGATTCATGTAATAAGATCAAATACATGTTCCCTAGAGCTCACGCGGTTGCTTATGTCATGATGTCATATCGTATAGCTTACTATAAAGTTCATTATCCTGAATATTTCTACTCAACTTATTTAACAAATAAGATAGCAGATTTTCAGTATTCAATTATAAGTAAGGATTTGGATTATATCACTATGTATCTGAAGGAGTATAAGAGTTCGGAGAATTTTGATAAGGATGATAAATTCTATTGTGTAGAGATAGCCGAAGAGATGAAAGCTAGAGATATTGATTTAATGGAGCCTGATTTATATAAATCAGATCCTGAGAAATTTATAGTAGTACAAAAAGGAAAGATTTTGCCACCATTAATGGCAATTGATAATGTATCTCAGCAAATAGCATTAAGAATTGCTGCTGCTAGAGAAGATGGAGAATTCATTTCTATTGAGGATTTTACACAAAGAACTAAGATAAATAAGACGGCACTAGCTTCTTTGGAAAACTTTGGTCTTTTTGAAGGTTTCCAAAAGAACAACCAAATGGACTTTTTAAGTTTTTAGGAGGGCATATGAAAAAAATAATAGGAATTAGTTCATCTTGGATAGATGATAATGGACAAAGGTATATAGGTCAAGATAAGTATTACTTTGAGGCTATTGAACTAATGGGAGCAACTCCTGTTTTATTACCTCGATATCAGGATGTTGATAAAATTAGAGAGATGACTAAGTATTTAGATGGTGTTGTTTTCACGGGTGGCACTCATGTGAATCCTAAAAATTTTGGACAAGAAACTATCTTACCTGAATATGAGTATGATGATAAAAGAGATTTTTTTGAGATAAATCTTGCTAAGATTTGCTATGAAAAATCTATACCAGTTATTGGTATTTGTAGAGGACATCAGATGCTGAATGTGGCATTTGGTGGAAGTTTAGTTCAAGAAATAAAATCAGATGTTATCCATTTTGATAAAAATAATATCTACACGACATTTCACAATATTAACTTGGTCAAAGACAGTGAAGTATATAATGTTATAAGGGATGAGCAAATTGAAGTAAATACAATTCACTCACAAGGTATTGATAGAAAAGCTGATATATTTGAGGTGCAGGCAAGAGCTGATGATGGTTTGATTGAAGCTATGTTTTCGAAAGACCCATTTATCGTGACTTATCAATTTCACCCTGAAAAATTAGTTGGAAAATATCTATATGCACAAGATATTTTTATACATTTTGTAGATAGTATTGAAAAGAGATATTTTGAGCTAAATTGTGATATGCTACCATTGAAAGAATTAATGACTGATACTATGCTGCATTATGTTTTGGAAGAAGGGGACTATTACTCAGCTCAAGTACAGGAAAAGATAGTATTTTTCACTAAATAACTTGTAAAATGCATGTATAGATGTTATAATACTATTAATTGATAGAACGTTGCTAAGAGTGGGTTGCCCACTCTTATTTGTTTGTATGGGCACTAAATTAGAAGGAGGGAATATGTCAAAGCAATTAATTAGTAATTTAAAAGAAGAATTAGAAAAAGATATTGTTGATTTAGGGTATGAATTAATTGATATTGAGTTTGTCACTGAAAGTGGTGAGAGATATCTTAGATTCTACATATATCATCCAGATGGGATAGGAATAGATGATTGCGAGAAAACATCAAAGATGCTTGATGTAAGGCTTGATGAATTAGATTTGATATCTACAAGCTATTATTTAGAAGTATCATCTCCAGACCTAAACAGACCATTAAAATCGGATGATGATTTAAGAAGAAACTTAGGTGTATTGTTGGATGTTAACTTATATAGAAAGATAAACAATAAAAAAGAGTATAGAGCTACTTTATTAGAATATGATAAAGACACTTTAACTCTAGATGATAATGGAAATAACGTGCAAATTGATAGAAAGGACGTAAGCAAGATAACAGTTGCTATAGTATTTTAAGGAATGAGAAATGAATAAAGAGTTTATTAATGCTTTAGAAGAAATTGAAAAAGAAAAAGGTATACAAAAATCTGTAATTGTTGAGTCGATTGAAAAGGCTTTAGTTAAGAGTTACGAGAAAAACTTCGATGACGATACGAATGTTGAGATAAAAATCAATGACACTACAGGAGATGTTACTGTATATGCACTAAAAGAAGTGGTTGAGACTATTGACGAAGTCGAAAATGTGAATACACAAATTAGTTTAGATGAAGCTTTAAGCCTAAAGAAAAAATCTAAAGTAGGTAACATTTTAAAAATTAAGTTAGTACCTAAAAACTTTGGAAGAGTTGCAGCACAAACTGCAAGAAATATCGTAATCCAAAAAATTAAAGATGCTGAAAGACAAGCTATTTATGATGACTATATAGATAGGGAAAGAGAGATTATCACAGGGGATGTTCAACGTATAGACTTTAATAACATCTATATAAATCTTGGCAAGACTGAAGGATTTATCCCTCCAAGTGAGCAAGTACCAACAGAAAATATCAGACCTGGAGATAGATTGAAGTTATTTGTATCTGAAGTAAAAAGTACTTCAAAAGGACCACAAATAATCCTATCTAGATCTAGTTCATTCTTGATAAGAAGATTGTTTGAATTAGAAGTACCAGAGATCGCAGATGGTTCCGTCGAGATAGTCTCAGTAGCAAGAGAAGCTGGTTTTAGGACTAAGATAGCTGTTCATGCTAATGACGAATCAATCGATCCTGTAGGAGCATGTGTTGGTCTTAAAGGAATGAGAGTTAACTCAATAGTTGATGAGATAAATGGAGAAAAAATAGATATCATTGTATGGAGTTCAGACATAGGAAAATATATCTCTAATTCTTTATCTCCGGCTGAAGTAAAGGAAGTGATAGTTGATGAGAGTGGAAAATCTGCAGTAGCTATTGTTCCAGATAACCAACTTTCGTTAGCCATCGGTAAAGAGGGACAAAACGTAAGATTAGCAGCTAAACTAACAGGTTGGAAGATTGATATCAAGGGTGAAAGTAAAAGAGATGAAGCTATACAAGAGTTTAAGGATATGATTGAACAAAGAGAAGCTTTAGCTGAACAAAAGGAAGATACATTAGCATCTAAAGATGATGTTGAAGAAATACTAGTAGATGAAGTAGAAGAAAATGAAAACTAGAAAAGTACCGCAAAGAAAATGTGTTGTATGTCAACAACACAAGGCCAAAAAAGATTTGCTTAGAATAGTGAAGGATAAGGAAGGCAATATAAGTATAGATACTACCGGAAAGTTAAATGGTAGAGGTGCCTATATATGTACAGATGAGAAATGTTTTGAAAAACTTAGTACAAAAAAGATTTTGAATCAAGCCTTAAAAACTAATATATCTGAGGAGATTTATCAGGAGATTGGAAATTATGTAAAGATGAGGTGATTGCATGACAAAAATTAGAGTATACGAATTAGCTAAAGAGGTAGATTTACCTACTAAAGAGTTAATGCAAGTATTACAAGACGAATTTGATTTAGAAATCAAAAGTCATATGTCAATAATCGAAGGTGATGAATTATCGATTATTAGAGAATATTTTGAATCTTTAAAAGATGATGAAAAAGAACAAGAAAAACCAGTAGATAAGAGTGCCAAGACTAAGGAAAAAGCTAAGTCTTTGGATGTAGAAGAGTTAGAAGATGTCTATGCACCTATTAAAGAAAAAAAGAATAAAAACAAGAACAAAAATAAAAAACAAGTAAAAGATAATAGACCGCAACAAAAAGAAAAAGCGGTTGATCCTGTCGTTGAGATTGATGAAGAGATAACTGTTGGTGATTTTGCTAAACTATTAGATGTACCAAATACTAAAGTTATCACAGAATTAATGAAGATGGGTACTATGGCATCAGTTAACCAAACTATAAGTTCTGAGTTGGCTACTGATTTAGGTATATTACTTGGATTTGAAGTTAAAGTTAAAGAACCTGAAGTTGATGAAAATGATATAGCATCATTAGACTTTGAAGATAAAGAAGAAGATTTAGTGACAAGAGCTCCTGTAGTTACAGTTATGGGACACGTAGACCACGGTAAGACTTCACTTCTAGATGCTATTAGAAATACAAGAGTAACAAAATCTGAAGCTGGTGGTATCACACAACATATCGGAGCATCAAGCGTTTATATTAATGACCAAAGAATCGTATTTTTAGATACACCAGGTCACGAAGCCTTTACTCAAATGAGAATGAGAGGAGCACAGGCTACGGATATCGCAATACTTGTAGTTGCTGCAGATGATGGGGTAATGCCTCAAACTATTGAAGCTATTAACCACGCTAAAGCAGCTGGTGTTCCAATAATTATCGCGATTAATAAGATGGATAAGTATGAAGCTAATCCAGATAGAGTAAAGACTGAACTTATGGAATATGGACTTACTCCAGAAGAATGGGGTGGAGATACTATAATGGTTCCAGTATCTGCTTTAAAAAATGAAGGTATTGATGAATTACTAGAGTTAGTTATCATGGTAGCTGAGATGGAAGAACTTAAAGCAAATCCTAATAGAAATGCAGTTGGCGTAGTTATCGAAGCTCAATTAGATGTAGGTAGAGGACCTGTAGCTACAGTATTAGTTAAAAAAGGTACTCTTAAACAAGGTGACTTTATAGTTTCTGGTTCAGCTAGTGGTAAGATTAGAGCAATGTTTGATTCTAACTCAAAACAAATCAAAAATGCTAAACCTTCAACTCCAGTTTTAGTACTTGGACTATCTGAAGTACCAAATGCGGGAGATATGATATATGCAGTATCTGATGACAAAACAGCTAAGAAATTTGCTGAAAAACAAAGAATTGCTGATAAAGCTGAATATGTAAAAAGAACATCTACAGTAAACCTAGATGATTTATATAGTAAAATCGGTAGCGGAGAGATGCAAGACCTTAATATCATCGTAAAAACTGATGTTAAAGGTACTATCGAAGCTGTTTCTAATTCATTATCTAAACTAAGTAATGAAGAAGTTAAAGTTAATGTCATCCACGGTGCTGTTGGTGGTATCACAGAATCTGATATCATGCTTGCATCTGCATCAAATGCGATTATCATCGGATTTAATGTAAGACCTAATCAAGGAGCTCAAGAACAAGCCAAAGATCAAGGCATTGATATGAGAACATATAATGTTATCTATGAAGCTATCGAAGATGTTGAAAAAGCCATTAAGGGTATGCTTGCCCCTAAGTTTGAAGAAGAAGTTATTGGATTAGCTGAGATAAGAGAGATATTCAAAGTGCCTGGAGTTGGTAATGTAGCTGGTATATATGTTACATCAGGTAAAATGGCAAGAAATGCAAAGGTTAGATTAGTAAGAAATAATATCGTAGTTCATACTGGCGAGATCTCATCATTAAGAAGATTTAAGGATGATGCTAAAGAATTAGCTACTGGATATGAAGGTGGTTTAGGTATAGAAAGATATAATGATATTAAGGTTGGAGATATAATCGAAGCTTTTGTTATTAATGAAATAGCACAAGGATAGTATTATGGATAATAAAAGAACTAGAAGAATAGAACAAGAACTAAAAAGAGAAATATCTTCGATTTTAGCAAATGATATAAAAGATCCTAGAGTATCAACACTTGCATCAATCACAGCAGTAGATATGACTAGAGATTTACAATTTGCTAAAGTTTTTGTATCAACAATCGGTGATGATCAAGAAAAAGAAGATATTATTGAAGGATTAAAAAATGCCACAGGTTTTATTAAAAGAGAACTTGGAGCTAGACTTAACTTAAGGCATGTACCCGAGCTAACATTTCACCTAGATGAATCTATCGAAAGAGGGATGTATATGGGTAAACTAATAAATGATGTCTTAAAACAAGATGAAGAAAATAGGAAAAAATATGGTAACGAAGAGTAATATTGATCTTTTTATGGATACCATTAACAAAGCAAATACGATTTCGATATGTTCACATATATCACCTGATGGAGACGCCATTGGCTCTTCAACAGGATTGTATTTACTGTTAAAGGAAATCGGTAAAGAAGTATATCTAATAAAAAATGACGAATTTCCTTCAAATTTGAGATTTGTATATAACGAAAATTATTATACTGATACGACTCCATTTGAGACGGATTTATTTATACTTACGGATGTAGCACATCATGATAGGATTGGCATAGGAAAAGAGTATAAGGAGTTGGCTAAAGATAGCTTAGTAATTGATCACCATCAAACAGACGGTGGCTATTGCGATAAAAATCTTATAGTATCAACTATGAGCTCGACTTGCCAGTTGATAACTGATTTAGCTATAGCTAATGGTCTAAATATATCAAAAGAAACAGCTACTTATCTTTACTTAGGTATGTTAACAGACACTAATAGATTTTTATATGATTATACGAGTGCTGATACTTTAAGGACTGCTGCTGAATTATTAGATAGAGGCGCTGATAAAGGTATGATACATTTGGCTTTATATGAAAGTATGAATGTTGACTACTTATTGCTTCAAGCAGAAGTTATTGAAAAAGCTAAGCGTTTTAATGATGGAAAGTTTATCCTAGCTTCACTTACTAATGAACAACTAAATCGTTATGGACTTGACCATGATGAGACTGAAGGTTTGGTATCAATTATTAAAAGTATAGATGGTATTGAGCTAGCTTGTCTTGTTAAAGAACATGATTTAGAAGATCAAAAGATCAGTTTTAGATCTAAGGATTCAGTAAATGTCTCAGAGTTAGCAAAAGAATTTGGTGGTGGAGGTCATATCAGAGCTGCAGGATGTACATTATTAATGACTAATGAACAAGCTTTTGATAAGATGTATGAAAGACTTAAGCAATTATGAGAGGAATCTTAATAGTTAATAAAGATAAAGCGATGACATCACATGATGTAGTTGCCATCCTTAGAAGAAAACTTAAGATTAAAAGAATAGGACATACTGGAACGCTAGATCCAAATGTTACAGGCGTGCTACCAATTTGTATAGGAAATGCTACAAGGATTAGCGAATATATCATGCATCAAGGAAAATCATATGACTGTACCATGGAGTTTGGCCATGCTACGACTAGTTATGACTCCGATGGGGAGATAACTGAATCAAGTGATAAGGTGATATTCACAAAAGAAGAGATATTAAGAGCTTTCAAGCATTTTACTGGAGAGATAATGCAAAGTCCTCCGATATATAGTGCCATTAAGATTAAGGGCAAAAAGCTATATGAATATGCTAGAAAAGATATGGATGTAGAGATTCCAAAGCGTAGTGTTAATATCTATGGTTTAGAGCTTATTGAATTAGAGGGCAATAAACTAAGGTTTAATATTGACTGCTCAAAGGGTACTTATGTTAGAAGTTTGGTTCATGAACTTGCACTTTACTTAGGGACATATGCACATATGACTTCGCTTGTAAGGACTAGAGTTGGTAGGTTTTACTTGGATGATTGTCTATCTCTTTCTCAAATTGAAGAGATGTCTTTAGCTGATATTGAAAGTAAGCTTTATAGCATGGAAGATTCATTATATAATCTAGCCACTATTTATATCGCTGATGATATAGAAGATAGACTAAATAATGGTCAAAAGATTAATATTAAAAGTATAAAACATCAAATTAAAGAAAATGATTTAGGTCAGATAGATTATGAGAATATCGTTGTTAATGTCCAAGGTAAATTTCTTGGTATTGGCAGGATACAAGACAATATATTAAAGATGGAGAGAGTATTAAAAAGTGATTAAAGTAATTGATTTAGATATAGAGGATAGAGGATTTTCACCTTCAGTTATCGGATTAGGTAACTTTGATGGGGTTCATCTTGGTCATAGAGCGATTATGAATCAAGTAATTGAAGTGGCTAAGGAAAAGGGAATTGATTCTTCTGTATTACTATTTAAACAACATACAAATGAAGTATTTCCAAAGATGCCTCCGTATTATATCAGTTCACTTCAAGATAAGATTGATATTCTTGAACAAATTGGTATAGATAAGGTATTTATAATTGATTTTACTATGGAGTTTGCACAGTTAACAAATGAAGAGTTTATGCTTGAATTTATTAGAGATAGATTAAATGCATTTACTGTAGTTTGTGGTGCTGATTATACTTATGGGAAATTTGCCAAAGGTACTGTGAAGGAACTTAGGGAATTTGAAGCTGATGGAAAGCTTGAGCTTCATGTAGCTAATGAAGAATATTTTGAAGGCCAAATAGCCTCTTCGACAACAGTTAGAGACTTGATAACTCAAGGAGATTTTGAGAAAGTAACACAGATGCTAGTTAATCCATATCAAATTAGGGCTAAGGTAGTTGATGGCTATAAACGCGGTTCAAAGCTTTTGGGATATCCAACTGCTAATCTAGATTTATCATTTAATTATATCCTGCCTAAAGATGCACTTTATCTTACTGAGATAGAAGTTGATGGAGTTTGGTATCCATCATTAACATCTGTTGGTACTAATCCCACATTTACGGATAGTCAAGAGGTTAAGGTTGAGACATATATCATTGATTTTGATAGGGATATTTACTATAAGGATGTTAAGCTAAAGTTCCTAAAGATGACTAGAGGACAAATCAAATTTGATAATGCTAAAGACCTTATTGATCAGATGGATTACGATACAAAAAAAGCTAGAGAATATTTTAAAATATAAACTTTTCTTGTTTACATTCAAGATTGTTTGTGTTAATATAACAAAGTAATGCTTTTACTGGGTTTAAGCATCTCCGAGCTTTTACACGGTAAATAGTGAATTTAAATTTATGGAGGAAAAAAGTCATGATGACAAAAGAAAGAAAGTTAGAAATTATTAAAGAATATCAATTAAGTGAGACTGATACAGGTTCACCAGAAGTACAAATAGCTGTATTTACTGAGCAAATCAAAGACTTAACTGAACATTTAAAAGTTCATAAGAAAGACCATGCTTCAAGAAGAGGTCTTTTCATGATGATCGGTCAAAGAAAAGGGCTATTGAATTATCTTCAAAAAAAAGATATAGAAAGATATCGTTCTTTAATTAAAAAATTAAACATTAGAGGCTAAAGAGCGGATTTCCGCTCTTATCTTTTTATGTAGGGATATTTCTTGCAAAAAAGACATTTCTTTAGTGCAAGGATCTAAATAATCAGATATAATTAAAATATATAAAATAATTGGATGATTCCCATCATTTCACATGATGGAAGTTCTTTATACAAGGAGGAAAGATGATAAAGAATTATAGTTACAAGTCAGATATTAATAGTTTTGACGTAAACATTGGTAAAGTTGCAGAGCAAGCAAATGGTGCTTGTATTATTAAGGCGGGAGATTCAACAGTACTAGTAACAGCAGTAGCTGCTGAAAGACCAAGAGATGGTATAGATTTCTTCCCATTGACTTGTGAATATCAAGAAAAAATGTATGCTGTTGGTAAGATTCCAGGAGGATATATTAAACGTGAAGGTAGATCTTCTGACGGAGCTACATTAGTTTCAAGAATGATTGATAGACCTATTAGACCATTATTTCCAGAAGGATATGTAAATGATGTACAAGTAATCGCTACAGTATTTTCATCAGATAAAGACTATGATACAGGTATCTTAGCTATGGTTGGTTCTTCAATCGCTTTATCTATTTCTGACATTCCTTTTAATGGTCCTACAGGATCAGTTTCTGTTGGTTATATTGATGGACAATACATCATGAATCCAACTGCTGAACAAGCAGCTATATCAGAAATGGAATTAACTGTTTCAGGTACAAAAGATGCTATCATGATGGTAGAAGCGGGAGCTCATGAATTATCTGAAGATGTTATGCTTGAAGGTATATTATTTGCTCATGAAGAAATTAAAAGAATTTGTGAATTTATCGAAGGTATCGTAGCTGAGATAGGTTTAGAAAAGAAAGAATTCGTACCTACTGAGATTGATGCAAATCTAAAAACTCAAATGGAAACAATAATTGGCGATAGATTATCTAAAGCTCTTCAATCTGCTAATAAGATGGAAAGACAAGATAATGTAGATGCTTTAGAAGATGAAGTATTAACAACATTAGTAAACGATGAAAATCCATTAAAGGATGAATTAACTCTAGATATCAAAGAATTATTTGATGCTATGATGAAAAAAGAAGTTAGAAGATTAATCACTGATGAACATATCAGACCTGATGGTAGACAAATGCATGAGATTAGACCATTAGCATCTGAAGTAGCATTTATACCAAAAGTACATGGTTCAGGATTATTTACTCGTGGACAAACTCAAGTATTAACAATTGCTACACTTGGTTCACCTTCAGATATCCAATATATCGATGGTATGACTGACGAAGAGCTTACTAAAAGATATATCCATCACTATAACTTCCCACCATTCTCAGTTGGAGATACTAGACCTTTAAGAGGACCAGGAAGACGTGAGATAGGACATGGTAGACTTGCTGAAAGAGCGTTAGAACCAGTTCTACCAAAAGAAGAAGATTTCCCATATGTTATCAGAGTAGTATCAGAAGTATTAAGTTCTAATGGTTCAAGCTCAATGGGTTCTGTATGTGGTTCAACATTATCATTAATGGATGCAGGTGTTCCTATAAAAGCTCCAGTAGCAGGTATTGCTATGGGACTTATCAAAGAAAATGGTAATGTAGCTATCCTTACTGATATTCAAGGATTAGAAGACCATTTAGGAGATATGGACTTTAAGGTAGCTGGTACTAGAGAAGGTATCACTGCACTTCAAATGGATATTAAGATTGATGGTATTAGTCGCGAGATATTACATGAAGCACTACAAGATGCTAAGGTAGCTAGGATGCAAATCTTAGATGTTATCCATAGTGCTATAGAAGCTCCAAGAGCAGAAATTGCTACAAATGCTCCTAGACTATATACTTTAGATATTAAACCAGAAAAAGTAAGAGAAGTAATCGGTAGTGGTGGTAAGACTATTAACTCAATTATCGATAAGACAGGTGTTAAGATAGATATTCAAGATAATGGGCATATTACGGTTTCAGCTGCAAATGAAGAAAGCGGTAGAGAAGCTATTAAGATGATCGAATATATCGTAATCGAACCAGAAGTTGGCGATGTTTATCTTGGAAAAGTAGCTAGAATTATGAACTTCGGTGCATTTGTAGAGTTTGCAAATGGTAAAGAAGGTCTAGTTCATATCAGCCAAATAGATCATCAAAGAGTAAATAAAGTTGAAGATGTATTAAACATCGGCGATGAAGTAATGATTAAAGTTATGGAAATCGATGAAAAGGGAAGAATCAACCTTTCAAGAAAAGCTTTATTACCAAGAGGTGAAAGATAAAAAATTTAAGGGACTACGGTCCCTTTTTTTATTGCCATAAATTCGAAAAGTGACAAAATT
>JAAYEL010000100.1 GCA_012728755.1 Tissierellia bacterium | reverse complement strand
CCGATTAAGACTGGGTTATTTTTAGTTCTTCTTGATAAGATTCTTATAGTATTTCTTATCTCTTCTTCCCTACCAATTACTGGATCAAGTTTACCTTCTAAAGCGAGTTTAGTTAGGTCTATAGTATATTTATCTAATGAGCTATCTTCTCCTAAATCTTCGCCCGATTGTCCTTTATTTTCTGATTTGAATTCTATTAATATCTTTTTGAACTTTTGATAGTTCACATTGTTTTCTTTGAGAACTGTCTCGATTTCAATATTCTTTTCCTTTAACATAGCTAGGAATAGATGCTCTAAACCAACATAATTATCGTTTAAGTTTTTAGCTTCATCCTCAGCATTTAATACTATTCTTTGAAATATCGCGTTAGAGTACAAGTTGTCAGAAACTTGTTGTTTAGGTTCTCTATCGACTAATTCTTTAAGTCTATTTCTAATTTTTGAAGCATCTGCTCCCATTAAGTTCACTAATCTAAAGATGAGATTGTCGCTATCCATAAATAAGCTATATGCCAAGTGTTTTTCTGTAAGTTGTGGACTTGCGTTTTTTATTGCCATATTTTGAGCTTCTTGTATCACTTCAATCGCTCTTTGAGAAAATTTGTCTAAATTCATAACTAACCTCCCAATTTATTTAGTTTTTCATATAATTCTAATTGTTCATCCGATAATTGAGTCGGATTAACTATATTCACTTTAATATAAAGGTTACCAGTATTGTTTTTCATATCTGTAAAACCTTTATTCGCTACTTTTATTTTCTTACCACTTTGAATCTTGGCTGGTATATTTACTCTAACCGAACCACTCAAAGTCTTTACTATTACTTGAGTACCAAAATATGCTTCCCAAGGGTAAACATCAACCGTTTTTATGATGTCATTTCCTTCTAATATATCTGTTGTGACTATTCGCACTTTTGCTAAAATATCACCATTTATACCATATTTATCGCCCTTAATTTTTATCTTTTTACCATTTGTGATTCCCTTAGGCCATCTAACATTAACTTCCTTATTTTCACCGTTTAGAGAAAGTCTTAATGTCTTATCTCCGCCTTTGTATGCCTCTTCAAGAGATAGGCTAAATTCTATCTCGTAGCTCGGTCTTGGTGCTTGACGGGCTTTTCTTCCCCCGCCAGAGAATAAATCACCTATATTGAATCCTCCACCAGAACCGCCGTCATCATCCCTTCCAAAAATCATATTGAAGAAGTCTGAAAAATTACCTTCTGAAGATGAGTAAGTATGTGTTTGTCCATCATAACCATATGCTGATGGATCAAAATCTGCCCCACCCGAAAAATCATAATTCGAGCCAAACCTATCGTATTTACTTCTCTTGTCTTTATCAGATAATACTTCATATGCTTCATTTATTTCTTTAAGCTTTTCAGCTGCTTTTTCATCGCCTTGATTTAAGTCAGGATGGTATTTTTTAGCTAGTTTTCTGTATGCTTGCTTGATTTGCTTTTCGTCTGAATCCTTGCTAACTCCAAGCGTTTCATAATAATCTTTGTATTTCATATCCTCACATCCTTTTCTTTGACTATCTTTGACTTTAATTATACTACCCTTTTATCTATATTGCAATAGGTTTTATTAAATATTTTTAATAAGTTTTTTACATTCAGATTTCTATGTAAAATGCTTTTGTGTATCACGTAAAACATAATTTCACCCTTTATGTTGCTATTCGAACATTTTTTGAATTTTGTTGCTAAAGTAACGCCTTTTTTACATTTTTGATTAGCGTTTTCATAGCTTTTTTGGTATACTTAAGACATAACAAAATCATTTGTAATTATTTGCAAATTTATGGAGGATTGAGTATGACTAAAAAAGTTATAGAGATGCTCAATATCACGAAAACTTTCCCAGGGGTTATAGCCAATGAAGATGTGTCTATCACGCTTCACGAGGGAGAGATATTGGCTTTGTTAGGGGAAAATGGAGCAGGTAAATCGACTTTGATGTCGATATTATTTGGTCTTTATGAGCCTGACACTGGAGTGATTCGTGTTAACGAAAAAGATGTTAACATTAAGGACCCAAACGAAGCTACTAAGTATGGTATTGGGATGGTTCATCAACACTTTAAGTTAGTCCAAAACTTTACAGTTTTAGAAAATGTTGTCCTAGGGGCGGAAACTACAAAGTTTGGTGTACTAAAGATGGATGAAGCAAGAAAAAAAGTAATGGAACTATCGGAAAGATATAAATTTAATATCAATCCTGACGCCCTAATTGAAGACATAACTGTAGGTATGCAACAAAGAGTTGAGATTATCAAGATGCTTTATAGAGACAATGATATATTGATCTTTGACGAGCCAACTGCTGTGTTAACACCTCAAGAGATAACTGAATTATTAGAGATAATGAGACAGTTAGTTAAAGAAGGTAAGTCGATAATATTTATCACTCATAAACTAAATGAGATTAAAGAAGTAGCTGACAAAGTTACAGTACTACGTAAAGGAAAACTTGTAGGTACGGTTGATGTAGCCGATGTTAGTATCGACCAAATGAGTGAGATGATGGTAGGACGTTCTATCGATTTGAATTTCGACTTAGGAGAACCAAAAATTGGTAATAGAGTTCTTAAAGTACGTAATTTATCAATAGATCACAAACTTTCCGGTCAAAAAGCAATACATAATGTTAACTTTGATGTTTTTGAAGGAGAGATAGTTTGTATCGCCGGTATAGATGGAAATGGACAATCAGAATTGGTGCATGCACTTACTGGTCTTATCGACAACTATACTGGACAAATCGAACTTAATGGTGGAGATATCTCTAAAAAGAGTATCAGATATAGAAACACTCATGGTTTATCACATATACCTGAAGACCGTCACAAACATGGATTGATTCTTGATTATAATCTTTCTAAAAATATGGTACTTCAAAGTTATTTTGAACCAAAATTCCAAAAGGGTGGATTTATCAAATTTGATGATGTCGCTGACTATTCTAAGAAATTGATTGAACAATATGACGTTCGTGCTGGACAAGGTAACGATACTATAACTCGTTCTATGTCAGGTGGTAACCAACAAAAGGCTATAGTAGCTCGTGAGATTGAAAGAGATCATAATATATTGATCGCTGTTCAGCCTACTCGTGGACTTGACGTAGGAGCTATTGAATATATCCATAGTCAATTAATCGAAGACAGAAATAACGGCAATGGAGTTTTGTTAGTATCATTTGAACTAAGTGAGGTTCTTGGTATTTCTGATAGGATATTAGTAATGCACAGTGGAGAGATCGTAGCCGAATTAAAACCACAAGATACAAACGAACAAGAATTAGGACTATATATGTCTGGTGCTAAGCATATGGAGGTAAAAGTAAATGACTGAGAAAAAAGATAATAAAAAGTCGTTAGGCTTGTTAAAAGCCGCTGCTCCTTCTTTAATAGCTGTACTAATAGGTTTAGTAGTTGGTGTCATAGTTATCATCGCCACTAAACCAGATGTAGCTTTTGATGCTTTACCTAATTTCTTTAAGGGACCTTTTAATAGAGGATTAGCAGGGTTTGGGGATTTATTTTACCATATAACTCCATTACTTATGACTGGTCTTTCTGTTGGGTTTGCATATCAAACTGGGCTATTTAATATTGGTGCTTCTGGACAATTCCTAATGGGAGGGTTTTTAGCTATTTTAGTATCTGCTAAACTTGCTGGAGTTGTTCCTGCTAGCGTATTATGGATCATTGCATTCTTAGTTGCTGGTATAGGCGGAGCTGTATTAGCTAGTATAGTAGGTTTCTTAAAAGCCTATAGAAACGTAAACGAAGTAATCACTTGTATCATGCTTAACTATACGACAATGTATCTAGTGAACTACCTAATCAAATCCTTAGGGATTTATAACCAAATGAAAAACAATACAGTATCGATAAGTGCTGCTATTCCTAAGATGGGACTAGACAAGATATTCCCTGGAACTATCGCAGGTGGTGGGATAATTATTGGTATCTTATTCGTAATAATAATACATGTTGTATTAAAGAAAACTACTTTTGGTTTCGAACTAAAGGGAGTTGGATTAAATAGACATTCAGCTAGATATGCTGGTGTAAATGAAAATAAGAGTATCATCTTATCAATGGCTATAGCTGGTGCTTTAGCTGGATTTGGTGGAGCGATGTTATATCTTTCAGGTGCAGGAAATCACCTAACAGTACAAGAAGTACTACCTGCTGAAGGCTTTGATGGTATCGCCATAGCATTACTTGGATTGAATGAACCAATAGGTATATTTTTATCTACAGCTTTAATTGCTTATCTAAAAATGGGTGGTCAAGCAATTCAAACTCTAGGCTATGCTCCTGAACTAATCACTATGATTATTTCATTTATCCTTTATATCTCTGCCCTATCTGTTTTATTTAGAAGATTACTAAGTAAGAAGATAAAGACAGACTTAAAGCAAAATATTAATTCAGAACCAGTACTAGATGTCGGTCCAAAAATAGATGTTACCGATAGCGATAAAAAGAGAGGAGAAAAGTTATAATGGCTAATCTATATTTTATAACACAACAAGCGATGTTCTTTTCTATACCACTTTTAATCGTAGCACTTGCTGCTATGTTCTCTGAACGAAGCGGTGTCATCAATATCGGTTTAGAAGGAACGATGGTTATCGGAGCTTTTGCAGGAACGATGTTCCTACATTTAAGACAAGCTTCTGGAGCTACAAATACACAAAGCACTTTATTAATTGCTCTATTAGTTGCTACTATAGCAGGTATTGCTTATTCAGCACTACATGCATTTGCATCAATTAATATGTTGGCCGATCAAACTATTTCCGGTACAGCACTTAATATGTTCTCAGCTGCTTTTGCAATTTTCATAGCTCGTTCTTTAGTAGGAGTACAACAAGTATCTTTTACAGGACAATTCAGAATTCAAAAAGTACCACTACTTGGAGATATCCCTGTAATAGGCCCTATGTTTTTCCAAAACGCATATATCACTACTTATATAGGTTTTGCTATATTGTTTATCTCAGCTTTCGTACTTTATAAGACAAGGTTTGGATTGAGATTAAGATCAGCTGGAGAGTTCCCACAAGCTACAGATGCTGCTGGTATATCAGTAGTTAAGATTCGTTGGGCGGGCGTTCTTATATCAGGTGCTCTTGGAGGACTAGGTGGTTTAGCTTATATAGTTCCAATATCTACAGAATTTAACGGTTCAGTTGCCGGATACGGTTTCTTAGCTATCGCTGTATTGATATTTGGTCAATGGAAGCCTAAATATATCGTATTAGCAGCATTCTTCTTCGGAATATTGAAGACAATATCTGCTGCATATACTGGTATTCCATTCTTATATAATTTAAAAATACCTCAAGTTATTTATCAAATATTACCTTATGTTATCACTATCGTAGCTTTATTCTTAACATCTAAGAAATCTGCTGCACCTGCTGCAGAAGGTCAACCATTTGATAAAGGAAAGAGATAATTCTTACATTAAACCACGTTTAATGTAGCAAATATGACAAATATAATATATTTAACAATTTTGAGCAGCGATTTATACTATTTTACCTTTATTGGTGACAACGCTGGCTCAAATTGTTATAATTAACTTGTATAGAACGTTTAATCCTTTGTACATATGAAAAATGGATTAAATGATTTATAAATCTAATAAAGTTTATGTTTACATTTTTAGGAGGAAGACATGAATAAAATGAAAAAATTACTTGCTCTTATGCTAGCATTAGTACTAGTATTAGCAGCATGTGGAGGAACAACAACTCCAACAGATACTGGTAAAGAAGAGCCAGCTAAACCTGAGGAGCCAAAAACTCCAGAAGAACCAGCTAAACCTGAAGAGCCAAAAACTCCAGAGGAACCAGCTAACACTGAATTTGGTGAAAACTCACTATATCTAATCACAGACTTAGGAACTATTGATGATAAATCATTCAACCAAGGTTCTTATGAAGGTTTAGAAAAACTAGCTAAAGAAATTGGCGTTGAAGCTAAATATCTTAGACCAGCTGGTGAAGGAGACCAAATCTACAAACAAGCTATTGACCAAGCTATTACAGCTGGTGCAAAAGTTATAGTAACTCCTGGTTTCCTATTCGAAACTGCTGTTGGTACAGCTCAAAATGAATATCCAGAAGTTAAGTTTATCGCAGTTGACTTCCAACCAAACGAAGGTACTGCAGATGCAGCTGTTTATAAAGTAGGTGAAAACACTACTTCTGTTTTATTCAAAGAAGAACAATCTGGTTTCTTAGCTGGATATGCAGCTGTTAAAGATGGTTATACTAAATTAGGATTCATGGGTGGGGTTGCAGTTCCTGCAGTTATCCGTTTCGGTCATGGATTTATCGCTGGTGCAAACCATGCAGCTACAGAAATGAACGTTAATGTTGAAGTTAAATTCAACTATACAGGATCATTTGAACCAAAACCAGAAATCCAAACAATGGCTTCTTCTTGGTATGGAAGTGGCACTGAAGTTATCTTCTCATGTGGTGGCGGTATCGCTGCTTCAGTATTGAGCGCTGCTCAAGCTAATGGTGGAAAGATGATCGGTGTTGACGTAGACCAAAAAGAAATGGGACCAGAAGTAATCACTTCAGCAATGAAGAGCTTACCAAAATCAGTTTACGATGCAGCAAAATCAGCTGTTGATGGTAAATTCACTGGTGGACAAAGCCTTAATCTTGGTGTAGAAGCTGATGGTGTTCAAATATCTGATGACTTCTCAAGATTCAAAACTTTCACTCAAGCTGACTATGATGCTGTATATGCTAAATTAGTTGCTGATGAAAATGGATTAGCTTCTAACATTCCTAACGATATATCTAATCCAGATCCAACATCATTCGCTGACAAAATGGCAAATGTAAAGATCGAATATATCGAACAATAATTAAAAATAAAAAGGACTGGAAACAGTCCTTTTTTTTTCGGGTTTTATTAGGAGTAGTAATGGCTGAAATGTAGATGACCTGAGTTTTTGAGCTATAGTGTGATTTAGCAAGTCACTGCATGCGTTTCTAACTCAGAACCTATTAAAGAAGACATAATCACTAGAAGGGTAAAGGTTACATATATTGAAGATAAGGTAGTTACATTAAAAGAAATAACCGGAAATGTAAGCTATCATGTAAAAGAAGACGATAATCCTGAATACTTCGGTAATCTTCTTTTAAGTTCAAATTGGAGAATTAGTTTCATAATAGTAAATGATGGAGAAGCGCCATCCAATATCATCATTCATAATATAGAAGAAATCAGCTCTAATTAAACATATCTTAGCTACAACTTAAGCCTATTTACTCACATGAAAAAAGGACTGTCACCAGTCCTTTTTTCTATACTTTTACTAATTTGATTTTCTTTTCGTTTATGATTTCTTCCCATTTTGGGTCTAGGTCTTTGTCGGTTATGATCATATCAAATTCTTCAACTTCTGCGAAGTATGCATTTGTTACTTTTCCGAATTTTGATGAGTCGCATACAAGAATTTTCTCAACTGATGAGCTCATAGCTGCTTTTTTTACATCTATCTCGTATGAATTCATACATGTGACACCAAACTTTTCATCTACTCCTGCTGCTGATATAAATACTTTTGTAGCTCTAACTGTGCTGATATAGTCAGTATTATAGATGGATGTAAACATCATAGTTTCTGGATTGTAGTCTCCACCACCCATGATTAGCTTAATATTTGGCTTTGATATAGCTGATAGCATGATATTTGAACCATAACATAAAAGGGTAAATTTTCGATCTATCCCTACATTTGGGATGATGCGTTCCGTAGTTGAGCCAGTATCAATGATGATATAGTCATTATTTTCTATTAGTCCAGCAGCAAATTTACCTATTCTATTTTTTGATTCATTATTTCTGCTTTTTGCAGTAACTAAATTGTATTCCTTTATCATCTTATCTGAGTTACTTTGAGGGTTGTATATAGCTGCTCCGTGAACTAGATTCACAAAGCTTTCTGATTCAAGAACTTGTAAATCTCTTCTAATAGTCATCTCTGATACGTTGAAAAGTCCAGCTAACTCTTTGATAGTAACACCATTTCTCATTTGTAGTAACTTGATTATCTCTTTACGTCTATTTCCCTTTTTATTCATTTTGATCACTAAAACCTTTCTACATTATCCTCAGTGACTCTAGCAAGAACTAATGGCTTTAATTCGATTTTCTCATCATTGATCGTATAGCTTTCTAATAACATATCATATGCCTCATCAAGACTATTTTCATTATTAGTATACAATATGGCGATAGTATCTCCAACTTTTACCTTGTCTCCAGTCTTTAGTACTAACTCTATTCCTGCTGCAAAGTCTATGTTATCTTCCTTAGTCTTTCTACCCGCTCCAAGTACTACTGAAGCAGTTCCAATCATTTCTGTATCCATATGGTGAATAACACCTTCTTTTGTGGATCTAACTTCTTTTGTAAATTTAGCTTTTTCAAATTTTTCTAAATCCTCTAGGTAGGTAATATCGCCACCTTGTGCCTCTACAAATTCTAGGAATTTTTCATATGCTTGATTATTTTCTATAGCTTTTCTTGCTAATTCTCTACATTCTTCGATAGTTCCCTTACCTGCTAAGTATAGCATATTTGCAGCTAAATCTATGCTTACTTGCGTTAAATCTTCTGGACCTTCGCCTTTAAGAGTCTTAACTACTTCTTTAACTTCAAGGCTGTTGCCTATCATAGTTCCAAGAGGTATATCCATCTCTGTTATAAGGGCTACTGTATTTTTACCCGCATGCTTTCCTATAGATACCATCTTTTTTGCTAATTCGATTGAATCATCTATAGTTTTCATAAATGCACCGCTTCCTGTTTTTACATCAAGAAGGATGGCATCGTTTCCTGCAGCCAGTTTTTTACTCATTATTGATGTCGCTATAAGTGGGATGCTATCTACAGTTGCTGTAACATCTCTTAAAGCATAAAGCTTTTTATCAGCTGGTGCTAAATTACCTGATTGTCCGATAACTGCTACTCCAACTCTATTAACTATATCTATAAAATCTTTGTTATCAATTGTAGTTTGCATACCTGGTATTGATTCCATCTTATCAACTGTACCACCAGTATGTCCAAGTCCTCTACCACTCATCTTAGCTACCTTTACTCCATAGCTTGCTACGATAGGAGCGATGATAAGTGTTGTCTTATCACCAACGCCACCAGTTGAGTGTTTGTCAACTTTAACTCCTTCGATTTGAGAAAGGTCGATCATCTCTCCTGAATGAGCCACTTCGTTTGTAAATGTTGCAGTCTCTACATCATTCATGGACTTAAAATAAATCGCCATTAGAAGCGCAGACATTTGATAGTCTGGGATGTTACCATCCACATATCCTTTAACTATATATTGAATCTCTTCTTTTGTTAGTTCTTCACCTTCACGTTTTTTATGAATTAAATCATACATTCTCATAACTTACCTCATTTCAAATTTGAAGGACCAAATCCCATCGGTAGGATTTCCTTCAAAGTGAATACTTCGTATTCGTCTTCATTAATCGCTAATACGACTTCGAAAGTTTCAGGGTCACAAAACTCCATCATTACCTGTCTACAAACTCCACAAGGAGCTGTTAATTCTGTGATGGCACCTTCTTTTCCACCCATGATAATGATTCTTTCGAATTCTCTTTCGCCTTCGCTTACAGCCTTGTAAAATGCTGTTCTTTCCGCACATATTGTCGGTGTATAAGCGGCATTTTCTATATTTACTCCAGTATATGTCTTGCCGGATTTTGTCACAAGAACGCTTGTCACCTTAAAGTTTGAATAAGGTGTATAAGCCATCTTGATATTATCCATGGCCATTTTAATTTGTTCTTTAAGTTTCATATTAATATCCTGTTGCTTCTTCGTTTTTAACTAGTTTTACTATCCTGCTAGTGCCCAGTCTTGACGCTCCTGCTTCTATAAAGTTTTCTGCATCTTCAAGGCTTGAGATACCACCAGCTGCTTTTATCTTTACATTTGGACCAACATGTTTAGCGAATAATTGAATATCTTCTAATGTAGCTCCACCTGTTGAAAATCCTGTAGAAGTCTTTATGTAGTCCGCTCCAGATTCAGTAACTATCTCACACATCTTAATTTTTTCTTCTTCAGTTAATAAGCAAGTCTCGATGATTACTTTAAGCACTAAATCACCACAAGCTTCTTTGATTGCTTTGATTTCTTCTAAAACAAAATCATAGTTTTTATTTTTCAATTCGTTTATATTGATAACCATATCAATTTCTTTAGCTCCATTTGCTATAGCATCCTTAGTTTCGAACACTTTTACAGGTGTAGTGCTATATCCATTTGGAAAACCAATTACTGTACAAACAACCATCTTGTCTTTACAATACTCAGCTGCTTTTTTTACATATGATGCTGGTATACAAATTGATGCAGTGCCATACTCAATCGCATCATCACATATTTGCTTTATATCTTCCCATGTAGCGTCTTGCTTAAGTAAAGTGTGGTCTACCGTTAATAAGATTTCTTTTAATTCCATGATAACCTCCAATAGTTTCTGAATTATATTTGCTTTTTATATATGGTCATCTACACAAAAAGGGAGCTTTCGCACCCTTTTGTAAAATTATTTTTGATATCTATCAAATGATTTTTCATTAAAAGGTACTACGATTTTACCATCAGCTATCTCTTGTTGTTTTTTAATAGCCTTATCATATACTCCTTGCTTCAAAATTGAGTTTTCTCCTGAAGATAATACGATACCTACCGCACCTTCCTTTAGTCCATACTCAAAACTTTTAGCACTTATATCTTCATTGTTTTTAGCCTTCGTAGAGATGTCCTTCACCACCACATCAGCTCTTTTTATCGCTGAAGCTAATACATTTTCCTTAGATAAGATAGATTGATCTTGATCTGAGCCAATCACATACTTTTTATTAGACTTAGCAGATTCGATAACACCGACTCCTGAAAGTCCAGCTGCCTGATAGATAACATCAACGCCTTGTTCATACATCGAATTAGCCAATTGCTTACCTTTTGATTTATCTGAAAATGACTGTACATATTGAACATCTACGCTAATCTCTTTTTTAAGTTCCTTAGCTGCATCAAAAACCCCAGCCCTAAAGCCATACTCATATTGGTCTATGATAGTTCCCTTGATACCTCCAATAAAGCCTACTTTGAGACTTTCAGTGCTTAATCCAGCCACATAGCCCGCTAGATATGAAGCTTCATGCATCTTAAACATAATCGATGTTAGATTATGGGGCATATTTTTTTCATTATATGTGCTTTCAACAATAGCAAATCGTAAATCTTGATTATCAATCGCATAGCTTTTAGCCAAATCCGTAAAAGCATATCCAATCATCCAGATAAAATCCGAATCACCATTAACCAGATTATTTAGCTCTCTTTCATAGTTTCCTTCACTTGAAGGTACCCTAATCTCAGATTCAATTTGGTTTAACTCAGCAAACTCATTTAATCCTTTGCTGGCATCGGCATTTATCGAATTATCTTCCAACCCGACAAAATCTGTTACCATTGAGATTTTTCTTAATGCTCTTTTTTGTGAAATGTTCTCTATCTCACTATTTTCATTTTCACTTGTAGTATTTGATTGTGTTTCTTCTTTTTTAGTATCATTATTACCGCAAGATGCTAATGCCAATACCATTATCAAAACCAGCAATAACGATAAAATTCTCTTAGTAGTAATCATACTCACTCCATTTTACATAAGATGACCTCTTATGCATAAATTTTATCATTTTTTAGGGTCTAAGTCAACAAAAATGTTTTCGAATTTTAACAAATGTTATAACTCTTACATATTTTCGCTTTCTTCTATGAGATTTTCCCATAGTTCCCATTTTACCTCTTTTTCCTTTTCTAAATCGCTTATTTGCTTTTGAACGCTCAACGCCTTCTCATGGTCTTCATAAATAGTTGGATCCATATAGCTTTGATGAAGTTCTTCTATCTTATTTTCTAAATCGGTGATGTCATTTTCCAAAGTCCTAATATCAGCTTTTAACTTTCTTACCAATTTTTCACTTTCTTTATTTTTCTTGTATTCCTTAGTCTTTTGAGTCTTATTTACAGCCACATCTTCTTCGATATCTGCCTGTCTTTCCAAAATCTTTTGGATGTAGTAGTCATAATTTCCTTCAAATACTTCAATTGATTTATCCTTCAAAAGTATGATTCTGTCACATACCTTATTTAGAAAATACCTGTCGTGGCTGATGATAAATGCCGATGCTTCATAGGAGTTTAACGCCTCTTCTAACACTTCCTTTGAATCGATATCCAAGTGGTTTGTCGGCTCATCCATCAATAGGAAATTCGATGCTGAAAGCATAAGCTTTAGTAGCGTGATCCTGGCTCTTTCGCCACCGCTTAGCTGATCTATAGTCTTAAATATATCGTCTCCTATAAACATAAACTTAGCTAAATAGCTTCTAAGTTCATAATGTGTCATCGAAGGAAAATCATCCCAAATCTCATCAATTACTGTCTTATCCAATGATAGATTTGATTGTTGTTGATCGAAGTATTCAGGAAATACTCCAACACCAAGGTCTGCTCGTCCGCTTTTTGGCCTAAGCTTATTCAATATTATCTTAAACAATGTCGTCTTTCCCGTTCCATTGCCCCCAATCAAACCAACTTTCTGACCCTTATATATGTCAAATGATATATCTTCGAATAGATTTTCTTCGGTAAAGCCCATCGTCAGATCTCTTACCGCCAATACGTCATCTCCACTTTCTCTTTTTGGAGTAAATGCTAAGCTCATCCTATCATCAAAATAGCTAGGTTTTTCAATACGTTTCATCCTATCAAGAAGTTTCTCTCTTGATCTAGACTGCGATATCCCTCTTTTTCTAAGTGAACCACCCTGTTTGGATAGCCTATTTACTATTTCTTCTTGTCTTTCGATTTCTTTTTGCTGATTATCATAAGCTCTTTTAGCTACTTCCAAATCCTTCGCTCTCATTTTCATAAATTGAGTGTAGTTTGTGTTATATACATAAAGCCTATTATTTTCCATCAAAAATATCCTGTTTACGACCTTATCTAAAAAGAATCTATCGTGGCTAATTATGATAACTATCTTTGTAAAATCCCTCAAATATTGCTCTACAAATGCTATAGCTTCCATATCCAAATGGTTTGTAGGTTCATCGAGTAAAAGCACATCGGCATTTGAGAGCATTAATTTGCCCAATCCAAGCCTTGACTTCTCGCCACCACTTAAACTATTAACGCTATCTCCAAACCTCTCCTTGTCGAAACCAAGGCCTTTCAAGACCCCTTCTATACGTGACTCATAATAATATCCGCCCTTATCAGAAAACTTCTCTAACAAATTATTATATTCAAGTGTTGTTTTCTCAATAACTTCAACATCTCTAGACTCTTTAAGTCTATCTTCTAATTCATTTAGTCTATCTTCCATTTCAAAAATATGATCAAATTCATCAAGCATATAGTCAAACATGGACTTCTCGCTTGATATGGTCACATTTTGTAACATATATCCAACCTTAACATTATTCTTAATATATACTTCGCCGCTATCAGGCACTTGTACCTTAGAAAGTATGTCAAATAAAGTAGTCTTTCCAGCGCCATTCGCGCCAACTATCCCTACCTTATCTCCCAAATCTATATGAAAATTCACATCCGTGAAAACCGTCTTAATCCCGTAACTTTTGCTAATGTTATTTACTGCAATTTCCGCCATAATATTACCTCTAATGTTATTATACATTCAAATTAACTAAAATGAAAACACAATATTGATAATTCACACAAAATTTAGAGAGCGCTAGTAAAATGAAACTCTCTTGGATAAAAGGTGGATTTTGCTTGGGCGAAATCCTTCATCATGTTTTGACGAGTGGCCTCCCAAGATTCGAGTTTTTAGCACTTCTTGGGGGGCAATTTTTCACCAGATAACCCCCCAAGTTTCAGGTTTTTAGCGCTTCTTGGGGGGTTTTGTCCTTTTTTTTCGTCCTCAAGTTTTAACTTTAATCAAAAAAGAGATCCTAAGATCTCTTTTTTATCTAATTATTAAAATAGGTCTTAATATTCATCTCATCAAATTTCAGAGTAGGACCCCCTGAGAATGATAGGGCTCCCGTCCCATCAACTCTAATATCTACACTACCAACCCCTATAGTCTTGTGCGCATATCCGCCATATACATTTGATAAACTCGTCCCATTTATACTAAGCCTCATAGAATAATAAGCTTTCTGTACGATACCTGTAGGATCAGTCATATCAAAAACTCTTCCTGTTGATTTGTTAGGAGTCCCACCTACGAGCGCACCTTTATCTCTATCTATTTTACCGTTTGAATAGTACAAGTCGAGCGTTTCTTCTAAAATGGTATGATCATTGCTCCAAGAAAAGGCTATTGTATCCTTAGATGAAACTAATGGAAGTGTCAACCATTCTGCTTTTAGTAAAAAATCATAACACCCGTTTGGAGCTTTCGCTTTAATTAATGTAAGTCGCATTTTATCTTTAGGTATGTATCCCTTTTCTGATGAATTGTCTTGATGATTTACCCCGGACGATGCTTGTCCGAAATCGTTATAGATTCTATGTTATTAAGCTCAAATCTACTAGAAATATATTTGTCTTTTTCATATATCTCTAATATCTCATTTTTGTTTGTAACCTCTTTTGAAGATTGTAATTCAATGATTTGTCCTTTTTTTACATCCATTGTCTGATTACAAGATGATAGAATCAATGACAGTAAAAGCAAAGTAATCAAGTAAATATTTGATTTTTTCATTAATTTTCCTTTCTTTAATACTAGTTTCGAGTTTTTGTTTTTGCGCATTCTATAAATTAGATTTAAATTTAGTTTAATTAACTGGACTTGTATACATTTAGAGACTTGTTACATCGCAATGTAATATTTTACTTTAAGAAGTTTTCTAATAATCTAAATTCTCTATAAGTGGCCTGATTATTCAACATATTTCACTAATATGCTAAGTAGCTTATCATAATCATCCTTTTCAAGGATGTATCTTTGCCTCAAATCCTTGCCACCTTCTTGATGAACGCTACCATTTTTATTAATACCAATCAAACCCGCCTCAATAGAGTCATCCATGATTTCTATGATATATGAATGGACAGTGTCGCTGCTATATCCCATAGCTGTAATCGTATACATCTTAGTCCATGAATTCAGATTCTTATCATACTTTTTAAATTCGGCTTCTTTAAGCAACTTAATAATTTGCTCCTTATCGTCTGATTCAATCTTATCTACGGTAAAACTCTCTTTCGGTCCATCCTCTTCAAATGTTAAAACACTCATCTGTGATATCTCCATCTTGTCATCAAAAATCTCTAGTCCAGAGACCTTCTTGCTAGATAGAAATATGAAAATTGTCACCACTACCAATATAGCTAGTAGAGCTAACATGAACCATTTCTTTGCAGTCTTTGTCATAAACACCTCCAAAATGCTTTATCCACCGCTACCCAAAATCATTTTCTTAACATTATGTTATCTTATCGATTAACTAATGTCAATGTTTTTTTTTCGTCAAATGTTCAGGTTAAAATACATGGCTTAAAAAAAAGAAGCTTGCGTACGCAAGCTTCTTTTACCTTACCTATATTGGGTGATTTCGCAAAGCGAAATCTACCTTCTTGTTCTACATTTTGACTATATACATCCTTGTAATTCGAAATTAACTCTTGCATCCCAACTTAAACTTTTCATCAGAAAATCCGACGCGAGGAATCCGCAGACCAGAAACTTCATTAAAAAAACGACCAATCTAAAGATTGGTCGCCTATAAATAGAAAGCTTCGCTTTGCTATCGTAGTGTTAGGACATAAAATTTTGCCCCTGGAGAAATTTTACTCAGCAGTCGCTTTCGGGCTCCAACATCGCCTGCGGCTCGTTGTCACCTCGAAATCTTTGCAGAAAGACCACCTACAACTCATGCTTCGCTTCATTCTGAAGCTTGCATTCGTTGGGTTGTCTATTCCAGTTCAAATGCTCCTGTATATAGTTGGTAGTAGTTTCCTTTTTTCTCTAATAGTTCTTCGTGGTTGCCTCGTTCGATGATTTCGCCTTTATCTAGGACCATGATGACATCGGAGTTACGGATTGTTGATAATCTATGGGCAATGACAAATACTGTCCTGCCTTTCATAAGTTCGTCCATACCTTGTTGAACTATTGATTCTGTTCTTGTATCGATTGATGATGTTGCTTCGTCTAGGACCATTACTGGTGGGTCTAGTACGGCTGCTCTTGCGATTGAGATTAGCTGTCTTTGACCTTGTGATAATGAGTCGTTGTTTCCATCGATGTATGTGTCATAACCTTGTGGTAAACGTGAAATGAATGAGTGTGCTCCTGTGATTTTAGCAGCTGCTATACATTCGCCATCTGTTGCTTCAAGGTTACCATATTTGATGTTTTCCATTACTGTTCCTGAGAATAGATTTGTATCTTGTAGTACAAGACCCATCGATCTTCTTAGGTCAGATTTTCTAATTTGCTTGATATCTATGCCATCATATGTGATTTGGCCACTATCTATATCATAGAATCTGTTTAAAAGATTTGTTATAGTTGTCTTTCCTGCTCCTGTGGCACCTACAAAGGCTACTTTTTGGCCCTCTTCGGCGTATAGGTTGATGTTTTTTAGAACAGGTTGATCTGGTTCATAACCAAAGTTTACATCCTTAAGGACAACATCTCCTTTAAGTTCTTTATATGTGAATGAACCGTCGTCATTTTTGATACTCCATGCCCAAAGTCCTGTATGTGTATCATGTGGTTCTAGTACGTCACCTTTTTTGATTGCTCTAACTAATCTTACCTTGCCTTCGTCTGATTCTGGTTCTTGTTCCATCATGTCAAATATTCTATCCGCACCAGCCATCGCCATCGCAACAGCATTGATTTGGTTTGAAAGCATCATTATGTTACCCATAAATTGCTTAGTCATATTTAGGAATGGAACTACGATGCTTATGCTTATCGCAGCACCTGAGATGCTTACATTTGGTACATTTAATATGATTAGTGCACCGCCAAGTATAGCCACTAGTACATATGCGATATTTCCGATATTACCAGCTATTGGCATTAATATGTTGGCAAAAGTATTTGCTCTTTTTGAATCTTGAAATAACTGTTCATTTAGTTTTTCAAACTCATCTACCACTTCTTGTTCTTGGTTAAATACCTTAACGACCTTTTGTCCATGCATGATTTCTTCAACAAGTCCTTCAGCCTTACCAACAGAAGCTTGTTGGGCTCTAAAGAATTTTGCTGAGTTGCCACCTATGAATTTTGTCACAAGCATGATTAGTAAAAATCCAAATAGTACTGCAAGTGTTAACCATAAGCTGTAGTAAAGCATGATACCAAGTACCGAAATTACCATAACCAATGAGAATAATGTTTGTGGCAATGTCTGTGATATAAACTGTCTTAGCGTATCTATATCATTTGTATAATGACTCATGATATCTCCATGAGATTTTTGGTCAAAAAATCTAACAGGAAGTTTTTGCATTAATGAAAACATTCTTGTTCTCAAAATCTTGCTAAATCCATGTGTGACATTAACCATTAATTGAGTGTAAATAACGCTTGTAGCTAGAGATATAACATATAAGATTGCGATATTTCTAAGAAGTACCACTAATCTTGGATAAGCTGCATCCCAGTTACCTGTCATCCAATTATCTTCAACTATCGATATAACTCGCTCCATAAATACTGAAGGAATAGACCTTACAGCTGAAGTTATTAAGATGGCTACTAAAGCAATTGGAAGTATTACTGGAAATGACTTGAAAAGCATCTTAAGTAGTTTACCTAACTTCTTAAAGTCTATTTTCTTTTTTGTATGATGATGTCTTCTATGCATTATCGTCACCTACCTTCGTTTGTGAGATGTAGATTTCTTTGTACATTTCACTATTTTCAAGAAGTTGTTCATGTGTGCCTATCGAATCTATCTTTCCTGCATCAAGAACTATAATCTTATCTGCTTGCTCAACTGAAGCAATTCTTTGTGCGATGATTATTTTTGTCGTATCAGGTAGATAACTCTTAAGCCCTTGACGGATTAATGCATCTGTCTTTGTATCTACTGCTGATGTTGAATCGTCAAGTATCAAAACTTTTGGTTTTTTAAGAAGTGATCTTGCGATTGAGATTCTTTGTTTTTGTCCACCAGATACATTCGTACCACCTTGCTCGATATTAGTGTCATAACCTTCTTCAAATCCCATGATAAAATCATGAGCTTGGGCTAGTTTGGCAGCTTCGATAATTTCCTCATCAGTAGCATTTTTGTTACCCCATTTTAGGTTATCTCTTATAGTGCCTGAAAATAGGATGTTTTTTTGAAGAACTAAAGCTACACTATCTCTTAATGCTGTTAGATCATATTTTCTAACATCCACGCCTCCAACTTCAACACTTCCAAAATCTACATCGTAAAGTCTTGGTATTAACTGAACTAAAGTAGATTTTGATGAACCAGTAGATCCAATGATACCAACAGTCTCTCCTGATTTAATCTCTAAGTTTACTCCACATAAATCTTCACAAGTATCATTTTTCTCATAAGAGAATGAAGCATTCTTAAAAGTTACAGAACCATCTTTAACTTCATAGATTGGATTAGGCGGATTTACTAGGCTTGATTCTTCTTCTAAAACTTCTGTAATTCTTCTAGCTGATTCTTGAGCGATAGTAAGCATCACAAAAATCATTGATAAAAGCATCAAAGCATTAAGAATTGACCATGAATATGTTAATAATGCAGACATTTGGCCTACATTAAAGTCTACTCCCTTTGATGTGATTACCACATATGAACCAACTGATAATACAAAGAACATAACAATATTTAACATCAGTTCAAATATCGGTGTATTTAATGCTATTATTCTTTCAGCCGATATAAAATCATTTTTCAATCCATCTGCAGCCTTATCAAATTTTTGTTGCTCATATGCCTCATGTACATATGATTTTACTACCCTAATACCCTTTATATTTTCTTGTATCGAATTGTTCAAATTATCATATTTCTTAAACACTGCTCTGAATTTTGGCATTACTGTAGATATTATAATCCCTAGCGCTATAGCTAAAATAGGTGCTGTAAAAAGGAAAATAAATGCCATTTTACCTCCCATGATATACGCCATAATAAATGAGAATACCAACATAATTGGGAATCTAAATGCTGCTCTTACTATCATCATATATGCCATTTGAACGTTATTAACGTCTGTTGTCATCCTAGTTACCAGTGATGAAGATGAAAATTTGTTGATATTACCAAATGAGAACTTTTGAATGTTTCTAAACATATCTGATCTTACATTTCTGGCAAATCCAGTTGATGCAATAGATGCCCATCTACCAGCTAATGCACCAGAAATTAATGATAAGAATGCAATAATAAGAATTAGCAATCCACTCATCAATATATCATTCATATTGCCACCACGTTCGATATCAGTAACTAATCTAGCTACCAAAAATGGCATGATACTCTCAAATATTACTTCAAGAATTACTGCAATAGGAGATAAAATTGATTCTTTTTTAAATTCTCTTATCGATTTTGATAAAGTTTTTATCATATAACCCCCTTGTCCTATATTTTTTCTAAATTATTTTTTATACTGTCTAATACTTCAAGGAATATATCGATTTTCTCTTCAGGTATATCCTTTACTAACTCTTTTTCATAATTACAAACCTGGCTAAATACAGTATTCTCTAGTTTCTCACCACGATTAGTTAATATGATTTTCTTTACTCTTTTGTCTTTTGGATCAGCTAATCTAACTATAAGTCCTTTATTCTCAAGCTTTTGAAGCATCTCACTAGCTGATGAACGCCTTATATTAAACTCTGTCTCGATATCTTTCTGGTAGACCTCTTTGTTTTTTCCTGTCACATTTATATAGTGTAACAATCTGCCCTGAACCACAGTGATGCCCGATTCATTAGCTGCATACTCAATATTTCTTCTAAACATATTTAGGACCTCTCTAATATTACGTCCTATATGCCTTCTTTGATTATTCATATCCCCTCCATTGATTAGGTACCTAACAATTTTAGCAATATTTAATAATCATGTCAATAGTTATAAAGGTAAAATGTATATTACCTCAATTTTGCACTTTGTTTTAATCAAGTGACTTTAAACGAGAACCAAAGTAGGAAGATTTCGCGAGCGAAATATGTCATTCTATTGGCAATACCAT